>DUOB01000126.1 GCA_012839035.1 Propionibacterium sp.
CGACCCACGCCGCCCCTCCGGCGCACGCCAATCACAACGCCAAGGACAACCACGCCAAGAACAACGGTGGCGGCTACGGCACGACCGTGACGGACCTCGGCAACACCCCGGCGACGTTCATGATCGCTCAGGAAACGCTCAAGAATCGCAACTTCCGCACGGCTGCCTGGACCGCGACCGATCTCCAGGTGACCCTCATGAGCATCCCCGTGGGCGGCGACGTCGGCCTTGAGGTCCACCACGGCGTTGACCAATTCTTCCGTGTCGAGAGCGGCACGGCTCGGGTGATGATGGGCACCGAGGAAGCCTTCACCTTCGTCAAGGACGCCGGAGCCGGCGACGTCATCCTGATTCCGGACGGCACCTGGCACAACATCGTCAACACCGGCATGGAACCCCTGAAGCTCTATTCGCTCTATGGCCCTGCCGAGCACCCCGAGGGCACCGTTCACCGGACGCAGGCCGACGACCCGCATGCAGGCGATCCGAAGCCGAACCCGACGGTTGCCGACGTGACCCCGACCGACCCGTTCATGGTCGATCCCGGTGGTGGCCCGTTCGTCTTCAACATTGAGGACGCCACGATGGCCAACACCAATTTCCGGACCGCCGCCTGGACCGGGGAACTGCTCCAGGTGACGCTCATGAACATCCCGGTCGGCGGTGACGTCGGGCTCGAGATGCACGACGATGTCGACCAGTTCCTGCGCGTCGAGGGCGGCAAGGCCAAGGTCTATTTCGGTGATGCCGAGGGCAACCTCCGCTTCGCCGGCAATGTCCAGGAGGACCGGGCGATCCTCGTCCCGGCCGGCACGTGGCACAACATCGTGAATGACATGCCGAATCAGGAGCTCAAGCTCTATTCGATCTATGGCCCGGCCGAGCATCCCCAGGGCACCGTCCACGAAACGCAGATGGATGACCCGCACTGGCAGTGACCTCGACACCGCCGGACGTCGGACACCGCGTGACTCCGAGCTGAGTTGATCCGGACGACCTGGCCTAGGGTGAGTGCATGCCGCACCATCCAGGCCAGGTCGTCGCCGTTTTCGGGGGCCGCAGCGAGATCGGCGCCGCCATCGCCACCCGGCTCGCTCCCGGCAACACCATCGTTCTCCTGGCGCGCCCCGGTCCGCTCGTCGACGAGGAAGCCGCCTGTCTGGCAGCCGGTGCGGCGCGCGTCGTCACTCTCGAGTTCGACGCCGACGACACCGACGACCACGCTGCCCTGCTCGATCGGATCGAAGCCGAGGCCGGGCCGGTGGACGTGGCGATCCTCGCCTTCGGGATCCTGGGCGATCAGGAAGTGGCCGAGCGCGACCATCGCGCGGCGGTCGCCATCCTGCATACGGACTTTCTCGCCCAGGCCAGCCTGCTGACCGCGTTGGCCGAGCGGATGCGTACGCGCGGGAGCGGCACGCTCGTCGCCTTCTCCTCCGTCGCCGGGGTGCGGGTGCGCAGGGCCAATTATGTCTATGGCTCGGCCAAGGCCGGCCTGGACGGATTCGCGTCAGGGCTGGCGGATGCGTTGCACGGGACGGGCGTTCGCCTCATCATCGCCCGACCGGGCTTCGTCATCGGACGGATGACCACTGGCATGGACCCGGCCCCCTTCTCGTCCACCCCCGATCAGGTGGCGGATGCCGTTGTGCAGGAGATCCACAGGGGCCGCCGCGTGGAGCTGTGGATCCCTTGGCAACTGCGCGTGATGTTCTCCGTCGCGCCGTTCATCCCGCGCGCGATCTGGCGGCGCATGCCGCGCTGAAGCAGGCGCAGCTCAGCCAAGGCGAGGCACGACCGCGCCTGAGAATCTCTCGACTGTCCCAGCCGGGTCACCCGCAGTCGATCACCCACCGGAATATTGGTTCCGTCTTGAGGAATGAGGTTCCATCATCGAGGAATCATGATCGACAGGCCCCCCACGTCGCCGGAAATGCCGCGCTCGGTTCTTGGCCGCACGTTGGAGGTGCTGGACTGCTTCGGGCGTGACCACACCGAGCAATCCGTGTCGGGCATCTGCAGCGCGACCGGCCTCCCGCCGGCCACGGTGCACCGCATCCTGGCCAGCCGTCGAATGGGACGCGGTGGCTCGCACCGGTCACGGCCGTTATCAGCTCGGCGAGCGGATCTGGCGGCTGGGCCACTGGGTGCCCGACCGGCGCCAGCTGCGCGATGTCTCCCGGCCGTTCCTGGTCGACCTCTATGAGGCGATCAAGGCGCCGGTCATCCTGGCCGGACTCGAGGGCGACCAGGTCTTTGCGATCGACCGCATCTGCGGGCGAGCCGCCCAGCACGTCTGGCCCTACCATGTCGGTTTTCCCGCCCTGTCGCACGCGGCCGGCATCACCTTCCTGACCTGGGGCGACCAGACCCTGCCGTTCAAGGCCGCCATCAAACCGACCCCGGCGTTGCGCCGCGACCTGGCGCATATCAAGCAACGCGGCTATGCCACCTCCTCCGCGGAAGGTCTCGCCTGGGTCTCCGCCCCGCTCGTCGACGAGGAGCGCAGGATCCGCGCAGCCGTCTGCATCGCCCTGCCGGTCGGGCAGGGGTCGGCGGCCGCGGTGTCCCGCGTACTGGTGCCGATGAGCCGCGCGATGAGCGACGAGTTGGCTCGGCTGAGAACGGCGGGCTGACGGCGGCTTCCCGCACCCGATCGTCCCGTGAACCCACTCACGCGTGGGTCAGCCCCAGCCGGGTGAGCGCATCGACCAGGAGACCATGGGCCTCGTCCGGCCCCCACACGGCCGCCGAATGCCGCCAGGCGATGTGCCCATCAGGACGGACCAGAAGGGCACCGGCCTCCTCGATGTCGCGCACGTCGTGCCAGGTGCCGTAGACGTCGCGCAGCTCCGCCGTTCCGATTCGGACAGTCCGCAGATACGGCAGGTCGAGACGTTCTACAGCGCCCTCCCACGCGACGCCGGCCACGCCGGTGACCAAGCTGAACAGACCGCGGCCGACCACCTCCAGGGTGGAGACGCGGTGTCCCCCGGGGCGCACCAGCCAGGCGTGCGGGATTTTGGCGCCCGGGTCGGTCGAGCGGTGCACGTGCAGGGACGGATCGGCATCGTCCCGCTCCGGCGGCCATCGGGCAGCACCGCTGCAGACTCGTAGTGTTGGTTCAGTTCGACGCCTTGGGCATTGAACTCGTAGTTCTTGATGCGGACCCCTTCGACGAGCGCCGCCCGGGCCGAAACCCCCGCCTCGGTCGCGTCGTCGATCCGATCGATCGGAAGGGTGCCGTTCTCGTCCGGCCGCAGCAGCTCGTTGAGGGCGGCATAGTCGTCCCGCGACTGGTTGGCACGCTCGACGATCTGCCGGCCGACCGGCGCCCGCTCCGTCGAATAGGTGTCCAACAGGTCCTGTCCGGCCCAGCCATGCACGGCATAGGCGAGCTTCCAGGCGAGGTTGAAGGCGTCCTGCATCGATGTGTTCGACCCCAGACCGCTGGACGGCGGATGTCGGTGCACGGCATCACCCGCGCAGTGGACCAGGCCGGCCGAGTATCGGGTTGCGTACATCTTGTTGACCTTCCAGATCGAGACGTCCCGGACGCGCAGGGGGATGTCGGGGTCACCGATCATCGTGCGGATCACCTCTTCGACGCTCTCCTGGCTCAGATCGGGCGCAGGGCCCGAGAGATCGAAGCCCCAGCCGGCCAGCCAGTCGTTCCACGGCCGGACGACCCGCAGGGTCCGGAGCCCGATCTGGCCGAAGCCGGGATAGAGAATGCGATGCAGGATGCCGGGCCGGTGGGCGACCAGCGCTGTCAGATCGGCCTCGAACCTGGCATAGACCGTGCCCTCCAAACCCATCTCACCGGTCATGGGCAGCCCGACGGCGTCCACGATGGCCGAGTTCGCGCCGTCCGCACCGACCAGATAGCGGCTGCGCACCTGGTACTCGTAGCCGGAGAGCCGATCGCGCAGCGTGGCCACGACTCCCGAGCCATCGTCGGTGTGGGCGACGAACTCGGTGTTGAACGAATAGCTGGCGCCCCGGGCCGCCGCCGCATCCACCAGCAACGACTCCATCAGCGGCTGTGGGATGTCGAGCAGCGGACAGGGACTGCCCTGCTCATAATCGGAGTGCCGCTCGATCCCAACGCCCCAGACCCCGAGGCGGGCGATCTCCGGGTCGACCAGGTTCTTGGCGAACACCATCTCGCCCATGTCCGACCAGGGTGTGCCGACGAGGTGGGCGACGTCCTCGACGCCGAGGTCGCGCAGCACCTCCATCGCACGCTGGTTCGTGATGTGGGCGCGAGGGGTGTTGGCGAGCCAGTTGTAGCGCGTCACAACCCGCACGCGGACGCCGTACGTCGCGAGGGCGAGGGCGGTGGTCGATCCGGCGGGACCGCTGCCGACCACGAGCACATCAGTGTCGTAGCCGTTCGGTGCGCCGTGGGCGTCTGCCGTCTCCATCATCGTGTCCTTTCGCGGGGATGCTGCACCCAAATCCGGGCAGGCGACCGGACGACACTCCCCCGGTCCCTGGGCGCCGCCCGGACAGGCCGGAACACCGCCCGGCCGCTGATCTGCCTGCTCGTCAGAGTTGGGCGATGAGGTCTTCGGCCTTCGGTGCGTCCTCGTCGGTGAGCAGCCCGTACTTCTTCATCCGTTCGATGGAGGCGCCGATGTCCTCGACCGTCGCGTGTTCCTCGGCGTTGAGGGGGAAGATCGCCTCGTTCAGCAGCGCCTCATCAACGTTCATCATCGACGCCGCGGCCCGTACGCTCGCCTCCTTGTCGGCGTTGGCCTTCTTGTTGGCCGCCAGGATCCCCTCGGCGAACGCCTTCACGGTGTTGGGATTCTTGGCCGCGAACTCGTGGGTTCAGGCATAGGCGTACGCCACTCCACCCCCGGCGAACTCCACCGGAGCCAAGGGCTTGACCGTGGGATCGCTGAGCGTACGCGTCCCGGCGGGTTCGGCCGTGATCGTGCAGTCCGCCTGACCGGCCTTCAACGCCGCAATGGCATTCGGGGCCTCGCTGAACCTCGTCTTGGACGAGTCACCGCCCGCGTTGTCGATCGCAGTTCGCACATCGACCCAGATCTGGCTGTTGATCTGCGGGATCGCCACCAACGCATCGGTCAGGTCCTTCACCGAGGCGATGTTCGATTCGGAGCGGACCCACAGGTTGACGAAACCGAGCGGACCGTCGTGCGGCGGGATCTTGCCGATGCCACCGGGAGCGACCATCTGCATCGGCACGCCCTTCGCCTTCGCCATGGCCAACACCGTCATATCCATCATGGCGAACTGCACCTTGCCGCCCAGCAACTGCGGCGTGCCCTCGGCAGGCGTGCCTGCCAGCACCAGGGTGCCGTTGAGTCCCTTCTCCTGGAGGATGCCCTCTTGGATGGCCAGCGCTGCACCGATTCCGTTGAAGGACGGGAAGACCGCCACGCTGACGTCGGGCTGTTCGATGGGACCCTGCCCACCCGGGCCCGAGGCGCCGGGGTCGGCTGCCGGTCCCGAACCGGCACACGCCGATACGCCAAGGCCGATCGCTGCGCCGAGCGTTCCGAGCAGGAAAGTACGACGAGAGGGCAGATGGATCATGGGATGCTCCTAGGTTTGATGAATCATGTGATCAAGGGTTGGTCGCGCCACGGTGGGCCCGGAGCGACGGGGAGGGCCGAAGGCCCACACAGACGTTCGGTTCGGTGGATTGTTGAGCGGTCGGCGAGCGATCAGGGGGCCCAGCGCACCGATGTCGCGTACTGGTCGACGTCGGCGGGCAGCCACCGCCCGTACTGGGCGACGAACGACTGCTGCCGATAGAATTCGATCGCGACCGGCCCCCGCTCGGGTGGCCGCCTTCTGCGCAGCGGGTCGCCCCTGTAGGCGGCCGAGTCGACGCGCAGCTGGGAATGGCGGTCATAGCGCACCTGATCGGTCCAGAGTTCCACAAGGGCCAGGTGATCGGGCAGCTCGACGTTGACGAGCCAGTCATAGAAGGCACACCCTGCCTCGCGACGCGTGTCGGCGACCTCCACCGCGATCCGTTCGTAGGCCTCCGGGTTCGGCTCGATGGCGTACTGGATGACGATCCGCACCGCGCCGCGGGCCGGCCAGACGATCCGCCGGACGGACTCGTCGGCGTCGGCATACAGCCACAGTCCGTCGACCATGCCGTACGCGTCCTGTCGATAGAACTCGTTGACCGCCGCCGGGGCCTCGACGAGCCGCTTCAGCTCGGGCAAACCACCGGAGTCGCCGGTCGCCCACCAGGCCGAGAAAGCGTTCTCCGAATCCCAGACGGTGGTAAGCACCAAATGCCGGTCGGTGCCCGCCGAGCGGTAGAGCTCGGCGCTCGAGCAGCCGGCCGCCTCCCGAGCGGCCCGCACTTCAGCCAGGAGTGGTTCGAGCGCGTCGGGGGATTCGACGATGTGCAACGTGCGGATCGGACTAGCCACGGTCGGCCTCCTCACGGAAGTCGACAACGAACTCGGGTCCGGGCAGCGCCGGATCCGGCGCCGTCCGCCGAACCACGCCCTCGATGACGAAACCGAGCTCGTCCTGAGTGTCGAAATAGCCGAACTCGCCAGCCCCACCCCGCAGGTCGGAACCCATGCAGAGCGTGGCACCCAGCTCCCGCATCCCGCGCACCTTCTCCGTCCAGTCGTCCTGGTCCTTCGTGATGAATGGGAAGAGGTGGTGGATGCCGGGGCCGCGGTGGTCGAGGAAATCGCGGTTGTAGTGGCTGTCGCCATAGGTGCACTGGATGATCTCGAAGCCGAAGTCGTCGCACAGCCCCACTGCGGTGAAATAGCCGTGCTCGACAGGCTCGCCCCAATATTGCGGCGCGTCGAGGCGTCCGTACTCCGCTCGCCAGGAGCTAATGGGGAAGACGTCGATACCGAACAGGTCATGGTAGTTGCGGGTGAGCTTCATCACGTCGTCAACCACCACACCGAAGTGGTGGATGCCCTGGGTGGGCAGCGGCGCCTCACCGTCACGCAGCCCCGCACCGTCGATGGTGCGGGTCTCGCCGCGCGCAGGGAGTGCCTCGGTGACGACCTCGATCAGGAAACCACCGAGCAGCTCACGGGTGTCCCAGAAGAGACGAGGGACGCCTCCGGCTGTCCACCGCGCCGCCAGCTCAACGCCGTGCTCGGCGAGGGCGCCCGGCACGTCGTCGCGCCCCGGGCTGTCGTCGGCCAGCCGGACGGTGAGCCAGGCGATGCCGGGGCCCTTGGTGAGCAGGTACTCGTTGAACGGGGTCTCCCCGCCCGTGGGCTGCACCAGTTCGAAGGTGATCGGCACGAGGGGCCGGTCGAGCGGGTTCAGGCCCTCACCGACGCTGGTGCTGCCCACTGCTGAGCGATAGGTGCCGGTGGTGCGGCGGCCACGGCTGACGAGGTCGCTCACTTCATCGGCGTCGGCGTCGTAGACCTGCCAGGAGTCGATGCCGAGGAACTTCGCGTACTGGCTCATGGCGGCGTCCAAGTCGCGGACGACGACCCCGACGCGTTCGAGAGTGCTGACTTTCATGGTTCTCCTTGTGCCGGAGGTACCGGCTGGTTCGTTGGCTTCGTTGTGGTCTTCTGCGTGTTGGGGTCAGTAGAAGAGGCTGAGGTTCTTGACGAGGATCGTTGCCATGTCGAACAGCACCTGGCGCTCCTGGATCAGGAAGCCGTAGGGGGCCTCGGGGGCCCGCACGATCCGATCGCGGCGCTCGCCGGCCACCAGGTCCTGGTCCCGCTCGCCCCGGGTGCGATAGACGAGGAAATTCGAGCGCACCGAGTACGCCCCGGGATCTTCGGTCCGGTCGACCCGGACGTTCGACACCGCGTGCCGCGAGCGGGACGCAGGTTCCTCGGCCCACGCCTTCTGGCTCTTCAACCGGTGCACGCGCTGCTGAAGGAAGATGTGCGTCTCCTCGAAGTGGGCCGACGTCCCGCGCGGATATGTCTCGAACTTCCGCTCTCGATAAACCCGGTTCTCCCGGACCGGAGCCCAATAGAGGGTGTCGGGGTGATAGCAGGACAGCCAGGCATCCCACTCCATGTCGTCGAGCAGCTGGGCCTCGTCATAGAGGAACCGGGACACCTCGAAGGCTTCGGCCATCGACGCCCGCGACTGCATGTCCGCCACCGTCATCTCACTGCTCCTTTCCGGTCGCGGCGACCGTGCGCCTGGCGCTGATCTCGTTCCAGGGCGTTCCCGAAACGAGGTCGCGATAGAAGTCGTACATGGCGAGCACCGAGTTGTCGGAATAGACGTGCGCTGTGCTCACGCCGGGATAGTCGGGGTCGCGTGTGGCGGGCACGCGACGCATGTCGTAGGTGTAGCCCTGCTTGCGGGCCTTGGTGCCGCGCAGGATGCGCTGCATCTCCTCCCAGTTCTCTGCGTCGTCCTGCTCGAACATGCCCGAGGGCGAGAACGTACGCAGCACGTCGAGCCGCACGGCCTCCTTGACCTCGTCGGGGGCCTCTCTCGGCACGAACGTCCACGCCCAGATCTCCATCTCGTCGGTGCCCCGGGGATGGGTCACCCGGAAGGTGCCGTTCCCGAGCAGCATGAAGTTGGGGAAGATGTTGGCGTGCCCGCGCCGCTCCCGCGTGTCGCCCATGTGTTCGGCGACGGCGTCCGCGTGCTCCCGCTCCCAGGCCACCAGGGCGGGCGACGCGTTCGCGATCTCCCGGCCCGGAGCCCCCACCCACGAGCCGCCGTGGCCATAGGTGCTCTGCCACTGCCTGCCCTCCGGCACCGGACGCCGCGACGCCCGATCGAAGCTGCTGCCGCCACTCTTGAGGGCTTCGATCGCCGAGATGTGCGAAATCTCTGCGTGCTGACCGTCGCCCGTGGGCTGCTCGACGTTGAACTTCCAGTTCGCCGGCAGCACCCACTTGTGCACGGCGATCGCCTCCATGCCCCCGGGCCAGCGGTCGATGTACCCGTCGAGGTACCAGGCCGCGTCGCCGAGGTAGTCCTCGAACTCGGGCGCGTCCGCATCCCAGGTGCCGAAGATGAAGCCCTTGTAGTTGGCCAGTCGCGGGACTTTGACCGCGCCGAGCTGCGCGGGATCGAAGGAGTCGGGGTAGGTGTCCTCGCGGTGCGGCACGCTCAACAGCGCGCCATCAAGTCCGTACGCCCAGCCGTGGAAGCTGCACATGAATGACTTCGCGGTGCCGCGGTCGGCACGGCAGATCCGCATCCCGCGGTGTCGGCACTGGTTGAGGAAGGCAACCACCGAGCCGTCCTTCTGCCGCACGACCACAACCGGATCCTCGCCGATGTAGTTCTGCACGTACGAGCCCGTCCTGGGCAGCATGCTGTCGTGGGCGAGGAAGACCCAGGTGCGTCCGAACACCTCCTCCAATTCGGCTTCATAGAGGACGGGATCGGTGTAGAGCCGGCCAGAAATCCGGCCATTCTCCGTGTCGATGATCTGGTCAAGATCGAACATCGGGTTCCTTCCGTGATTCCCTCGCGGGGGTCCGGACGATGCCTGGGGACCGGGTTCGCCGGCGGCACCGATGGCGCCGGCCAGTCCGGTCGTGAGGCTGAGAAGGGTTGCGCGTTCTGTCGGGAACTACGCGGGTCCGGTCACCCTAAGCAGGGCCCCTTTTGGCCCTGGCGAAATCTCGCAACCAATGGAATTCTCACCGCATTTCGGCCTCCGATTTCCGGCCAGCGAGAGTCCGGCGGACCGCCGCGATGGTGCCTGCGAGCCTTGCAGGATCGCGGCGACACTCGGCCCGCGAGCGAGTGGAAGGACCTCATGAGCACCCCGAAGATGCCGTACACCGACGTCCTCATCGTCGGCTCGGGCCCAATGGGCTCCGCGACCGCCCTGGCCCTCGCGATCCAGGGGATCGACTGCCAGGTCGTGTCGAAGCAGAAGTGGTTGGCCAACTCGCCGCGCGCCCACATTGTCAACCAGCGCGCGATGGAGGTGTTGCGCGACCTGGGGGTCGAGGAGGAGTGCCTGCGCGCCGGCACGTCCTGGGACAAGATGGGTGACATGGTGTTCGCCACCAGCCTCGCGGGCGAGGAAATCGCTCGGCTGCATACCTGGGGCACGGGTGACGAACGGGCGACCGACTACAGGACGGCGAGCCCCTGCGGGCTGCTCGACCTGATCCAGCCGCTGATGGAGCCGATCCTGGTCGACGCCGCAGCAGCGCGTGGTGCCGCTTTCACATTCAGCACGGAGTATCTGTCCCACGTCCAGGATGGCGACGGCGTCACGACCACGGTGCGGGACCGGCTGCGCGGCGAAACCTATGAGATCCGGTCGCGCTACCTGGTGGGCGCCGACGGAGCTCGTTCGAAGGTCGCCGAGGATCTGGGTCTGACGATCGAGGGGCGAATGGGCCGGGCCGGCACCATGTACACCCTGTTCGACGCCGACCTCACCCGCTTCGTGGGACACCGCCCGAGCATCCTGCACCGCCTCGTCAACCCCATCGCCACCACGGGCGACATGGCGTTGGCCACCCTGCGGGCCATCAAGCCGTGGACGCAATGGATCATCGGCTGGGGCTATGACATCGAGCAGGGCGAGCCCACGATCAGCGACGACGAGCTGATCGCGCGGCTGCGCGTCCTCATCGGGGACGACGACGTGCCGATCTCGATCGTCCAGCGCTCCTATTGGCAGGTGAACGAGGCGTACGCCACCACCTATTCCAAGGGCCGCGTCTTCTGCGGCGGGGACGCCGTGCACAGGCATCCCCCGAGCAGTGGCCTGGGCTCGAACACCTGCCTGCAGGACGCCTTCAATCTCGCCTGGAAGCTGGCGTTCGGGGTGCGGGGCGACGCCGGGCCCGCGTTGCTGGAGAGCTACTCGGCCGAACGGATGCCGGTCGGACGGGGCATCGTCGAGCGCGCCAACCAGTCCCGACACGACTATGCGCCGTTGCGTTCGGTGCTGAAGGACGCCGGCATCGACACTTCGGTCGAGACGGCTCTGGCGGCGCTGCGCGCCCCGGATGCGGCCGGTGCCGAGCTGCGTACCCGCCTGGAGGCGGCCGTCGATCTCAAGAGCGACGAGTTCAACGCCCAGGGCATTGAACTCGACCACCGCTATGCCTCGACAGCCGTCCTCGCCGACCCGGCAGCTCCGCCCGAGACATGGACGCGATCCCGCATCCGGCACGTCCAGCCGACGACGCGGCCGGGGGCGAAGCTCCCGCACGCCTGGCTGGTCGATGCCGACGGGCACCGATTCTCGACACTGGACGCGGTTGGGCGGGGCCGCTTCACGGTGTTGACGGGACTCACCGGCCACGCGTGGGCGGACGCCGCGGCGTCCCTCGACGTTGATTGGCTCCGCACCGTCGTGGTGGGGGCCCACGGCTTCGCCGACCCCTACTTCGAGTGGAGCCGCGCCCGTGAAGTCGAGGAGGGCGGTGTCCTGCTCGTGCGGCCGGACGCCTACGTGGCTTGGAGACATGCACCTGTCGACTCGTCCGAGGAGGCCGGACGGCTGCTTCGTTCGGCACTGGCATCCGTCCTGGACAACCCGAATCTCGGAGGCTCTGATGACTGAGGCCCACATCGACGTCACCGCAATCCTGGCCCGGTTCGCGACTGCTCGCCGCGGCCCCGTGACTGGTGCCGCGCGGGCCGACGTGGCCCGCTGCGTGCTCGACACTGTTGCCGTGTCGATAGCCGCCCTGCCCAACCCGGGGCTGACGATCTTCGACGCCTGGGCGGCAACCGAATCGGCGGCCGGTCCCTGCGCTGTTTGGGGGAGGGCTGCCCGCACCGCTCCCGCCGCGGCCGCACTCCGCAACGGCACTGCGGCGCACGTGCTCGACTACGACGATCTGGTCCCCGGCCGCCCATCGCACCCGAGCGTCGTCCTGCTGCCGGCGCTGTTGGCCGTCGCGGACGCCCGTGGCCACGATTTCGACCAGGTGGCGCCCGCCTTCATGGTGGGCTCGGCGACATTCCGCGCCTTCGCCGACGCGCTCCCCCACACCGAGCACTACGACCGGGGCTGGCACACGACATCGACGGTGGGTCGCGTGGCCGCAGTGACGGCGCTGGCCCACCTGGTGGGCCTCGACGAAGGAGCCACCCGACGGGCGCTGGGCATCGTGACGTCGCTGGCAGCGGGTTCCCTTGCCAACTTCGGCACGATGGTCAAGCCCATGCACTCCGGGGCAGCCGCCCGCGACGCCGTGCTGGCCGTCGACCTGGCGGAGCGCGGCCTGACGGCCAACGGCTCCGCACTCGAGGCCCGCGGTGGCTTCGTCGACCTGTACGGCAGCCCCGACGACGCCCGGCTCGCGGCGCTGCCGGCCTTGCTGGAGGCCGAATATGACGGCTGGCGCACCGACTGGGCGCTGAAGCAGTACCCGGCGTGCTATGGCACCAACAGGGCCATCGACGCCGCGCTCGCCCTGCGCGCGCAACTGGGCGGCGCGCTCCCGGACGACATCGAATCGGTACGCGTGGTCACCCATCCAACCTGCCTCCGCCCCCTGCTGCGGCGGCGGGCAGAGCATGGGCAGGAGGCACGGTTCAGCATGGAATACGTGGTGGCGACGGCACTTGCGCAAGGTGGGCTGACACTCGTCGACTTCGAACCCGAAGGCTTCGCCGCGAACCGGGAGAATTCCCTGATCGACCGCGTCACGATGAGCGAGGCGGACGTGCCACCGGTTGGTCCGCCCGACTACAGCGAGGGTTACACGGTGGTCACGATCGAGACGGCGTCCGGTGACCGACTGAGCGTACGCCGCGATGTCACCCACGGTGACAGCAGCGATCCCCTGACCGATGCAGAATTGCTGGCCAAGGTTCGCGACTGTTTCCGGGCGGGAGGACTCGACCAGAACGAGGCCGAATCGACGCTGTCGCACTGGCTCGCCTGGACCTCGGGGATCGAGTCACCCGCAGCCTCCACCTCATAGCCGCGCTCGCGGACGGGTCTGCTTCACTTCACGCATGAGGCCTGTGAACCTTACCTTCCTCGGTGCCGTCGGCACCGTGACCGGATCCAAATACCTGTTGACCATCGACGAACGCCGGGTGCTGGTCGACGCCGGCATGTTCCAGGGCGAGAAACAATGGCGTGAGCTCAACTGGGCGGAGTTCCCGGTCGACCCCGCGACGATCACCGATGTCCTGCTCACCCACGCCCACACCGATCACGCGAGCTATCTGCCGGCGCTGGTGCGACAGGGCTTCACCGGCCCGATCTGGGCGACCGAGGGCACCAGGCGTCTCGCCGAGATCGTGCTCCGCGACGCCGGCAAACTGCAGGAGGCGCAGGCCAAGGACGCCAACGCCGGTGGCTGGTCCAAACACTCCCCCGCCCTGCCGCTCTACACGACCCGTGACGTGGAGAACACCCTGCCCCTGTTCAAGGTGATCGACTGGGACGTCGACATCAACCTGGGTGAGGGACTGAGCGCCACGTGGACGAGGTCCGGGCACATCCTCGGCTCCGCCAGCATCCATGTGCGGGTGGATGAAGCCGATGTCCTGTTCTCCGGTGACGTCGGGCGCCACGACCACCCCATCCTCAAGCCGCGAGCCATTCCCGAGGGCGCCCGTTTCGTCCTGATCGAGTCGACCTATGGCGACCGGGAACATCCCGAACCCGAGGGGCCCGGCCACGAGGACTTCGCGGAGGCGATCCGCCGCACGGTCGCTGCGGGTGGTGAGGTCATCGTCCCGGCGTTCGCGATCGACCGCACCGAGGCGGTCATGCGGACGCTCACCGAGATGTTCCGGGACGGGCGCATCCCGGACGTGCCGGTGATCGTCGACGGGCCCATGGCACTCGCCGCACTGGACGTCTATCGCGACGAGTCGCTGGACGAGCTGCGCGACGACATCGACGTGGACGACTTCACGGGCATGCCGCACCTGCGCGAGGTGCGGTCGGGCAAGGAGTCCAAGACCCTCAACAAGCGCTCCGGCCCCCGCATCATCGTGTCGTCATCGGGCATGGCCGAGGGCGGCCGAGTGCTCCACCATCTCGCGCGGGCCCTGCCGGATCCGAACAGCACCGTGGTCCTGACCGGTTTCCAGGCCGAGGGCACCCGCGGGCGGGATCTGGAGGAAGGTGCCAAGCAGGTCAAGATCAATGGGCGCTATGTGAAGGTCCGCGCCACGATCGTCCGTGACCGCGAGTTCTCCGTCCACGGGGACTGTTCGGATCTCCTGGACTGGCTGCGTGAGCTCGACAAGGAGCCGGAGACCGTGTTCGTGACCCACGGCGAACCGGAGGTCGCGGCAAGCTTCGCCGCGCGCATCGAAGAAGAATTCGGCTGGACCGCAGTGGTCCCCCGTTATGGCGAAGTGGTGACCCTCAACCCACCGGCGGACGACACGGGTGAAGTGGAGGAATAGGCCCGCCCCCTGCGGGTGTGCTTGATAGCCTCGCTCCGACGCAGCCGTGCTTCCCCCATGACTCCAGCCCATGGCACGGATCTGCCAGAGGAGAGCTATGGACCTCGGAGTGGACTTCGGCACCACCCGCACCATCACTGCGATCGCGGACCGCGGGAACTATCCCGTGGTCGGCCTGACGGATCCGCTCGGTGACTCCCATGACTGGTTCCCGTCGGTGGTGGCGCTGTCGGGCGGCCGCCTCGTTCATGGATTCGAGGCCCTGGCTGCCGCCGAGGAGGGGGCGCCCATGTTGCGGTCCTTCAAGCGGCTCCTGGCGGCACCGGACTTCGGCCCGGAGACCTTGGTGCGGCTCGGCGATGCGGCCTTTCCCGCCGTGGGCGTGCTCGAGTCCCACCTGCGGGCCCTGAAGACCGCACTGGTGGAGTCCGGGATCGACTGGGAGGACGTCGAGTCCACGGTGATCGCAGTTCCTGCCCATGCACACGGGGCCCAGCGGTTCTGGACGCTGGAGTCCTTCCGCCGGGCCGGTTTCCCCGTGACGGCGATGATGAACGAACCCTCGGCTGCGGGGTTCGAATACACGCACCGCCAGTCCCGCACGCTCAGCTCGAAGCGCACGCGGCTGATCGTCTATGACCTCGGTGGTGGCACCTTCGACGCCTCCCTGATCAAGGCCGACGGGACTGCCCACGAGGTCATCGATTCCCTGGGTGTGAACGCCCTCGGTGGCGATGACTTCGACCGTGTGCTGGCCACGCTGGCGGTCGGTGCCGCCCAGGCATCGGGGGCCTCCACGCCCGGGACCACCGGATCCCCGCTGGACGCGCTGCCGGCCGGGGAACTCGAAGAGCTGCTGCTCGCATGCCGCGAGGCGAAGGAGCGGCTGACACCCCAGACCAGGCGCATCGCTCTCGAGGTTGGCGGTGACGTCGTCATGGTGGGCGTCAATGATTTCTATGCCGCGGCCACCCCGCTCGTCGAGGAGAGCCTGACCGCCATGCTTCCGTTGCTCGGCGGCCTTGATGCCGAGTCGGCCGACCTCAGCGAGGTGGCGGGCATCTATCTCGTGGGGGGTGGCTCCGGTCTGCCGCTGGTCCCCAGGCTGCTGCGGGAGCGTTTCGGGCGTCGGGTGCACCGTTCGCCCTATCCGGCCGCATCCACGGCGATCGGGCTCGCCATCGCGGCGGATGCCCAGTCCGGGTTCTCGCTCACCGAGAAGCTGTCCCGCGGATTCGGTGTGTTCCGGGAGATCTCCGATGGTCGGGCGCTCGGCTTCGATGCGATCCTGGATCGTTCGCTCACCGTGCCGGACCAGGGCGAGCAGGTGGTCGTCCGGCGCTATCGCGCGCGGCACAACGTGGGTGATTTCCGCTTCGTGGAGTACGCCCAGCTCGACCCGTCGGGGCACCCGGCCGGGGACATCGTCCCCTTCGGCCGCATTGTCTTCCCGTTCGATACGGCCCTGCAGGAGCAGTCGGCGGAGTTGCCGATCCCTGTGGAGCGGCGCCACGAGGGCCCGGAGGTCGAGGAGCGCTATGTGATCGACCGCAACGGCATCGTGACGGTGCGCATCACCGATCTCGACACCGGGTTTGCGGTGGAGGAGTCACTGGCCCACAGCTGATGTGTGGCTGGGTCGGGAATCCCCGGCCCAGCCACCTCAGTTTCCCGTCAGGCGAAGTCGGGGCGCTCCGGCAGTTCACCGTCGACACGCAGACCGTCGGTCGTGCCGCGCGTGATCCAGCCGAGGACGGCGTCCCTGCCGCCCTTCAGGGTCGGGCCACCCGATCCGACCGTATAGCTCTCGCCCTCGTCGGTCTCGATCTGCAGCCCGGGATAGTCGTCCCGCTTCTGGATGCGCATGACCGCGAGCTCAAGGGCGTCCTCAAGCGCATCGATGTCGGCCTCATCAATGTCCCAGATGGTGTCCAGGTCATGGTGATGGACGATGATCTCCGAGATCCGATAGGCGGGCAACAGATAGGGGTTGACCGGGCCGGCTCCCATCTCGACTTCCTCAACGGCCAGTTTGCCGGCGCGCAGCTGATCGGCGGCCTTGGCGAAATCGGCGTTCGCCCCGTGCAGAGCCCTCTTGAGCTCGGCCGTCGGCAGTGCGGCGAGCTCGGCGATCTCGGCGTCCCGGGCTTCCTTCGACTCATACATCGCCTGCTTGTTGCCGGTGACGGCCCAGTCGATGAGGCGGTTCAGAGCGCGCGCGTTGCCCACGAGGTGGGCAACGACGTCGGCTCGGGTCCAGCCTTCGGCGAGGGAGGGTGCGGCCAGTTCGGCGTCGGAAAAACTGTCGACGGTGGCCATGATCATGCCGGTCTCCCGCTCGAGGCGGTTGAGATCGGCGGGCATGTACGCAGCTGTCTTCTTCATGTCCCCCAGTGTGGTCCGCCGGTGGGAAGGGCGCTATACCGGGTCGGCGAACTTGGACGTGCCGGACCGGTGCGGACGGACCTGTCCTCGACGTCAACGGTGAGATCTGGGCGCCGGGTGTCGGCAATTGCGTCAGTCTGTCCTCCACACGTTGGCCCATCGACGAGGAGGGGTGTCTTGAGCGAGACGAAGCTGAGTGACACCGACACTGCTGACCATCGACCGAATCTGCGCCGGGATGTCTCGACATCGGCGATCATCGCCGGCTTCATCGCGGTGGCCGTGTCCTATGCGGGTCCCCTGTTGGTGACCCTGGAAGCCGCCCGCGCCGGCGGCCTCTCCCCCGAACTGACTGCTTCCTGGGTCTGGGCCATCTCGGTTGGTTCGGGCGTCATGAGCCTGATGTTCTCCTGGTTCACGCGACAGCCGATCATGGTGGCCTGGTCCATCCCCGGTGCCGCACTCCTGGTGACGTCCCTGGGCCCCTATGTCGAGGCCGACCGCTTCTCCGATGTCATCGGCGCGTTCATCGTCTGCGGCATCGCGTCGGCAGTCCTGGGCATCACGGGCCTGGTCGGCAAGCTGATTGCCGCCACCCCCAAACCCATCACGGCGGCGGTGCTGGCCGGCGTACTCTTCCCGTTCGCCATCAAGGTCGCCCAGGCCGTCGTGGAGAACTGGCTGGTCGCCGGCGGACTGATCATCGGCTATTTGATCGGACGCCGCTGGAACCCGCGTTATGCGGTGTTCGTGGCCATGGCCGTCGGCGGCCTGCTCGCGGTGATCTCCGGTGCCACCAACCCGCTCGCGGTCGAGGTCGCGCTCACGGTCCCCGTGTGGGTCACACCGACCTTCTCCCTCGAGGCGATCCTCGAGATCGCGGTGCCGCTGTTCATCGTCACCGCCGCCGGTCAGAACGCACCCGGGCTGATCGTGATGCACAACTCCGGTTATCAGTCCAACGACAAGCTGCTGCTCGGGTCGGCCGGCGTCGCGAGTGCGATCTTCGCGCCGTTCGGCAGCCACGCCCTCAACTTCGCCGCGGTCACGGCGGCGATCGCCACCTCGGCGGAGTCGCACCCCGACAAGCGGCGCCGCTATATCGCGGGCATGTCGTGCGGGGTCTTCTATATCGTCGGCGGTTTCCTGGCGACGTTCATCGTGTCGTTGTTCTCCGCGATCCCCCCGGGCATGATCACCGCGCTCGCGGGCGTGGCGCTGCTGAGCCCCCTGCAGAACTCGCTCTACGACACCATGCACGAGGGCAAACACCACAAGTCCGTCATCGAGGCCGCCCTGATCACTTTGGCGGTCACGATCTCGGGCATCACCGCGTTCGGCATCGTGTCCGCGTTCTGGGGTCTGATCGCGGGCATCGTGTCGTACGCCATCCTCCGCCCCCGTCCACCGAAACCGGCCCCTGCTGCCGAGATCTGAACGGCACCATCCACACGGCACAGGGCCGCGCCTCCATGCAGGAAGCGCGGCCCTTGTGGTTCGGGGGACGGCCCGGTATCAGCCCAGGGCGCCGGTAGCGGCGTCGTAGTCCGGCTCCTGACCGATCTCCGGCACCAGCTCGGTGTGCAGAACGGTGCCGTCGGTGTCCAGCACGACGACGGACCGGGCGAGGAGACCCTGCAGCGGGCCGTCGGACATCGTGACGCCGTAGTCCGCACCGAAGCTGGACCGGAAGGTCGAGCCGGTGGTCACGTTCTCGATGCCCTCGGCACCGCAGAAACGGCCGAGCGCGAACGGGAGATCGGCGGACACGCACAGCACGGTCGTGTTGTCGAGGCCAGCGGCCAGTTCGTTGAACTTGCGTACGCTCGTCGCACACACGCCGGTGTCGATGCTGGGGAAGATGTTCAGCACGACACGCTTGCCCGCGAAGTCGGCCAGCTTGATTTCGGAGAGGTCGGACCCGGTCACGGTGAAGTCCTGCGCCGGTGCGCCCTGTGCGGGCAGGTCGCCGACGGTCTGGACGGGATTGCCCTGGAATGCAGTAGTCGCCATGGCGTCATGTTTAGCACGCAGCCCCCAACTTTCCCGCGCCGGGTGGGCGACTCAGCCGTGCGTCTCGAAACGGTCGGCGAGCAGATTCACCAGCGCTGGGTGGGCGCCGATCGGTGCCGTGGTCAGGTCTGCGCCGACGGCCGCGAGCCGGGTGTGGAAGAAGCCGTCGGCGAGGAGGTACGCCGACACTGCGACCCTCCTGTCGGCGCGTCCCTGCGGGCAGTGACGCAGACGGGTGACGGAGTCCGCCACGGTGGGTCCAGGACCGGACAGGACGCCGACCTCGACCTCCGTTTCCAGCCGCTCCCCCAGCGCGGATGCCACCCGTCCGACCACCTGATGCCAGGTGTCCCGGGATGAACCGGCGGCGCCGAGCACGACAGGCTCCCCCTCCCAACCGGCCTTGATGAGCCGGCCCGCCAGGGCTTTGACCAGGAGCGGATCGTCGCCGAGCACCGGTGTGATGACGGCGTGCGGAGCCGCCGCGGCGACCATCGCGGGGAGATCCTGACGGTCGTGAAAGCCCTCGCTCAGCAGCAGCGGGGCGATGACGACCCGCTCGGTCCCCCTCACGTCGGCCAGGACCTCGGCCAGGGTCGGCTCGAGCAGATCGAGCCAGGCCACGCGGACCGGCCCGACGCGAGCGGAGACCGCGGTCGCGATGGCCCGTATCATCGCCTGTCCGGCGCGGCTTCTGGTGCCGTGGGCGGCGATGATGCGGACCGTCATGCGCTGGCCCGCTGCTCTGCCGAGTGGGCGGCGATCCAGTCCGGTCCGAGCCGCACGACGTCCCCCACCACGACGACCGCGGGCGACTTCACGCCGCGGGCCGCCGCCAGCCCGGCGATCGTGGCCAGGGAGCCGACGGTGACGCGCTGGTGCGGCGTACACCCCGATTCCACGATCGCCACCGGGCACGCCGCCGAACGGCCGCGGGCAATGAGTCGCGCGGTTGTCGCCGGAAGACCGGCGATCCCCATCAGGATCACCAACGTGTGCCCGGAGTCCGTGGGCAGCTCCGGAACCTCGTCATGACCCGTCACGACCATGAAGCCGCGGGACACCCCACGGTGGGTGACGGGGATCCCTGCGGCCGCCGGCACGGCGAGCGCACTGCTGATGCCGGGCACGACTTCGACGGGTACGCCGGCCTCGACACACGCGAGCCGTTCCTCTTCCCCGCGACCGAGCACATAGGGGTCACCACCCTTGAGGCGCACGACACCGCGGCCGGCCCGGGCATGCTCGACGAGCAGCCGGTTGATCTCGTGCTGCGGCACGGGGTGATGGCCGGTGCGCTTGCCGACGTCGAGGACGATCACCTCGGGGTCGAGCGTGTCCAGCACCGACTGTGGCGCGAGCCGGTCGATCACCACCACATCGGCGCTGTGCAGGAGGGTCAGCGCCCGCGCGGTCAACAGCTCGGCGTCCCCCGGGCCGCCACCGACCAGTGCCACCCAGCCCTCGTGTGGCCGCCGCGACCGCAGATCGACCGGACCGGTTCGCAGGTGATGGCTGATGCGGTTGCGGACCTCGACCGACCGCAGGGGGTCGGACGAGGAGATCGCGACGGTCACGGTCCCCACCGGGGTGGGGACCGTCGCACGGGCCGGCACGACCGCGGTGCCGGTTGTTGACGCCGACGCGTTGACGCACCAGATCCCCCGCTCGGTGGCCATCTCGACGACCTTGCGGTCGACCTCGGGATCACCGGTGGCGGTGTGGACGAGACGCATCCCGTCCAAGTCCTCCGGCGCGACCCCCCGCTCGTGCCAATGGACGCCGGCCGGCAGCGTACGCAGCGCCGCGCACAGCACCGGCGCCACGACCGTCACCTCGGCACCGGCCTCAGCGAAGGCACGAACCCGGCGGGCGGACACCGGTCCCCCACCGACCGCGAGGACGGGGACCCCACGCAGATCGACCGCGAGGGAGAACACGTCAGATCACCCAGTCCGTGGCGCTGAGGTCCTCCGGGACGGTGCTGCGGATCATCCCGGCCGCGAGCGTGTGGCCACTCTGGGCATCGATGAGCAGGAAGGACCCGGTCTGACGTGACTCCGCATAGGTCTCCGCGGAGATCTCGTCGGCCAGCTTCAGTTGCACGCGGCCGATGTCGTTCAGCTCGAGCTGCTGGGCCGGCACCCCGGTGAGCGTGTCGAGGTCGAGTCGGCTGTCGAGTTCGCGCACGATCGCGCGTACGGTCCGGGTGGTGTGCTTGAGCAGCACTTTGTCCCCGGGGCGCAATGGCCGGTGGTGCAGCCAGCAGATCAGCGCCTCGACCTGGCGGGTCGGCTCCGGTGCGGCGTCGGTGCCCGCGATCAGGTCGCCACGGGACAGGTCGATATCGTCGGACAGCCGCACGCTGACGGACTGGCCCGCGAAGGCCTCCTCGAGCTCGCCGTCCGCGGTGTCGATCCCGGTGACCCGGGCGGCGCGACCGCTCGGGAGGACGCTGACCTGGTCCCCGACGCGGACGATGCCCGACGCGACCTGGCCCGCATATCCCCGATATTCGACCAACGCCGGAGCCACCGCCGCTGACTGGGGGCGCAGCACATATTGCACCGGCAATCGGAACGGCTGGCCCTTCGGGTCCGCGCCGGCCGGCAGCGTCTCGAGCAGTTCCAGCAGCGACGGGCCGGCGTACCACTCCGTCGACTCCGAGCGCTCCGCGATGTTGTCGCCGTGCAGTGCGGAGACCGGCATCACCGTCGCGCCGGGGATGCCGAGGTCGTTGACGACCTTCAGCACTTCCTCCTCGACGACCCGGAAGACGTCCTCCGCGAAGCCCACCAGGTCGATCTTGTTGACCGCCACGATGACGTGCGGCACCCGCAGCAGCGAGGCGACCGCGAGGTGCCGACGGGTCTGCTCGAGCACCCCGCGGCGCGCATCGACGAGGAGCACGATCACATCGGCCGTGGACGAGCCCGTGACCGTGTTGCGCGTGTACTCCACGTGCCCCGGGCAGTCCGCGAGCACGAACGAGCGGGTGGGGGTGGCGAAATAGCGGTAGGCCACATCGATCGTGATGCCCTGCTCCCGCTCGGCGCGTAGACCGTCGGTGAGCAGGGCCAGGTCGGCGGTCTCGAGCCCGCGCTCGCGGCTGACGCGCTCCACGGCGTCGAGCTGATCGGCGAGGATGGACTTGGTGTCATGCAGCAGCCGGCCGACCAGGGTCGACTTGCCGTCGTCGACGGAGCCGGCGGTGGCGAGCCTCAACAGGGTGCTCATCAGAAGTACCCCTCCTTCTTCCGGTCTTCCATGGCAGCCTCGGTAAGGCGGTCATCCGCGCGGGTGGCGCCACGCTCGGTGATGCGGGTGGCGGCGACCTCGGTCAGGACGTCCTCGACCCCGGTGGCTTCGGACTCGACGGCTCCGGTGCAGGACATGTCGCCGACGGTGCGATAGCGCACCCGGCGGGTCTCGACGGTCTCACTGTCGCGGGGCTGACTGAACTCGCCGACCGCGAGCAGCATGCCGTCCCGTTCGAAGACCTCCCGCTCGTGGGCGTAGTAGAGGCTCGGCAGCTCGATCCGTTCGCGGGCGATATAGCGCCAGATGTCCAGCTCGGTCCAGTTCGACAGCGGGAACACCCGCACGTGCTCACCGGCACGGTGGCGGGTGTTGTAGAGATTCCACAGCTCCGGGCGCTGGTTGCGCGGATCCCACTGGCCGAAGTCGTCGCGCAGGGACACCACGCGTTCCTTGGCGCGGGCCTTCTCCTCGTCGCGGCGGCCGCCGCCGTAGACCGCGTCGAAGCGGCCGCGCTCGATCGCGTCCAGCAGGGGTGCGGTCTGCAGCGGGTTGCGGGTGCCGTCGGGGCGCTCCTGGAGACGGCCGTCGTCGATCCAGTCCTGGACGCGGGCGACCTCGAGCCGCAGCCCGTACGCCGCCACGGTCCGGTCCCGGAAGTCCATCACCTCCGGGAAGTTGTGCCCGGTGTCCACGTGCAGGACCGGGAACGGCAGGGGCCCGGGCCAGAACGCCTTGCGGGCCAGGTGCAGCATGACCACCGAGTCCTTGCCACCGGAGAACAGGAGCACCGGACGCTCCCGCTCGGCCGTCACTTCGCGGAAGATGTGGATGGACTCGCTCTCCAGGGCGGAGAGCTGATCGAGCTGCCGCGGCTTCTCGTCGGAGACGACGGCACCGGGGGTCGCAATATCGAGGCTCACAGGTGGATCCCACATTCTGTCTTGCCGAGCCCGGCCCAGCGGCCGGCTCGGGGGTCTTCTCCGGGGTTGATCCTGCGGGTGCAGGGGGCGCAGCCGATCGACGGATAGCCGTCGGCCAGCAGCGGATTCACGGGGACGATGTGTTCGTCGGCGTACGCCACCACGTCGTCGAAGGTCCAGGCTGCGAGGGGGTTCACCTTGACCATGGAGTGGGTCGCGTCCCACTCGACCAGCTGGGCGTTGGCGCGCAGGGCGTTGTCCTCCCGGCGCACTCCGGTGACCCAGGCTTGATAGCCGGCGAGCGTCGCGTTCAGCGGTTCGACCTTCCGCAGCTGACAGCACAGGCCCGGGTCACGCTCGTGCAGCCTCTCCCCGTGCTCGGCGTCCTGTTGGGCGACGGTCTGTGTCGGCAGGATCTCCACCAGGGTGATCGGCAGGCTCGCAGCCAAGGTGTCGCGGGTCGCGTACGTCTCCGGGAAGTGATAGCCCGTGTTCAGGAAGAGCACGTCGACCCCGGGCAGCACCTCGCTGGCAAGGTGGGCCAGGACGGTGTCGGCGGCCATCGAGCAGGCCACGGCCAGGCCGCTGCCGAATGTCTCCCCCGCCCACGCCAGCACCTCCTCGGCGGTCGCGTCGGCGAAGCGTACGGCTGCGTCCTGAGCGATCGAGGCGAGTTCTTCGGGCGTACGCTCCCTCATGCCAGAGCCTCCGCATCAGCCCGGTGCGCCCACTGCGCGAACGACTCCCCGTCGATGCGGTCAGCGGCAAAGCGCCGCACCAGCCGCTCGGTCCACGCCGCTAGGTCCTCCGCGGTGACCTTGAGTCCGCGGACGGTGCGGCCGAGCTGGCCCTCCTCGCCCGTGGTGTCGGCGAGGCCGCCACCCAAGTGGATCTGGAAGCCGAACTCACCCTGGAGCAGCTGGCCCTTGAGACCGATGTCCGCGACCTGGATCCGGGCGCAGGAGTTGGGGCAGCCATTCAGGTTGATCGACAGCTGCTGTCCGCCCAGGTCGACGTCGGCCAGCCGCGCTTCGAGCTCATCGATGAGCGTGGCGGCAAGTCCCTTGGTCTCGACGAAGGCCAGCTTGCAGTACTCGATGCCCGTGCAGGCCATCGTGCCGCGGCGGAAGATGCTCGGACGGGCCTGCAGACCGAGCGTGTCGAGTCCTGCGATCAACTCCTCGGCGTTCGCCGGCTCCACGTCGAGGACCAGCAGTTTCTGGTGCGGGGTCAGCCGCACCCGGCCGGAACCGGCGGCCTCGGCGAGGTCGGCGACCCGGTTGAGCACCGTCCCGGACACCCGGCCCACGACCGGAGCGACCCCGACCCACACGCGACCGTCCTTCTGCTGGTGGACGCCCACGTGGTCATGGTTGCCGACGCCCGGCTCGGGGGCTGGTCCGTCGGGCAGCGCGCGGCCGAGGTATTCGTCCTGGAGCACCTGACGGAAGCGCTCGGTGCCCCAGTCGGCGATCAGGAACTTCAGCCGGGCCCGCGTACGCATGCGGCGATAGCCATAGTCGCGGAAGATCGCGGTGACGGCGGCCCACACGTCGGCGGCCTCCTCGGGCCGGACGAAGACACCGATGCGCTCGGCCAGGCGCGGGTTCGTGGACAGCCCACCCCCGACCCAGAGGTCATAGCCGGCACCGAGCTCCGGGTGACGTACGCCGACGAGCGAGATGTCGTTGATCTCGTGCACGACGTCGAGGCTGGGGTGACCGGTGATGGCGGACTTGAACTTGCGCGGGAGATTGGAGAACTCCGGGTCCCCGATGAAACGTTCCTTGATCTCGTCGATGACCGGTGTGGGATCGAGGATCTCGTCGGCCGCAATCCCTGCGACCGGTGAGCCGAGGATGACGCGGGGCGTGTCCCCGCACGCCTCCACCGTGTCCATGCCGGCGGCGTCGAGCCGGCGCCAGATCTCGGGCACGTCCTCAATGCGGATCCAGTGGTATTGGATGTTCTGCCGGTCCGAGATGTCC
This sequence comes from Propionibacterium sp., assembly GCA_012839035.1. Lineage (GTDB taxonomy): Bacteria > Actinomycetota > Actinomycetes > Propionibacteriales > Propionibacteriaceae > Enemella. The sequence continues at coordinate 24,896 of DUOB01000126.1, forward strand.
GCCGTGTCGCGCGCGAACTCGCTCGAGATGTCGGCGAGCACCCGCAACTGCGCGAGGCTCAGCGCCCCGCCGTCGAGGCGGACGCGCATCATGAAGTATTCGTCGGAGAGCTCCTCGGCCGACATTGTGCCGGTGCGGCCGCCGTCGATGCCCTGCTTGCGCTGCGTATAGAGCCCCCACCAGCGCATCCGACCGAACAGGTCGTCATCCGGGATGGAGGCGAAGCCCTGCTTCGAATAGACGTCGATGATCCGCTGCCGCACGTTCAGGCCGTTGTCGGCGGCCTTGAACTCCTCGTTCGGGTTCAGCGGAGTCTTCCCATCGACCTTCCACTGGCCCTGGGGCTTGGCATTGCGGGCGGGGCGCTTCGGGCGCACGGGCGCCGCGGGAGCGGTGGTGGGGTTCATCTGGCACCTGTCGGGTCAGTTCGGTCCCCCACACACGGTCTGGAGCGGGGGGGCGGCCCAGCCGCCATGTATTGGAAACCGTAATGGACCCATAGGCGAAGCCAAAACGGGCGTCCGGATCATGGGACGCCAGTCGCACTCGGCAAGGCGTGGCGTGGTGATCCGACCTGTCAAGGTTCAGGTGGCGCGCATTACCAGGCCGGCGTGGCGCGCAACAGCCGCCGGGAGGGCGGCACCGTCACCAGCAACCGGTCTCCCTCGGACCGCACCTCCACATCCAACCGAGTCCCCGGATCACCGAAGACAGCGGTGCGGATCTCCATCCGAACGGGGGCCACCGATCGACCGAAGACGATCTCGGCATCGCGGCCCTCCCCGAGCGTGAGCTCACCGGGCACCCACGGTCCACGGCGCAGAAGGCTTCGGGTCCTGGCCCACAGGACGAGCATCGTGACCCCTCCGGCCAGCGCTCCCCCGGCGACTCCGGCGATGCCGACCAGCACGCCGAGACCCCACGAGCGGTCCAGTTGGTCGAGCCGCACCAACGCGACGCTCGCCCCCACGGCAACACCACCGACCAGGAGTAGGAGCAGCGCAATCCACAGCGTGCGATTCACCGTCCGCCGGGTGGTCGCGTCCTCCCAGGCGGGCGGTTTGCCAGCCTGTCCCGGGAGAGGCAGAGGCGTCGTGGGCAGATCGGTCACCCAGCCAGCATGCCCGATGCGGCCCAACCGGCCAGCGGCACACGCCCGGCGTACCTCGTTCGGACATGGGAAGCTGGACCGGATCCCCCGCAGCACAACGGTTCTGCGGGGATTCATGGATCCGCGGCCGACAGGCCACTCTTTTGCGAACCGAACGGAGACTGCTCATGCCCCGCGCCCTTGTGGTCGTAGCCCATCCCGACGATGCCGACTTCGGTGCTGCCGGCACGCTGGCCGGCCTGACCGACGAGGGCTGGGAGGTCACCGCGCTCTATTGCACCCGCGGCGAACAGGGCGGCTTCGATCCTGCCCTGCACGAGCAGATGCCCCAGATCCGCGAGCGGGAGCAGCGCGCCGCCGGCGACGTGCTCGGCATCAGTGACGTCCGTTTCCTCGACGGCTATCGGGATGGTTGGCTCCAGCCGACCTATGACCTGCAGCGCGACATCGTGCGGGTGATCCGCCAAGTCCGCCCCGACCGGATGTTCATCCAGAACGCCGAACGCAACTACGGACGCATCTTCGCGTCACATCCCGACCACCTGGCCTGTGGCGAGGCAACGATCCGCGCGATCTATCCGGCAGCGGAGAACCAGTTCGCCTGGCCCGAACTGATCACCGACGAGGGCCTCGAACCGCACGTCGTACCGGAGTTCTGGGTGATGGGCCACCCGGCAGGCACACACATCGTCGACATCACCAAGAACATCGACCGCAAGGTCAATGCCCTCCTGCAGCACCAGTCCCAGGTCGCGCATCGCGGTGATGAGTTGGGCCAGATGGTACGCGGCCGGGCTTCCGAGCTGGCCGCCATCAACGGCCTGCCCGAGGGGCATTATGCAGAGGACTTCCTGCGCGTCGTCCGCTAGTTCTTCGGCGTACCGGTCCCGGAACTGACCACCATGGGGTTCCCGGCCGTGGGGTTCCCGACCCGCCGGCCGCGGGGTCCGGAGGCGCCTCTTTCCTGCGGCGGGCTGATCTGACGGGTCCGATGTTGTGGAGGTACTTGACGCACCGCCGATCACAGCGTCAGCTCACACCCCGCCTGGCCGACGCGGCACAGGCCACGCGCCACTGTTCGAGAATCGCTTGCGGCTCGAAGAGCTCCGCCCACACCCATCGGATCACCTCCCACGCATCGGCTCGAAGTTCATGCTCGCGTCGCTTCTCCCGCATGACGATGTCCTCGAGTTTCTCGTCGTCGGCGCCGCACGAGTACTTCACCTTGCCATCGAACTCCCCCACGATCCGCAACTCCGGCCAGCAGAAGTCCGGTCGTCCGAGGAACTTCCCGGTCTCGGAGTGGAAGATGTCCTGCTGGAGCAACGGCGGTGGGATCCCCAAGCGGTGGAAGACCACGCGGCTGATCGATTCCCCGGGACTCTCGGCCGCGGCATCGGCCAGCCGCAAGGCGGCCTTGAATGTGCGTACGCCCGGCCAGCGCGCCACTGCCTTCTCCTGAGCCTTGAGCTCCTCCCGTTCCAGCCCGAGACGGAGAGCGGAGTCGAGCACCGGGAGCGCCCACATCAAAGGCAGATCCCTGGCCAGGTCGGCCGCCGTGCGCGCGAGCGTGGTCACCGGGAGCCCGTCGACCATCGTGATGTCGGTCTCCGGCAGTGGTGCAGCCCGCAGGATCAGGTTGGCGTCCCTGCGTCCACCGGATCGTCCATGGCGGGTGACGGCGACGCGGACCAATCGGGGGCGCCAGACCGGGAGCCCGTGGAGGACGCCTGCTGTCTGATGACTGAACACCTTGTTGTCGCTGAGCAGCAACGCCGCGGCGCGGGCCCGGATGATGTGGTCGAGTTTGTGATCACCGGTGAACGGCTCATCCGCGTACACCCCGCGACGCACCTGGACAACCTCGCCCCGCTCCACCATGTGTCGTAGTTCGCCAGGTCCGATCCCTTGGGCCATCAGGTCCCCTGTTGTATGTAGCACTCCCCCAACCCACCACGCACAGGCGGCGCATGGGTCGGGTACCCACAGGCCCAGAGCAATCCCGTGTTGTCCGGGTGTTGTCTGAACGTCACATGCCCCCGCGGGTTCCACCGGGCCCTCCTGTCGCGCCTATTGGGGGGCGACCGCCTTCGGGAGGGGGGAGTCACACTCGCGGGAGCCGCCACGAGGCGTACCTTGCCCGGGTTATGTCACGGCCCCCGGGTTGGTAGCTCTTTGCCCGGGCTGGAACTTGGGCAAAGAGCCACACAGATAGGCGACGTCACCAAACCCGGGCAACGTCACACCCGAGCGACAACCCCGAACCGGGCCAGGTGGCGTACCCCGACCGAACCCGGACAACATCGCCGCACCCCCGGATCGTGGGCAAAACCCCGTCTAGGCTCATGTACATGGACCCGATCGCCTTGTTGCGAACTGTTCGCTTCTCGCCCAACCATCCCGTCGTCCTCGAGCTCGATCTCGCGCGCGGTGTGACCAGCCAGGCGCCCAGTCACCTGCTGGCGCTCTATCAGGCCAGACACCTGCCGACCATGCGCCAGATCCGTGATGGCCTCCGCCGGGGAGCCAAGGATGGGCGCGTCGCCGGTCTCGTCATCCATCTCGGGGCCTGTCCGCTGACGCCGAGCCAGTGCGATGAGATCGGCGAGCTCATCCAGCAGTTCGGCACCCACAAACCCACCATCGCGTGGACCGAGACCTTCGGTGAACTCGGCAACGCCACGATGGCCTATCGAATCGCGTCGTTCGCCCAGGAGATCTGGCTGGCACCCACGGGAGCGCTCGGTCTCAACGGGGTCCAGCTGGCCATCACGCTGCTGCGTGGTGGTCTCGACAAGCTGGATGTGGAGCCGCAGTTCGCACAGCGCAAGGAGTACAAGACGGCCGCGGACCAGTTCGTTGCGCGGGAGATCACCCCGGCCCATCGCGAGATGATGCAGCGGATCGCGGATTCCATCCTCGACGACACGATCCAAGGAGTCGCCCAGCGCCGCCACCTCGACCCGGCGGGCGTACGCCACGTCGTCGACAATTCTCCCGTGAGCGCAACAGCGGCCCGGGAGAGCGGTCTGGTCGATCGGCTCGGTTATCGCGACGAGGTCTATGCGGAGCTGCGCCAGCGGTTCGGCACCCTGCCGAACGCCCGCCGACACACATCCACGCCCGAGGGCCCGCAAGTTACGCTGCATTACGCCCACCGCTATGGCCAGGGAAAGTGCGGTTCCTGGGTCGATGACACAGTGGGCCGTCACCGGCCGGCCATCGGTGTGGTCGCGGTCAATGGCGGGATCGCCCTCGGTCCCAATCAGTCCACCGGTCTGACCACCACCGCCGGGGCCGATTCCATCTGCGCCCATCTCCGTCAGGCCGGACGCGACGAGCACATCAAGGCCGTCGTCCTGCGCATCAACTCCCCGGGCGGGTCCTATGCCGCGTCCGACACGATCCGGCGGGAGGTCCAGCAATTGCGCTCGACCGGCAAACCAGTGATCGCCAGCATGGGTGATGTCGCTGCGTCCGGTGGCTATTTCGCGGCTATGGGCTGTGATGCCATCGTCGCCAACCCGACGACGCTCACCGGCTCGATCGGGGTGTTGGCGGGCAAGTTCGTGCTCAGCGGTCTGATTGACCGGATGGGACTGATCCGCGAGGACGTCACCGCCGGTGCTCATGCCGCCTGGTTCAGCAGCCAGCGGCCGTTCAGTGAGCATGAGTGGGGAAAACTGGACGCCTGGCTCGACGAGATCTATGCCGATTTCACCACGAAGGCCGCCCAGGATCGCGGCCTCACCCTGGCCGAGCTGGAACCCCTCGCGCGCGGGCGGGTCTGGACGGGTGCCGATGCGCTCACGCACGGGCTCGTGGACCAGTTGGGCGGCATGGACGCGGCTCTCGATCTTGCGGCCCGACGGCTGCAGACGAGCCGCGAGAGCTTGCAGGTACGCGCCGTGCCCCCGGCCCTACACTGGCTGGCCGAGTTCTTCCCGCCGGACTCCAGCGAGAGCGGGTCCAGCGTCACCGCATCCCCCTTCGTCCCGCTCCAACGGCTGCTCACCGGCGGCCCGGAGGATCGCCTGGCGGTGCTCGCGGAGGCCGCGGGCCTCGGGCCGATCGACGGAGTGCTGGCCCTCCCCTGGCGCATCAACCTGAGCTGATCGGCCGACCACCGCGGCCGTTCCTGCATCCTTCGGTGCCCCGACGCATGAACACGTGCGGGATGCCGTCCTCGAGATAGGGCTCCCCCTCGGGCACGAAGCCGAGGCCGGCGTACCAATCCTCAAGGTGACTCTGGCCGGACAACACGAATTCGCTGTCCGGGTGTGCAGCCAGCACGGCTTCCATCGTCACTCTCGCCAAGCCACGGCCGCGCGCAACGGGGTCGGTGACCACGCGCCCGATTCTGCGTACGCTCCCGTCCTCGCCCGGCTCGGTGAGCACCCGGAGGTACGCCACCACACGCTCCCCTTCAGTCATCCACCAGTGTTCGGCGTCCGGTTCGAGGTCCCGACCGTCCAAGTCGGGATAGACGCACTCCTGTTCGACCACGAAGACCGCGGATCTCAACGCCAACAGGCGATAGGCGAGGATCGGATCCAGCTCCGACCAGTGCGCGTGATGCAGGAACACGCCCCGCAGCTTAGGCCGGAAGCCCGATACAAACTCGGCGCTGCGGGGAGTCCAGGTCCTGGTGCCGACGATTCCGTCGACATGCGTTCACAGAAGAGCGGTAGCCGCCACCACGACCGGGGTGATCACCGCGCTGAGTGCCATCGCGAGTGCCGCGAAAGCTCCTGTCGCCTGGCTCTCCCCCAACGCGCGCGCCGTGCCGATCCCATGGGCGGAGATGCCCATCGCGAGGCCGTGAGCGAGCTCGCTGCGAATCCGTGCCAGTCGCAGCACGGCCGGCCCCGCGACAGCCCCGAGGACCCCGGTGAGGATCACCAGGGCTGCGGTGAGGGCGGGGATGCCTCCGATGGTCTCGGTGACAGCGAGTGCCACCGGCGTCGTCGCAGATTTGGGAAGCATGGATGCCACGAGTTCGCGGCTGCCACCGAGCGCCTTCGTCACCCATCCGGCGACGAGCACCGCCGCTGTTGCACCACACACCGAGGCTCCGAGGATGGGGAGAGCGGCCTGCTTGATGCGATCGAGTTGCCGGTACAGCGGCAGCGCCAGGGCCACTGTCGCGGGCCCGAGGAAGAAGCCGATCATGTCGCCTCCCCGGGCGTACGCCTCCAACGGCGTCTTCGACACCAGCAGCAGCACGACGATGATGACGACCGACCAGAGGACTGGGTTTGCGTACGCCCGGCCGCGCGCTCTCCGCGCCACCGTCACCGCCACCTGATAGACCCCGAGGGTGAGCACGACCCCGAACAACGGGGATCCGGTGAGGGTCTGCCACAGGCTCATGAGGCGGCCCGCCCTCCGCGCAAGGGGACGCGGGCGAGCACGACTGCCGTCACCGCCGTGACCAGGAGCGCCGCGATCCACCCGGCGAAAAACCCGCCGAGCGCGCTCACCCACTGGCTGCGCAGCAGCGCCAGATGGGTGATGATCCCCACCCCCGGCGGGATGAAGAACAATTGCATGTTCGCCAGCAGCCCGTCCGCCGCCCGCACACAGCTCGCGTTCGCTTCGGGCTTCTGCCATTGCAGATAGGCGAAGAAGATCAGCATGCCCACGACGGTGCCAGGCAGGGGGAGGCCGCTGAGTTCAGCGATCGCCAACCCCAGGAACTGACAGCCGAGGATGAGCAGCAGCCCGCCGAGAGGAAAGCGGGACGCGGTCACTGGAACGGTGACGGGTCACCCGCTCCCACCCGGTCGACCACGATGTCGCCGTCGGTGAAGTTGATGACGGTCGTGGGTTCGGTGGTGACGTCACCGGAGTCGAGGACGGCGTCCACCAGGTTTCCGAGCTGTTCGTTGACCTGCCAGCCCTCACTCATCGCCTCGGTCTCGCCGGGAAGGATGAGCGTGCTCGACATCAACGGCTCCCCCAGCCCGGAAAGCAGCGCCAACGTCGTCTTGTGATCGGGGATCCTGACCCCCACGGTCTTCTTCTTGGCCTGGAGCATCTGCCGCGGGACCTCGCGGGTGCCTTCCAGAATGAACGTGTACTGCCCCGGCGTGCTCGCCTTGATCGCCCTGAACACATCGTTGGTCATGTGCACGAACTGGCCGAGCTGAGCGAACTCGCTGCAGACCAGCGTGAAGTGGTGTCGGTCCCCCAGGCCCCGGATCCTGCGGATGCGTTCGAGCCCTTCTTTGTTGCCCATCTTGCAGCCGAGGGCGAAGCCGGAATCCGTCGGGTACGCCACCAGTCCGCCGTCGTTGAGAATGTCGATCACCTGGCTGATCGAACGGGGCTGGGGGTTGTCGGGGTGCACCTCGAAATACATCGCCATGGCGTGAGTCTAGGGTCCTCTCCCTCGGAGCAACAGACTCCCCGCTCCACAGGGGTTCGTCAGAGGTGGACTACAGTTCCGCGGGTGACTGTCTTCGACCTTTCCCTCGACGAGCTGCGCCTCCGCAAGAGCCTCAAGTGGCGGACCTATCCGCCGGACGTTCTTCCGGTGTGGGTGGCGGAGATGGACTGCCGTCCAGCTCCGGTCGTAGCCGAGGCGCTGGTCGCGGCCGCAGTCGCCGGGGACACGGGTTATCCGGTCGGGCGGTCCTATGAGGAGGCGTTCGCGGAGTACGCCGCAGAGGTCTGGGACTGGACGTTCGATCCGGTGACCCAGGCGATCCCCGTCCCGGACGTGATGCAGGGCATCGTGGCGGTGTTGGATCTGTTGGGCGAGCGCGGGGCGCCGGTCGTGATCAACCCGCCGGTCTATCCGCAGTTCTACAAATACCTGGAGTGGGCGGAGCGGCCGATCATCGAGGTCCCGCAGACGGGTGAGGGCCGGATCGACCTCCCCGGGTTGGCGGCCGCCTTCGCGGGCGAGCGGGGTGCCCGGCCGGAGGCGTACCTCCTCTGCAACCCGCAGAATCCCCAGGGCACCGCGCCCACGAGGGAGGAGCTGACCGAGGTCGCCCGCCTCGCGGCCCGGCACGGGGTGCGGATCATCTCCGACGAGATCCACGCGCCGCTGGTGTCTGCGCCCGCGCGCCACATCCCGATGCTGTCGGTGGACGGTGTACGCGATGCCGTCATCATCAACTCCGCTTCCAAGGCCTGGAACCTGGCCGGTTTGAAGGCCGCGGTCGCGATCGGCAGCCCCGACATCGCCGAGCGCCTGACGGCCATGCCCGATGAGGTCACGCACTCGATCAGCTATCTGGGTGTCGTCACCCACGTCACCGCGCTGCGCGAGGGACGAGCGTGGCTGGCCGAAGCGATGGGCGAGATCGAGGCGAACCGACGCCTGCTCTCGCAGTTGCTGGCCGAGCACCTGCCGCAGGTGCGCTATCGCCCGGGCGTGGCCACCTATCTCGCGTGGCTCGACTGCCGGGAGCTGGGGCTCGAGGATCCGGGACGCATGTTCCTCAACCGTGGCCGGGTGGCCCTCAACAACGGTCGGAGCTTCGGGACCGGGGGCGAGGGTCACGTCCGGATGAATCTGGCCACCAATCCGGAGATCATTGCCGAGGCCGTACGCCGCATGGCCGCCTCGCTCGACTGAGTCCCGGTCCGCGCGGGGGCGATGGGGGCTCAGGGGCCGCGTACGAGATCAGCCTCGGCACTCGCCGAAGCATGCACCTCGCCGACCCCGATCACCGACAGGAAGATGGTCGGATTGCTGGACTTGGTCGTCACGCGGACGATCCCGCCGGACAGGGTCACGTGTCCGGTGACGCCGTCGAACGCCGCCAGATAGGTCTGAGCCGCCGCCATCCCGGCACCGGGGTCGTTGCGGCCGGCGAGGCGATAGGTCCCACCCGCATCCGCCGCGGCTCTGGCCGCCCCGGCGGCCGCCGACTCGGCCCGCCGGGCTGCGGTGACCTTCTGCCCGCCATCGACCACCAGACCCGCCACCAGGATGAGCGCGCCCACCCACAACAGGATGAGCACGGACACGGACATCCCCCGTTCATCGCGATGGCGACGGACGGTGACCTTGGTCACGGGGATCGAGCTGGCACGACACACCCGATCAGCATGGCGACAAACGGGCGTCGCGGAGCCGTTGTCCACAGTGTGCCGGGCGGAACTTCCCGCCCTGATCACCCCAGCAGGCTGACCACAGCCCGGATGAGCGTGGCGATGGTGCCGCCGAACGCGATGATCAGGACGAGTTTGAGTCCCGCGCTGGCGGATACGCGCCGGGAGGCCCAGACGCCCAGCAGGCCACCCACGAAGAGCATCGCCAGGACGACGCCCCACTGCGGCACGGAGAACGACGGTCCCTGGCCCCACTTCGTCGCGATCGCTGCGATCCCGGCAACGGTGAAGTGGAACTGCAACGACGCAGTGAATCGATGGATGTCCGACCAGTCCACCCCTTTGCGATAGATCACCATCGCCGGGCCCGCCACTCCGGCAGTCACCCCCATGAAGCCCGAGAGCAGTCCGGTTCCGATCCGGACGGAGCGGTTGTCCGGCAGTGCACCCGCCGGGGATCTGACCGAGACGATCAGCGCCGCCAGCGTGATCAGCGCCACCAGCAGGGCGAGCAGGTTGATCGGCGCCACGACGATGAGCAGGGCGCCGGGCACACATCCGATCACCGACGCAGCGCTGATCCACAGGATGCGCCGCCAGTCCACGTGCCTGCGGACGGCGATCAGGTTCGTTCCGGACGCGATGACGCCGCACCAATTCGCGAGGACGACCCCGTTGATCGGGCCCTGCGCCAGCACGAGAAAGGGCACCGAGAGCAGGACGAACCCCATCCCGGTCACCCGCTGCGCAATGGCACCGACCAGGACGGCAGCCGCGGAAACGAGGAATCCCCATTCGAGCATCGTGCCCCCCTTCGCTTTCGACCCTGCCCCACCCTGCACAGGACCGCACCACCTCGCAAACGGGACCAGGAGGCGTACGCTCAAACTCCCCATCGAGGCCGCAGAGTGCATAGTCTGGGACCGACACATCAACGTGGCTCACATCACCTGAGCACTGACACTTTCCCCAGGAGGTCCCAATGGTTCAGAAGGTCGCGCTTCTCACCGCCGGTGGTTTCGCGCCGTGCCTTTCGTCGGCTATCGGAGGCCTGATCCAGCGCTATACCGAGCTCACTCCCGATACGGAGATCATCGGCTATCGGCACGGCTATCAGGGACTGCTGACCGGTGACTACCTGCCGGTCACCGATGAGGTCCGGGCCAACGCTGCCCTGTTGCACGAATACGGTGGCTCGCCGCTCGGCAATTCGCGCGTCAAGCTCACCAACACCAAGGACCTCAGGAAGCGGAAACTGATCCAGAAGGGGGACAACCCCCTCAAGGTCGCCGCGGATCGCTTGGTCGCGGACGGCGTCGATGTGCTCCACACGATCGGTGGCGACGACACCAACACGACCGCCGCCGACCTCGCGGCCTATCTCGCCGAGCACGACTATGGCCTCACCGTCGTCGGTCTGCCGAAGACCATCGACAACGACATCATCCCGATCAAGCAGTCCCTGGGCGCGTGGACCGCAGCCGAAATGGGCGCCCGGTTCGCCCAGAACATCGTGGCCGAGCACAACTCCGCCTCGCGGATGCTGATCGTCCATGAGGTCATGGGCCGCAACTGCGGCTGGTTGACGGCTGCGACCGCCAAGGCCTATCGCGACTGGCTGGACACGCGGGAGTGGCTGCCCGAATTCGGGCTCAGCCGCGAGGCCTGGGACGTCCACGCGGTCTATGTGCCGGAGGGGCACATCGATGTCCAGGCCGAGTCCGAGCGCCTTCGCGGCATCATGGACTCCGTCGGCAATGTCACGATCTTCCTGTCCGAGGGCGCTGGCCTGTCCAGCATCATCGCCGAGATGGAGACGGCCGGCCAGGAGATCCCCCGCGACCCGTTCGGTCACGTGAAGCTCGACAAGATCAACCCCGGTGCCTGGTTCGCCAAGGAGTTCGCGCAACTGCTCGGTGCCGAAAAGGTCATGGTGCAGAAGTCCGGTTACTACTCCCGGTCCGCCGCCGCCAACCAGACTGACCTGGACCTCATCAAGCAGTGCACCGACCTCGCCGTCGATTGCGCACTCCGTGGCGAGTCCGGTGTGATCGGGCAGGACGAGGAGAACGGCGACCAGCTGACCGCCATCGACTTCCAGCGAATCAAGGGCGGAAAGCGGTTCGACATCACGAAGGACTGGTTCGTCGAGACGCTCACCAGCATCGGTCAGGACCTTCCGGAGAACGAGGACTGACGCTCTGCCGGAGTCAGCGCCGTCGGAAGATCCTGCCCAGCACGGTGGCAACGACGGCGCCGATGCCGGAGCCGGTTGCGAGACCGGCCGCATAGCCGGTGGCCAGGCTCGCCCTGGCGTTCCGGATGGCTGCAGCGCGGGACACCGGCTCCGATTCCTCCGTGAAATATTTGCGACCGTCGACCGCGTCATAGCGGTCGGCACGGCCCTCGCCGTCCTGGCCGGACGTGGCCGGACGGGCGCCCGACTCCATAGCCGTCCCGGCGCTCGCGACCCCAATCTTGGTTCCTGCAGCCGTCGTGTGTTCCGGATTGGGCACGATCTCCGCCGACCCCGTTTGTTGTGCCTCGGTGGCCTGCAGCCGGACGTTCACGGCCTCATCGAAGGCTTCCTGCTCCGCCTCCGGATCCGCCGACATGCCGGGCACAGCGTCCTTGACCTTGTTGATGGCCTCAGCCCGACCGAGTTTGGCGTCCGCCTTGGTGATCTCCTGCTCCCGGCGGTCCTCCTCGGCCTCCAGCCAGTGCCGCTCGTCCGCCACCACCACGTCGGCACGGGACAGCAGGGGCCGGTCCGCCTCAAGCCACTTGTGGGCCACCGCTGGCTGATTGTCCGTCGCAATCCAGGCCGCCACCATCAGGATCACCCGGGCGAACAGGTTGAAGAACAGCAACAGCACGATCACCGGACCGAACAGGGCCGCGGCTGGGTTGTTGAGGAACGAACCCACCAGCGCGCCGGTGAAGTACTGCAGGATCGCCAGGATCGCAGAACCGATGAGCGCACCGATGAGCAGCGCCTTCGTGCGCGGCTTGTGCTCGGGCAGCACGCGATAGAGGAACAGGAACAGCAACCAGCCGGCCGCGAGCGAAATGATCAGCGACAGCGCCCTGGTGAGGAACCCGATGCCGGGCACCTCGTCCAGTCCGAGCCAGCCGATGATCGTGCCGGTCATGCTGGTGGCAAAGGACGCCACACCGAAGGTGACGGCCACCGCCAGCAGCAGCATGAGCAGGATGCCGAGGTTCTTCAACGTCTCAACGACGATGTTCGACTTGTCCTCGGACTCGTCGAACGCCGGACGGAACTGCGCGCGCACCGCACTCTTCAGGTTCTTGATCCACCCGCTGCCCGCATAGGCCAGTGAGGCGAGACCGAAGATTCCGATGCCGGCCCAGTTGCTCGCGGCTTCCTCGATCACGTCGCCGATGGTCGCCGTGACGTCCTCGGGCGCGCCCTCGATCAGATTGATCACGCTGTCCTTCAACGTGACCAGCAGGTCCGGCCGGAACTCGGTCAGCACCATGCCCGCGATCGCGAACGCGAACATCAGGATGGGGACCATTGCCAGGACGGAGAAGTACGTCACCGCCCCGGCGAATTGCATGCCCAGACGATTGGTGAATCGAGCATTCATCCGCAGCACGTGCGCCACGGCGGGATGCGCGAGGATCTGCTGCACAGCCATATGGGATCAGCCCTTCCAACAGTCGGCGGGTCCCAAGCTATCGACTAATCGGCGTATGCCTCGATCGGGGGGCAGGAACACACCAGGTTTCGGTCACCGAAGGCCTGGTCGATCCGCGAGACCGGAGGCCAGTACTTGTCCCGGCCCACCCCCGCAATCGGACCCTGATGGCGCCCCGCAGGATAGCCCGCTTCGGTCCGGCTATAGGGGTGATCCCACTCGTCCGCGGTCACCCGCGAGAGCGGATGGGGTGCGTTGACCAGCGGGTTGTCATCGACCGGCCACTCCCCTGCCGCCACCTTGTCGATCTCGGCACGGATCGCGATCATGGCGTCACAGAAGCGATCCACCTCGCCCAGATCCTCCGACTCGGTCGGCTCCACCATCAGTGTCCCCGCCACCGGGAACGACATCGTCGGTGCATGGAATCCATAGTCGATGAGCCGCTTGGCGATGTCGTCCACCGTGATCTTGGTCCTCTTCGTGATGCCCCGGATGTCGAGGATGCACTCGTGCGCAACCAGGCCGTTGGCGCCCGTGTACAGCACCGGATAGTGGTCCCCCAGCCGCTTCGCAATGTAGTTCGCCGACAGCACCGCGTTCTTCGTGGAGTCGGTGAGCCCCTCCGCGCCCATCATCGCGATGAAGGCCCATGTGATCGACAGGATGCCCGCCGATCCGAACGGTGCGGCGGACACCGGCCCCACACCGGTCTCCGGCCCTGCGCTCTCCCACAGCGGATGGTTCGGCAGATAGGGGGCGAGATGCTCACCCACGGCAACCGGTCCGACGCCGGGTCCACCACCGCCATGGGGGATGCAGAACGTCTTGTGCAGGTTGAGGTGGGAAACGTCGCCACCGAACTTGCCGGGCTGTCCGAGCCCCATCAGTGCGTTGAGGTTGGCCCCGTCGATGTAGACCTGCCCCCCGGCTTCGTGCACTTTTTCGCACAGCGTGGTGATGCCCTCTTCATAGACACCGTGGGTGGAGGGATAGGTGACCATGATCGCGGCGAGCTCATCCCGGTGCTTCTCGATCTTGTCGTCGAGATCGGCCAGGTCGACCGAGCCGTCCTCGGCACTCTTCACCACCACGACCTTCATGCCCGCCATGTGGGCGGAGGCGGCATTGGTGCCATGGGCGGAGGACGGGATCAGGCAGATCGTGCGCTGATCGTCGCCGTTGGCGCGGTGGTACGCGCGGATCGCCAGCAGGCCGGCGTACTCCCCCTGGGACCCGGCATTGGGCTGGATGGAGACGCGGGCGTACCCCGTCACACTCGCCAGCCACTCCTCCAGCGAGGAAATCAGCTCGAGATAGCCCTCGGCGTCCGCCGGCGGCGCGAACGGGTGCAGGTTGGTGAAGCCCTCATAGGTGATCGGTTCGAGTTCGGCGGCCGCGTTCAGCTTCATCGTGCAGGAGCCCAGCGGGATCATGCCGCGGTCCAGCGCGAAGTCCCGGTCCGACAGGGTCCGCAGATAGCGCATCATCTGCGTCTCCGAGTGATAGGTGTTGAAGACCGGGTGCGTCAGGAACGGGGTGGTCCGGGTCCGTCCGGCCAGGTCGCCGCTCCCGGCCTCCCCGAGCTCCGCACCGAAGGCGGCGCACACGGCCGCGAGGTCGGCCAGGCCGGAGTCCTCACCGATGCTGATGCCGACGTGGTCGGCATCCACCAGACGCAGGTGGACACCACCTTCCCTGGCCTCGTCGACGATCGCCGCGGCGCGGCCCGGGGCGCGTACTTCAAGCGTGTCGAAGAAGGACTCGTGCACGATCTCGAACCCGGCGGCCTGCACTGCGGCGGCCATGCGGCGGGCCTTCTCGTGCACGGTCCTCGCAATGCGGGTGAGCCCCTCGGGTCCGTGATAGACCGCGTACATCGCAGCGATGACCGCCAACAGCACCTGCGCGGTGCAGATGTTGGAGGTGGCCCGCTCCCTGCGGATGTGCTGTTCGCGTGTCTGGAGGGCGAGGCGATAGGCCGGTACGCCATCCGCGTCCTTCGACACACCCACCAGGCGACCGGGCATCGCCCGCTCGAGCCCGGCACGCACGGCGATATAGCCCGCGTGCGGCCCTCCGAAATACAGGGGTACGCCCAGCCGCTGGCTGGTCCCCACCGCCACATCGGCTCCCCACTCCGCGGGAGCCTCGGTCAGGGTCAGCGCCAGCAGGTCGCAGGCGGCGATGACGAGAGCGTTGTTGTCGTGGGCCTTGTCGGCGATCTCACGCAGTTCCGCGAGCGGGGCGACCCGTCCGCTCGCACCGGGGGTCTGCACCACCACGGCGAACGCCTCGTTGGTCTGCAGTGCCTCGACCAGCGATCCCTCGGCCACGACGACGTCGATGTTCATGGCCTGACAGCGCGTACGGACCACCGCCAACGACTGGGGCAGGATCTCCGGGTCGATGACCACGACGCTGCCCTTCTTGACCTGGCGTCGCGCAAGGAAGATGGCTTCGGCCACTGCTGTGCCCTCGTCGAGCAGCGAGGCCCCGGCCGTCGGGAGACCCGTCAGATCCGAGATGACGGTCTGGAAGTTGAGCAGGGCTTCGAGTCGGCCCTGGGAGATCTCGGGCTGATAGGGCGTGTACGCCGTGTACCACGACGGGGACTCCACCACGTTGCGACGGATGACCGGCGGCGTCACGGTCCCGTAATAGCCCAGCCCGATCATTGCCCGAAGCGGGTTGTTCTTGGCAGCGAGTCCCTGCAAAGCTTCCAGGACGTCATGTTCGCCCACCGGATCCGGCAACGCAGGGGGCTCGGTGGATCGGATGCTCGCGGGCACCGCGCGATCCACCAACTCATCGAGACTGCCCAGACCCAAGAGGTCGAGCATCGTCGCCCGTGCGCTCTCATTGATTCCGATATGACGAGCCCGGAATCCCGGATCGGCCTCGATTGCCATCGCGTGCTCCTAGGGGGTTCCGCGCCACCGCCTTCCGGTGACGGCCGCTCCCTGCACTCTCAACCTAGCCGACCATGTCCCGCACGGGCAGGAGACGTGGCGGTCAGCCGAGGCGTCGAGCCTGACGCCGCCGAGAAAGCTCGTCCATGGCTCCGTCCGGGCTGGCCTCCACCCGCTCGCTGGGCAGCTCCATGAGCGATCCCTCAAGGTCCTTCCACACGCTGCCGAGGGCAATGCCGAACATCCCCTGTCCCCCACTGAGCAGGTCGATGACCTCGTGATCGCTGGTGCATTCGAAGACAGTCACACCATCACTCATCAGCGTGATCGTGGTGAGATCGTTCACGCCACGAGCGCGCAGATGATCAACGGCCTTGCGGATCTGCTGCAGTGAGATGCCTGCGTCGATGAGGCGCTTGATGACCTTGAGCAGCAGCACGTCGCGGAAGGAATAGAGCCGCTGGGACCCGGATCCTGCAGCACCGCGGATCTCCGGGGTGACCAGGCCGGTCCGCGCCCAGTAGTCGAGCTGCCGATAGCTGATGCCGGCGACGTTGGCAGCAACCGGCCCACGGAAACCCGCGTCCTCCGGGACAGGGGTGAACTCACCGTCGAAGAGAAGGTCCTGGGCGACCACGAGCTCCTCTGCGGGGGGCTGGGCGTCTCGGCTGCTGTTCACTGGGCGTACCTCACTTCGGGGCTTCCGGGTGAGTTCCACTGGTTGAACTACGCCAGCGGAACTAACGGTGACGCTACGTCTCCCCCCGCACCCGGCGCAACGACACGCCCGAAACGAAAAGTCACGATCTGGCCGACAGCGTCGTCAAAGCGCCCCAAAACCCGGTTTCACTCGGGGGAACGTGCGGATCCGCAGACTCTGGATGAGGATCAACCAGACCTTGAGGCTTGAGGGCGGAACAGTTCGACCAATCAGGACTGCGAGTCGTCATCGGTGACGAAGTCATCCGGGTTGACATGGTCCAGGAACTCCCGGAATTTCTCGACCTCATCATCCTCGGCCTCGGGAACATCGATGCCGGCCGCGTCGAGGACCTCGTCCGCACACAGGATCTCGGCGCCACAACGCAGGGCGAGGGCGATCGCATCCGAGGGTCGGGCGCTGACCTCCACACCATCGATGAGGAGCACGGCGTGGAAGGTCCGGCCGACCAGCTCGGTGATGTGCACCTCGGTCAGCGCGTGCCCCAGCGAGCCCAGCACATCGATCATCAGATCGTGCGTGAGGGGCCGGGGTGGCACCACACCCTCCTGGGCGCTGGCGATCGCCGACGCTTCGTTGGCTCCGATCCAGATGGGCAGGTATCGGTGGCCACCCACCTCACGGAGGAGGACCATGGGGATATTGGAGGGCATTTCGACCCGTACGCCCATGACATCGAGTTCCCGCATGTCCCCCAGCCTACGGGGTGACTCCAGCCCGGGGTCCACTCGCGTCCGCCGACACCTTCCGCGCCGGTGTCGTGACGGCTCCGTGCTTGCCGGATTCAGCGCTCGCTGGCGATGCGCATCATCGCCGCATGCACGTGGATCATGAGTTGAGTGACATCAGCCGCAACTTCTCGGGAGCTGCCTGCACGACGCTGATAGGGCGCGATGGCTTGTTCGATGATGCCGTATTCACGACTGGCGTAGCTGCGCACCTGGCGCAGGTGGCGGGCGTCGATGCCATAAGGAGCCAAACGCCTGGCCGCGATGGCAATGGCCACGGCGTCGCGCCCGTAGTAGTTGGTCCCGCGACGGGGCACGACGATGTGCTCCTTCTCCAGCTCAATCAGCGCGGCTTCGGTGAGACCGCTCGCTTCCAGGAGCTCCGCGCGGGACAAACGCAGAGGTTGCCGGGAGCCGCGTTGTTTGGCGTCCCCGCCGGGCGCGACTGTCGGCGGTTCAGGTTCGGGCTCGACGGGCGGCGTGGGTCGCGGTGTCTCCAGCTGCGGCGGGACCATCCCGCGATCCATCATCTCGAGGTGTTCCCGGATGACCTTGAGAGGGAGGTAATGGGACTTCTGCACCCGCAGGATGTAGTTGAGGCGCTCGATATCCTGCTCGGAATATTTTCGATAGCCGGATGCGGCCCGCTCCGGGGACACCAATCCCTCGCTCTCGAGGAACCGGATCTTCGAGATCGAGATGTCGGGAAACTCCGCACGGAGCAGCGTCATGACCTGCCCAATGCTCAGCAAGGACGCCCCGGCCATTTATGCAGTGCCGGTCGGACTCGCAAAGTAGATCATGCGGAATTTTCCGATCTGGACCTCATCGCCCGGCCGCAACTGCACCTCCCCATCGATCAGGGTCCGGTTGACATAGGTGCCGTTGAGGCTGCCCACATCCACCACCGTGCGGCCCCCGGGCGTCCGGGTGAAACGCACATGATGCCTGGAGACGGTGATGTCATCGAGGAAGATGTCCGAGTCCGGATGTCGGCCGGCCGTGGTGACCTCCGAATCGAGGAGGAACCGCGCGCCGGCGGACGGCCCGCGCTGAACGATCAACAGGGCATGGGATTGTGGCAGGGCGTCGACGGCCGCTTCGTCGTCGGCGGACAACTCACGGCCTCCCGTGGTCACGTCGTCGGAAATCGCCGGGATCGACGTAGTGGTGTCCCCGCTGGGCTCCTTGGACGGGAGGTCGTCGAACTTGACCAGTTCAGCGCCGCACCGCGCGCAAAAGTTGCTGCCGTCCGGATTGCTGTTGCCACATTGAGTGCAATAAGGCATCGTCGCTGACTTCCTCATTTCCTGATCTCTGCGAACCACCGCATGCGCTGCAGACTCCGCGCGAGTGTCAGAGTCTACTTGCTCGCCGATTCTCCCCGGCGAGGACATCTGTTCAACTGTCGACGTGCTCGCTGTAGGCGTCGGCGTCCATCAGCTCGTCGAGCTCCTCCGCCGATTCAATTTCCATCTCGAACAGCCATCCGTCACCGAAAGCATCGGCGTTGATGTTCTCCGGGGCATCCGCCACCGTCTGGTTGACCGCGGTCACGACACCTGACACGGGCGCCATCAGGTCGGACGTGCTCTTGGTCGACTCCAGCTCACCGCAGGCATCGCCGGCCTCGAGGGATTCGCCCACTTCGGGCAGCTGGACATAGACGATGTCACCCAGCTGTTCGGCGGCATATTCGGTGATCCCCACACGCACAACCATTTCGTTGCCCGGGCGCACCCATTCGTGATCGATGCTGTAGCGCAGGTCCTCGGGATATTCCGCCATCACAACCTCCTGGATCGACGTGGTGCCGGCCGCCCAGCCGCGCACGGGACCAGCCTAACGGTCTTGACCCCCTCGTGGGCGAGGCACCTGATCCCGTGTTGGAGTGTGGATTCCCGAAGACGGCAAGAAGGTCAGTCGGCGGGCTTGGCGAACGCGTTCTCGGCCGGGGTGCGTACCGACTGGATCTCCACTTCTGTGAGCTGGACGATCTCGATCGTTCCCCCGACCTGGGGGCTGGTCACTTCCGAAGCCAGGCCGCCACGGAACCGCGCCGCCTCCTCCAACGCATGGGGATCACCGATCACCTCCAGAATGATGACCTCGGGCAGTCGCGTGCCATCCACGATCAGCCGTCCGGGGCTCCCGCCCACCCAGGTGTTGGTCGTGACCCGAATCGTGTCATTGAACTCCATCACCTCGGCGCCGGCGTCCCGCATCTCCCCCATCGCATCGAGCAGGATCGACGACCCCAGCTTGAGGTGGGGGTCCGTGATCGTGATCCGGATGCCCGGGCCCCGCGCCGGCGCCGTGCCGGCGAGGACGGAGAGCGCATCGAGGCGGCGCTGGGTCTGGTCCCGGGCCACCCGACGGGCGTCATCGCCCGACAACAGATCCCGCTTGATCTCCTCGAGCTCGTTGAGCTCACTCTCCAGTCGCCTGGTCTCCTCGGAGAGACCATCGACGAGTTGGATGAGATCCGCACGACGGGCTGTCCGATACATTTCGTCGTCGCCCTGCGACCGGATCTGCCACACCACGGACAACGCCACGGTGCAGACGATCACGGTAACGAGGAACTGCGTTCGGCGCGGAGCGGTGAGCGCTATTCGAAACTGTTGCCAAGCAGTGCTGCGGTCCACCGGCATCTCGGCCGTGGCGTCGGAGGCGTCGGGCCCCGACTCCGCAGTCTCGGTGGGGACCTTGTCACGGACGGTGGGCTCGGGGGCATCGACATCCCCGAGCTCAGCGTCCTCGTTGTGGTCAGGCACGGAACAACGCCCTTCGGATGGCCGCCGCGTTGGTAAAGATCCGGATCCCGAGGACCACGACGACGGCAGTGGACAGTTGCGCGCCGACCCCGATCTGGTCGCCCAGCCAGACGATCAAGGCCGCGATAAGGACATTGGAAACGAACGAGATGACGAACACCCGGTCGGTGAAGACACCCTCGAGAAAAGCCCGCAGCCCCCCGAACATCGCATCCATCGCCGCCACGATCGCGATCGGCAGATAGGGCTGGAGAAAGCTCGGCAACGACGGCTCCAGCACCAGACCGAGAATGATGCCGACCAGGAGCCCGACCAGTGGAATCATGTCGCCCTCCTGGCGTGGTTGAGCCCCAGACTCGGATCCGCCCGGAGCTGGATCTCCTCTGCCTGGATGATGTCGAACCTCATTTCGTAGTTCTGTGCCAAACCTTGCCAGATCTGTCCGCCGGGGCTGTCGGCAAACCTCGCGGCGAGTGTGTGCGGGTCCCCGATCACTTCCACACGATAAGGCCTGGTGAGGGAACGATAGTTCACCGTCACGGCGTCGCCTGCGTTGCGGATCGCCGTCAGCGATGAGACTCGATGCCCGTTGATGGCAATGGCCTCTGCTCCGGCAAGCCACAGGCCGTTGACCATCATCTGCAGGTCCTTGTCGAGCACCCGGTTGAGTTTGTCCTCACGGACTGCCGGCGCGTCATCGACGACGATGATGATGCCCGGACCCGAGACCGGGACCTCACCCGCCCCGGGTGCAAGCCGCTGGATCTCGGTTTGGGCGATGCGGGCGTCCTCGCTGTCGGCGAGCAGTCCGGCCCGGATATCCGCATTCTCGGTGCGCATTCGCTCGATGTCGTCGCGGAGCTGCTCTTGCTCCTGCTCCTGGTCGCGGGCCTGGCGAATAAGCTGCTCGCGTTCGGTCGCAGCCACAGGGGCCGCGCGCGTCGTCTGCACCGCGGAAAGGGTGAACATCGCTCCGATGACCAAGCAGATGACCAGCACGGCCAAACGCGATGCCGGCCTCCGCGGCCCACCCCGCGCGGCAACAGCCCGATAGTCCTCGTCCATCGGATTGCGCAGGATGTCGTTGAGCAGGTCCATGCTCGCGTCCTTGCGCAAGGGCGCGTTCTGCTCCGGCAGGTTCACCCCGCCAGAGTAGTCCCAGTCCGCGCCCTCAACCACCCCTGACGCTTTATCGACGAATCAATGTCGCAGTGCGTCCTCGTATGCCGCGAACACGCCCGGACCAACGACCGACCAGTCGAAGCGCGCAGCACGCTCGCGCAGCTCCTGGGGCGTTGCCAGGGGATCCGTCAACGTGCTCGCCACCGCCTGGGCGAGACCCGCGGAGTCCCCCACCCGGAATGTGCGGCCCAGCCGGCGCCCATCCGGATCAGTCAGCACATCCACGAACGCGGGGAGGTCCGAGGCAACGACGGACGCTCCCGCGGCCATCGCCTCCACCAGGATCAGACCGAAGCTCTCGCCGCCCGTGTTGGGCGCGACAAGCACATCCGCGGTGCGCAGGAGCTCCGCGCGCCGGGCGTCGTCGGGTACGCCGAGAAGGCGCACGCCCGGCGACGGTGGCGGGTCACCGGGACCGGCGAGCACGACGTCCAGTTCATCGCAGAGGGCACGCAGACGTGGCATCGCTGCCAGGAGCACGTTGAGTCCCTTACGCGGCTCGTCCAGACGCCCGAGGAACACGACACGCCGAGGCGAGAACGACTCCCGGGGTTGCGCAAAGTCGGCGACGTCAATCCCGTTCGGGACGATGGTGGGATCCAGCTGAAAGTGTCGGCGTACCACCTCGGCCGCTGTTCCGGACACGGCAATCGCCTGCTTGAGCCCACCGAGGGGTCTGCTCAGCACAAGGCCGGCAAGAGCGAGGGCGCGGGAGTTCTCGGTCGCGAGATGGAAAGTGGCGACCGTGGGGATCCGTGTGGCGAGCAACGCCCACAGGGCGCCCGACGGGGTCACCGGTTCGTGGAGGTGCAGCAGGTCGAGGTCTTGTTCCATCAACCAGCGGTGCACGCGAAAGCCTGCGGCCGGCCCCGGGGATATGCGCGCGACCGAACCGTTCCACGGGACCGCCACCGTTCCCCCGAGGCTGTGCATGTGGCGAGGCTCGAGCCCCCGAAGTCTCAATGCCTTGAGCGGGACAGGACCGGGCGCCAGGATGGCCGGCTCGTGACCCTGGGCCCGCAACCACCCGGCGAGCCCGAGCACATGGTTCTGAACGCCGCCGGGGGCAGCGAAGGAATAGGGACAGACAAGACCGATCTTCATGCGCAGCGCTCCTCCGAGGAGCGATCCTCCTGTGGAAGATCGAAGAAGGGCTGCAGCATGTGCCAATCAGCGGGCGCGCGACGCACGCTGGCCGTGAAGAAGTCTGCGATGTCCTGGGTCATGGCCTGCAGCCCATCCCGTCCGGGTCGAGTCGGGATGGGTGGGGAGATCTCCACCAGCATCTCGTCCCCGACATACCTCGCGGCGGCAGCCAGCAGGACGGCGCCACTGCGGCGGGCGACCAGCGCCGGGCCCGACGGCATCGTCACCCGATGCCCCGCGAACGTGACCGGCAATCCCCGCCGCGCAAGATCGCGATCGCTCAGCAGACAGACAAGCCGTCCACGGCGGACCGCCTTCACGAGCGCACCGACCACGGCCGGATCATCATGAGCGAAGACCTCCATGCCCAGGCGTGCCCGCAGCGCGGTGAACGCGGCGAACTCCTTGGGTCCGAGGTTCTCCGCCACGGTGGTGACCGGAAATCCGGACAAACATGCCCAGGCCCCGGCCAAGTCCCAGTTGCCGAGGTGGGGCAGGGCGACCACCGCTCCCGGGCCTGCCATCGCTGTCCGCAGGTGCCGCTCCCCCACGGTGACCACTCTGCCGAGCACGTCATCACGGCTCCACGCAGGCAGGGCCAGCATCTCCACATAAGTTCGCGCCCACGACTTCATCCCAGCCCGCAGAACGGAACTTTCCGGCCGGTAGCCCATCACCTTGTGCAGATTAGCCTGATAGGTCGCCAAGTGGGTTCGGTCCATCAGCGCGCCCAGATAGGCACAATTGCCCAGTTGACGCACCGCGAGCGGGCCCAGCTTCGGCGCAATGCGCTGACCAGTGGAAAATATGCGTCGATTGAGCCAGGCCCGGATCATGATCTCGCTCGCTTCCGTCGAGACCCCGGCCGGCCCTTCGGGCCCGGCATTGCGGGCGACAATCGCACTGGGTCAGAGTTTCCGGCCGACTGGACCTGCCGGCGTACCGTCACTATCCGCTGCACCACGGTGATCCCACCACCCACGACCAAAACCGCCACGGCCGCCTGCAGTGCGTACGGAACACCCACGCCCGCCAACAATGCGCCCAGCAGGGCCAACGCAATCCGATCCGGACGTGTGACCAAACCCACATCGGCGCGGCAGCCGATCGCCTCGGCGCGAGCCTTCACATAGGACGTCAGCTGAGCGGCCACGAGCGCCGCGACAGCGACCACCGCCCACTCGGCCCCCACCCGGAGGCCGAGGTGCAACGCGATCCCCCCGAGCACCCCGGCGTCGGCGAAACGGTCGAGCGTGGAATCCAGGAAACCGCCCCACGGGCTTTCGGTCCCCGACTCCCGCGCCATGTGGCCGTCGATCATGTCGCTCGTCGACAACACGGCGATGATCACGGCACCCTGCCACAACCACCCCATGCCGAAGCACAGGAGGGCAACGATCAGGACCGAGACAGCACCGAACCAGGTGACCGTGTCCGGGCGCACGCCCAGTCGCAGCAGGACTCTGGCGACCGGTCGCAGCACCACTCCCTGAGCCGCCCGCCACCGCTCCAGCATCCTGCTCAGTCCCCGGCGTGTTCGTCCCAGGCTGCGGCCAACAGAGCGCGCGTGTCGCCCAGGAGCATCGGCACCGGTTTCGTCCGGCCGATGAGCGGCATGAAGTTGAGGTCCCCGGCCCAGCGCGGGACCACGTGCTGGTGCAGGTGCGCCTGGATGCCCGCGCCGGCGATGCGGCCCTGGTTCATGCCGAGGTTGAACCCGCCCGGGTCCGACACCGCACGGATCACCCGCATGGACTGCCGCGTCAGCACCGCGATCTCGATGACTTCCTCGGGTGTGAGGTCGGTGTAGTCCGCGACGTGCCGATAGGGGCACACCAGCACGTGACCGGGTGAATAGGGATAGAGGTTCATGACGACGTACGCATGCTCCGCGCGCCGCACGATGAGGCCTTCGTCGTCGGCACGACGCGGGGACCGGCAGAACGGACACTCCCCCGCCGAGGCGTCCTTGGGCTTGTCCTGACCGCCCACATAGACCATGCGGTGGGGCACCCAGAGCCGGTCGAAGCCGTCGGGCACGCCGGCGAAGTCACCGGCATGCTCGACGTCCGGGCTGGGGTCGGGCTCCGTCATCGCTCAGACCTGGGCCTTGTCCGCGATGGCCTTCGTGATCTCCGCAATGGCCTCGGCGATCGGCACACCGTTCTTCTGGGATCCGTCGCGATAACGGAACGACACCGCACCTGCCGACCGATCCTCTTCTCCGGCGATCAGGACGAACGGCACCTTCTGCTTGCTCGCCGACCGGATCTTCTTGGGGAAGCGGTCGTCGGAGGTGTCGACCTCGACCCGGACACCGGCGGCGCGCAGTCGGGTGGCGATGTCCTCCAGATAGTCGTTGAACTCCGCCGCGACGGGGACCGCAGTGACCTGGACCGGGGACAACCAGACCGGGAACGCGCCGGCATAGTGCTCCACCAGCACGCCGATGAACCGTTCGATCGAGCCGAACTTCGCCGAGTGGATCATCACCGGACACTTCCGCGAACCATCGGCAGCCGTGTATTCCAGTTCGAACCGCCGGGCCATGTTGAAGTCGTATTGGATCGTCGACATCTGCCACGTCCGCCCGATCGCATCACGGGCCTGAACGGAGATCTTCGGGCCGTAATAGGCGGCGCCGCCCGGATCGGGCACGATCTCCAGACCGGTTTCGTCGGCCACGCTCTGGAGCACCGCCGTCGCGGTCTCCCAGTCGTCGTCGGTGCCGATGAACTTGTCCTTCTTCTTGTCATCGCGCGTGGACAGCTCGAGATAGAAGTCGTCCATGCCGAAATCGCGCAGCAGGCTGAGGATGAAATTGAGCAGGTGCTTGATCTCCGCCGGCGCCTGCTCCTCGGTGCAATAGGAGTGCGAGTCGTCCTGGGTGATCGAGCGGACCCGGGTCAACCCCTGCAGGACGCCCGACTTCTCGTTGCGATAGACCGTGCCGAACTCGAAGAACCGCAACGGCAGCTCCCGATAGGACCGACCGCGGCTGCGGAAGATCTCGTTGTGCATCGGACAGTTCATCGCCTTGAGGCGATAGAGATGCCCGTCATCGTCGATCGGCGGGAACATCCCGTCGGCGTAATAGGGCAGGTGACCCGAGGTGTAGTAGAGGTCCTCCTTCGCGATGTGCGGCGTACCGACATAGAGGAAACCCTCCTCGATGTGGCGCCTGCGCACATAGTCCTCCATCTCCCGCTTGATCACGCCACCCTTGGGATGGAAGACCGGGAGACCGGGTCCGATGTTCTCGGGGAAGGAATAGAGGTCGAGCTCCGCGCCCAGCTTGCGGTGGTCGCGCCTGGCGGCCTCCTCCAGCCGGGTCTTGTAGGCCTGCAGATCCTCCTTCGTCGCCCAGGCCGTGCCATAGAGCCGCTGAAGCTGTGGGTTCGCCTGGTCACCGCGCCAGTACGCCGCAGAGGTCCGGGTCAGCGCGAACGCCGCCTGGTTGATGTAGCCGGTGTGCGGGACGTGCGGACCGCGGCACAGATCGCCCCACGCGGTCGAGTCGTCGCGGCGGACGTTGTCATAGATCGTCAGCTCGCCGCCGCCGACCTCGACCATGGCATCCTCGGTGTCCCCGACGTTGCCCTTGAGCTGCACGAGCTCGAGCTTGAACGGCTCGGACTGCAGTTCGGCGACCGCTTCCTCGTCGGACACCACGCGGCGCACGAAGCGCTGGCGCTCCTTGATGATCCCGACCATCTTCTTCTCGATGGTCTTGAGCCGTTCGGGGGTCAGGGGCTCCTCGAGCAGGAAGTCGTAATAGAAGCCGTCCGTGATGGGCGGTCCGATGCCCAGCTTGGCCTCGGCGTGCAGGTCCTGAACCGCCTGGGCAGCCACGTGGGCACAGGAGTGCCGCAGGATCGACAGGCCCTCATCGGACGTCACCAGGACGGGCGCGATCTCGTCGCCGTCCCTCAGGGGCTGGACGAGGTCCTTCGTTTCGCCGTTCACCTTCATCGCCACGATCGACCGATCGTCCCCGAACAGATCGAGGCCGGTCGTAGTGGTGTCCACCTGTCGTGCCTCGCTGGAGTCCGGGCGTACGACGGTAATGGTGATGGACACAGGTTCTCCTTCAGATCGAGACGGACCGACCCGACAATGGCCGGCCCAGCCATTCATTCTGCCTGATCCCCTGATGGCATGCCTCTGCGTTCAAACGTGCCCGGGAGCCACGCGGAGAACAGCCTTTGCCCTTAGAACCCGATAACCGAAGATTATAGCGCTTGATCCAGCAATTTGAACGAAACTTAAAATTCGACCGGCTCCCTTTCATATGTCACTTGGATCAAAGATGATGACGTCCATGTCAACCGAAACCAGTCCGCGGATACAACGCCGCACCCTGGCCAAGGGCGTTGCCTGGTCCGTGCCGGCGATCGCCGTGAGCAGCGCCATCCCAGCGTTCGCAGCCTCCGGCCCTTGCGTCGACCGAACCGACAACATGCAAGTTCTGGCCACTGACTTTCCGGCCGGCCAGACCGGGGTGGTCGGCGGCACCCCCACCACGAGCGGGATCCTGTCCGTCTCGGCGTCCTACGGCAACGTGACCTGCCTTACCAATGTCCACAACACGAGACCCACGTCCTAACTACCGCCAGTACACGGTCACGTGGACCATTCGAAACACTTCCAGGACCCAGAGCGTGAGCAACATCACCATGGCCAAGCACTGGATGGCGACTCGGAGCTTCGTGACACCGAGCCTCGGCTGGAACGTGATGACCTATTCCGGGGTCTTCGACGCGAACCGCTATTGGTGGACCGGCCCATCCCAAACCTGCGGCTATCTGAGCACGAACTTCCCAACCACGAACGGGTGCATCAACCACGGTGGAATGGACTTTTGGGCCAGTTCTGGCCGGGTCCAGTTCGGCGGGGGCCGAACGTCCAATCTCGACGTCGGCGTCGGAGTCGGCACCGGAGCCGTGATGACGCAAGGCAGCCTCTCCCAATACCCCGACCTCATCCCCACCCGCGTCGCAGGCCGCGCCCGCGTGAACCCCTACGGGATCAACAACGGCTGGACCATGCCGAGCGCTACGACCCCGCAAACGTTCCCCGTGTACACCCCGATCCGCAGCCAGGCTTATGTCGACGGTGTCCTCGGCCCCAGGGAGAGCATCACCTTCACCCAGTTGCTTACCCCTGAGTCGACCCGCTCGCAGGCGTACGGCAGTATTGCGAATTGCAACAACACCAACGACACCTTCGAGGGTGTGATCGTGCTCGGAAACGTCTGCGTATAAGACGGCGCGCCGACGAAACTGATATCCCCTTGATCGACAGGTCAGGGGGATTTCCACTATCTGCACTGAATCGATGGTCAGTCCATGACTGACGCCCATCCAAAGCAGGGAGCACGATGCACAAACTCAGTGCCGGCACGACGATCCCCGACATCCTGACGCCCTATGACGTTCCTCGTGGGCATGCCGACGGCCGGGCGTGGACGATGGCCAACATGGTCGCGGGCCTGGACGGCACCGCCGCGGTCGGCGGCCGGGTGGGACCACTGTCGGAGGGGCCCGACGTCGAGTTGTTCCGGTTGATGCGCGCGCTCGCGGATGTGGTCGTCGTGGGCGCGGAGACG
>DUOB01000127.1 GCA_012839035.1 Propionibacterium sp.
CTGGCCGGCTTCGAGCCGGACGTCCGCTATGCGACGGCCGACCTGCAGGCCCAGATGAGACTGATCGAAACCGGGCATGCCGTGGGGATGATCAACGGGCTCGCCGCGCTCGGCGCCGGTTCGGCGCTCCGGTTGATCGACCTGCCCGGTGACCCCCATCGCGAAATCTTCACCTCCACACGCCGGGCTTCCCAGGCCTCCCCGGCGATTGCGGCGGTTCGTGCAGCACTCGCGGCAGCAGTGCCGGCGGACTTCCGGTGACGTGGCAGGACACCCATTCTTCGGAATAGCGCGCTTCGGGGAGTCGGAGAACTGTCAGACTCCGCAGTGATGACACACGACACCCCCCACCCCGAGCGCGTCAGCCCCCTGCTCCTCGTCGCGCTGGCGCTGCTGTCGATGCTGGCGCCGTTCGCCACCGATATGTACCTGCCCGTCTTTCCCACCATGGCCAGCGAGCTCGGGGTGCCGGTCTCGGTCATCCAGCTCACCCTTACCACCTTTTTCCTCGGGGTCGCAGCGGGTCAGTTGGTGATCGGCCCGATCTCGGACCGGGTCGGGCGCAAGCCGCCGATGCTCGTGGGGTCGATTCTCTGTCTGCTGTCCTCCGCGGTCGCGGCCATGGCCCCGAATGCCGAGGTGCTGCTCGGTGCGCGAATGGTGCAGGGCTTCACCGGTGCGGCCGGCATTGTCATCGCGCGAGCGATCGTCGCGGACATCTATCACGGTCCAGTGGCGGCCAAGATGTTCAGTCTGCTGGCCATGGTGGGCGGTATCGCCCCCGTGGTGGCGCCACTGATCGGGGGAGTGCTGGCGATCCCGGTGGGGTGGCGGGGCATCCTGTGGACGCTCACCGGGGTGACGGGCCTCATGCTGTTGGCCGTGATCTTCGTGGTGCCGGAGACGCACTTTCCGCATGAGCACCCGGCCGATCGACGTGGGCTCGCGATGCTGAAATTGCTGAGGAGGCCGGGCTTTGTGGCCAACGCCCTGCTGGTGACGTTCGCCTTCGTGGTGCTCATGGGCTATATCGCGTCCTCCCCTTTCGTTTTCCAGACGATCATGGGGCTCGGGGTCCTGGGCAGCGGCGTGCTCTTCGCCGTCAACTCAGCAGGGATCTTCATCGGCAGCACCATCAACATGAGACTGGTGGAGAAGCACGGCCAACACCGGATGATGCGGATCGGACTGGCCGGGCTCGTGGCCGGCGTACTGCTGCTCATCCTCCATCAGGTCCTCGGTCTGCCCGGTCTGCTCATCGAGGTCCCCCTGCTGCTGTTCACCATCAGTGTCGGATTCCTGTTCGGGAATTCGGTGGCGTTGGCACTGGGGCACGCCGCCGACGCCCGCGGGGCAGGGTCGGCCATGATCGGGGCGTCCCAGTTCCTCGGGGGAGCCGTGGTGGCGCCCCTGGTCGGGCTCGCCGGACCGGGGTCCGCGGTGCCGCTGACGATCGTCACCACGGCGGGGATGCTCGTGTGCCTGCTGTGTTATCGGGTGAGCGTTCGAGTCGGGCAGGTGGCCCGTTGAGCCGAGGTGACCGGTGACCGTCCCGCTCAGGTGAACAGCAGGACCGCGGTGGAGAACGTCGCGAAGCTCAAGACGGTCGACACCAGGATCACCCGCGCGACCCGGCCGTTGTCCGCGCCGAACCGCTCGGCCAGCATGGACACGTTCGCGGCGGCCGGCAGTGCGGCGGCCAGGACCAACACCACGAGGGCCTGCTCGCTGAGCGGCAGGCCGATCGCGATGGCGCCGCGTCCGAGCAGCCAGACGAACAGCGGATGGGCGAACAGCTTCAGGAACGCGAGCCAATAGACGTCGCCATAGGCGTGGACGCCGGTTCGGATGCGGCCGGCGGGCTTGTTGCCCTGCTCGCGGGCCAGCACGGCACCGATCGTGAACAGGGCCACGGGAGTCGCGGCCGCGGCGAGCATGGTGATGACCTGATCGACGGGTCCCGGCATGGTGAGTCCGGTGGCCCCCCACACGCCGCCCAGGGCGATGGCCCAGGGGAGGGGGTTGCGCGACATCCGCGTCATCGCGCCCTTGATCTCACCCCAGGCGCTGAGCCGTTCTCCACTGCCCCGGTGGGAGAACGCGACCCCGATCGACTGGATCAGGACGATGTCGACCAGGAGCGACGCGATGATCGGTCCGTTGGCGGCGGCACCGAGCAGGGTGGTGAGCAGGGGGACGCCCATGAACCCCGAGTTGGGGAGCACCGCGATGAGGGCCCCGAAGGACGCATCGAGCCAGCCGACCCGGCGACGCAGCGCAGTGGCGGCGGCGATCGTCATGATCAGCAGCCCGCTGACCGCCCAGAGCGTCAGGACGACGGGGTCCAGCAACTCGGCGATCGGGGTCCGCGCCCCCAGCTGGAACAACATCGCGGTGAGCGCGAAATAGAGCACGAACGTGTTCAGCGCGCCCACGCCCACGATCGGCAGGATCCGGAACCTCGCCGCGAGATAGCCGATCAGGACCAGAGCGAAAAAGGGGAACGTCACCGAGAAGATGGCCACGCCCGGAGTATCGCACCCGCCACCGACAGGCTTCGAACGTCGTTCCTCAGCGCCGGCTCAGCAGCCACTCCGCGCGTCGGGTCAGGCGTGCCTGCCAGTCGGCATTGAGCCCGGGAGCAGCGGCGAGCAGGCGCAGTTCGGCCGTCTCGGGGCGGTGGTCCCGGTCCGCGGCCAGGAGACGGGCCACCGTGAGCCCCGGTCCGGGCCGGTCCTCGAGCTCGATCGTGTCACCGACGCCGAGGTCGCCGGGGGTGAGGACGCGGGCGTACCATCCCGGACAGCCCAGCTTCACCACCACCTGGTTGAGGCCGGGGGAGTCCAAGCGGTTGTCGATCTTCCAGCACGGTCGCCGGGGTTGGCTGACCTGCAGGCGTACGCTGCCGATCCGATAGACGTCGCCGAGGCACACCTCCGATTCGGTGAGGTGGGGTGCCGAGAGGTTTTCGCCGAGTACGCCGACCCGCAACTTCGCCGCCAGGACCGGCCGGGCCTCGGCGAGGAGAGCGTAGTTCTCCGGCGGATAGACGTGGACGGCCTTCTCCGGACCTCCGTGCACGCGTCGATCGCCCTGCTCATCACCGGTCAGTCCCTCGGCGTCCACGCGTACGCGACCCTCGACCGGGTGTTTGACGATCGCCGAGAGCTGCCCCTCCGGGGCAAGTGGCACCGGCGTACCGACGAACACCGCGGTGAGGTGACGGGGAACCGGGGCGGGTTCCCGATCGGGTGTCAGTCCTCGACCTTCGTCATCTGGGCGCCGCAGCAGATCTCCTCGTGACGACCAGTGGTGCAGTCACAGGGCTTCTCATAGACGAGCTGCGCCCCGCACTTCTCGCACAGATAACGTTCGCCGACCTGTCGAGTCATGGTGTCCTCCTCGGTTCTGGGTGTCCATCCACGTTACTCCGCGTCGAGGATGGCGGCAGAGGCCCGCACCAGCGCCAGATGACTGAACGCCTGCGGGAAATTCCCGGCGAGTCGATCACCGGCGGGGTCGTACTCCTCGCTGAGCAACCCCACGTCGTTGGCCAGGCCGACCAGCCGGTCCATGAGTTCGATGGCATCGTCGAGCCGACCGCTGCAGGCGTACTGCTCGACGAGCCAGAACGAACAGATCAGGAAGGGATATTCGTCACCCGGCAGCCCGTCCAGACCGGCTGCGGTCCGATAGCGGTGGAGCAGCCCTGAACCGTCCCCCAGCTCGGCTTCGATGCGGGCGACCGTGCCCAGCATCCGCGGATCGTCATAGGCACAGAACCCGGTGTGCGGCAGTTGCAGGAGCGAGGCATCGACCTCGGTGTTGTCATAGGTCTGGGTGAACGAGTTGGATGCGGAGTCGAAGCCGTGGTCGTCGATCTCGGTCTGGAGCCGTTCCCGGAGTTCGCGCCACCGGTCGACCGGCCCCTCCAGCCCATGATGCTCGACCGCCCGGATGCCCTGGTTGAACGCGGCCCACATCATGGCCCGCCCGTGGGTGAACTTGTGCGGGTCCCCGCGCATCTCCCAGATGCCGTGGTCCGGACGGTCGAAGTGGGTTTCGCAATAGTGCAGAAGCTGGCGCTGGAGGCCCCAGGACCATGCGTCCTCGCTGTGACCGTGGTCCCGCATCCGGCCGAGAGCGAGCATGACCTCGCCCACGACGTCGGCCTGGTACTGATCGACCGCTGCGTTCCCGATCCGCACCGGCCGGGATTCCGCATAGCCCGGCAGATGGTCGAGCTCCGCCTCCGGAAGGTCGCGTTCGCCGGCGATGCCATACATGATCTGGAGTTGCGACACGTCCCCGGCGACCGCGCGCAGCAGCCAGTTGCGCCAGTGCACGGCCTTGTCGGCGCTGCCGTGTTCGACGAGCACTTCGATGGTGAAGGACGCGTCCCGGAGCCACGTGAACCGGTAGTCCCAGTTGCGTTCGCCACCGAACTTCTCCGGGAGCGAGGTCGTCGGTGCCGCCACGATGCCCCCGGTGGCGGAGTTGGTCAGGGCACGCAGGACCTGGAGGGATCGGCGTACCTGCTGGGCATAGCGGCCACGGATACGCAGATCGTCACTCCACTGGGCCCAGAAGTGCTGGGTCGCGCCGATGGCGGCGGTTGGGTGGGAGGGCTGCGGGAGATCATGGTGTGAGGGAAACCACAGCATCTGCCAGTCGAGTTGCCCGCCCTCCCGCAGTGGCGTACGCGACGTCAGGCACGGGCGGTGGGCGCCGTGCGGGCCGCATTCCGGGTCGAGATCGGGTCCGGTCAGGAGGATCCCCACAGGACCGGCCATCACCACGAGCCCCTGCGGTTCACGCCGGATCCAGGGCACGACCCGGCCATAGTTGAGACGCAGTCGCAGGTCCTGCTCCACCACGATCTCGCCGGCTGTGCACTCCACCACCCGCATGAGATCGACCTCCTCGGCGCCCGACGGCAGCAGGTCCAGCACCCGGGCAGTGCCGGTCGGGCTCTCCCACGTCGTTTCCAGGACGAACGAGTCCCCGCGATAGCGGCGCTCGACCACATGGCCATCGGCGATCGTCAGTCCCCAGCGTCCATGGTCCGGAGTGCCGAGCAGCGCGCAGAAGACTGCGGGGGAGTCCATGCGAGGGAGGCACAGCCAGTCGATGCTGCCTCCTCGGGACACCAGGGCGGTGGTGCGCATGTCGGCCAGCAGGGCATAGTCCGCAATGGGCGTGCTCATGGCGACAAGTCAATCAAACCCTTTGGAGATCAAGGTCCCACGCCTAGGGTGTGGCGCATGAACGCGGAACGACTGACCGAGACCATCGCCTATCACGGTGAGGGGCCCGTGTGGTTCCCGACCCTGCAACGCCTGCGGCTGGTGGACATGCTGCACGGCGGAATCCTGACGCTGGACCCGGCAGATTCGGGTGTGATC
>DUOB01000128.1 GCA_012839035.1 Propionibacterium sp.
ATGCGCCGCCCGCAGCAGGCGTGCCGGGCCGCGGAGCCGGCGTACCCCCTCCACCACACCCACCGCGGCGCTCGCGCCGAGACCGGCCACGAGGGCCGGGGCGGCAAAGAACCGCAGGGGCGTGCGGGTCGCGAGATTGCGGACGAGCGCCCCGCGCCACACGCCGGTGGACCAGAACTGCCGGGCCAGTCGGCCACGGTTGTCCCGGGGCCAATAGGTCACCCGGAGCTGGGGCGTGAACCAGACCTGATAGCCGGCGTCGCGGATGCGCAGATTGAGCTCCCAGTCCTCACCGCGCCGGACATCCTCGTCATAGCCGCCGACCGCGGTGAGCACCTCGCGGCGGAAAATGCCGAGATAGGCGGACTCGCAGGGTCCTTCGGGCCCGGTGCCGTGATAGGCGCCGCCGCCGAGACCGAGGGGGGAGTTGTACGCCGCTGCGACCGCCCGTTGATAGGGGGTGCGGCCCTTGGCAGCCATGATCCCGCCGCAGTTGCCGGCACCGGTGCGGCGCAGGGTCTGCACCCCGACGCGCGCATAGTTGGCCGGGATCTCGGAATGCGCGTCCACCCGGATCACCACGGGGTTGCGGGCGGCTTCGATCGCGAGGTTGAGCCCGGTCGGGATGTGCGCGCGCGGGTTGTGCACCAGGCGCATGCGCGGTTCGGTCGCCGCCAGGGACTCCGCCAACTCGGTCGTGCCGTCCGACGACGGGCCCAGCGCGAGGATCACCTCGGTCTCCCCGGCATAGTCCTGGTCGAGCACGGATGCGACGGCATCCGCCAGATAGTCCCGCTCGTTGAGCACCGGCATCACGAACGACACCGCGGGCCAGGTGCCCTCCCGCCAGGTCGGCAGATCAGTCACGCGTCCACTCTCTCGTCTGCAGCGATCTTCGTCAGCCGCGTCTCGTCCACGCCCAGCGCGATCACACTCGACCCGCCGCCCAGGAGCGGTGCGGCGAGGCACCCCCGGACCGCGGCCCAGGCGTCCGGGGGATCGACGATCAGGGCGCGGCCGGCCATCGGCTCGACCTCGGCCAACTCTGCGAACGTGCGCGTCCCATCGGCCATGTCCCACGCCACGTCATCGGGCGAATGCGGGCCCGCACCGAACCAGTCGTCCGGCTGGGCGAGGGCATTGCCGGAGAAGTCGGTCCAGCCGTCCGGCAGGTCCGTCAGCCCCAGCCCGAGGGGGTGCAGGGAGCAGGCGTACGCCGGCACCGCGGGCGCCCGACCGGGCAGGGGGCCACCCACGACAACGTCACCTGCGCTGTCGGTGACCGCCAGACCGGCCTGCCACGCGGCCATCATCCAGATCAGGGTCATCCAATGGCCCGGATGCTCCTCGGCCAACCGCAGCTCCACCCGGTCTCCCGGCTCCAGGCCCACATCGTCGGCGAGCAGATTGGCGGTCTTCGCGACCCAGTTGGCGAACGAACGGGCCGAGAGTTCGGTGCGTTCGGGCAGCGAACCGGCCCCATCACCCACATAGCAGGTGAGGAACGGACCGGATCCGTCGTCCCGGGCGCGACGGTTGAGGAGGTCAAGGAGCGGCACGTCGGCCAGCATAGGTGGGAAACCGGTGGCTAATGTGTTGCGCATGCGCTACGTCGTGATCATGGCCGGGGGCTCCGGCAAGCGCCTGTGGCCGTTGTCGCGCCAGGGCATGCCGAAGCAGATGCTCCACCTGGTGGGCGACACCAGCCTCTTGCGGATGGCGTTCGATCGCGTTGTCGACGTCGTCGGCGCGGAGCAGGTGTGGGTCTGCACCGGCGCCGACTATGCCGACACCGTGCGCGCCGAACTGCCCGAGATGCCCGCGGAGAACATCCTCGGTGAGCCCGTCGGACGTGACTCGCTCAACGCCGTCGCCTGGCCGGCCGCCGTGCTGGCCGCCGCCGACCCCGACGCGGTGGTGGCGATGGTCACCGCCGATCAGATCATGCAACCGGTGGAGGCGTTCCAGGACGCCCTGCGGACCGGATTCGAGGTCGCCGAGGCCGATCGGACCGCGCTGGTCACGTTCGGTGTCGTGCCGACCACCCCGCACACCGGCTATGGCTATCTCCACCGCGGCGACGGTGTCGAGGGCCACCCGGAGGTCTTCGAGGTCCTCGAGTTCAAGGAGAAGCCCGACCGCGAGACCGCGCAGGCCTACCTCGACTCCGGCGACTATTGGTGGAACGCCGGCATGTTCGTCTGGCGCGCCGACACCCTGCTCGCCCAGCTCGAACACCTCGTCCCGGACGGCCATCGCACCGTCCGCGTCCTCGCCGCCGAGCCCGACCGGCTCGACGAACTCTTCCCGACCCTGCCAAAGATCTCGGTTGACTATGCCGTGATGGAGCCGGTCTCCCAGGGCCGCGGCACCGAGGGCGCTCGGGTCGTCGCCGTCCGCCTGCCGATCAACTGGCACGACGTAGGTGGCTTCCCCTCACTCGCCGAGCACCTGCCCCGCGACGAACACGGCAATGCCATCGACGGGGCCTCCCTCCTCCTCGACGCCACCGACAACCTCGTCATCAACAAGACCGACGACGGGGGAGTGCTCGCCGTCCTCGGCATGACCGACACCATTGTCGTCCGCCACGGCAACGTCACCCTCGTCTGCCCGGTCGATCAGGCCGAGCGCATCAAGGAACTCGTCGCGCAGGCAGAAGAGGGTTTGGGCAGCGCCTACGCGTAGCTCTGGAGCAGCCGTTCGATCCACGCTCGTTCGGCATCGGGGAGCCCGGCGCACACCGCGTCGATGAGATCGGGGCCGTCGAGTTCGACGACGTCCGCGTACCGCTCCGGCTGGCCCGTCGCACGCAGGACCGCCTCGAGCACGGCCTCCCGACGCCCGAGGCGGAAGAAGTCCTTCTCCTCCTCGCGGAGCAACGTCGTGGCGGTGCCCTCCTCGTCGGTGACCAGGCGGGCGAGCCCGCGTACCACCGCCAACGGCCGTCCGCCCACCTTCGTCTTCGCCAGATCGGCCGCGGCTGCGATCTCGTCGGCGACCGCGATCTCGGTGACGCGCAGGTCGTTGCCGTAGCCGTCGGTGCGGCCGATGTGGGAGTCGAGGGGGAGTACGCCGGCGATGCCGATCGCCAGGTCGGTCTGTCCGGTGCGCCAGGCACGGCCGGCGGTGTCGGTGATGAGTACGCCGACCCGGCATCCTGTCGCCCGGGTCAGCGCGTCGCGGATCCGGCGCGCGGAGGCGTCCGGATCGACCGGGAGCAGCAGCGCCTGCCCGACCGCCACGTTGGAGGCGTCGATCCCGGCCGCGGCATGGACCAGCCCCAGGCGGTGCTCGACGATCACCGTCTCGCCCCGGCGCGCGACGATGCGCCGGGATTCCGCCTGCCGCGCCGCGCGCTTCTCCGCGTCGTCGATGAAGCGACCCTCGGCCTTCGACACGATCTTGGACGTGACGGCCACGATGTCACCGTCGCGGAGCGGCCCGCGGGGGTCGGCCGCGATGGCCGCCAGGAGGAGCTCGGCGAGGTCGTCCCCGGGGCGTACTTCGGGGACGCCCGAGGGCGCAAAGATTTCGATCACGCCACGAACTCCACTCCGGCACGGATGAACCCGGCCGTGTCCTCGGGCGACGACATCAGCAGCGGAACCGCCAGCGCCGACAGCCCAGCGGCGCGCACGGACTCGACCGCTCCCGCATCCGCGGTGTCCATCACCCAGGCGTCCAGGATGCCGCCGGGCCGGTTGCGCGGACCGTAGTGCAGTCCGACCGCCCCCGCGGCCACCTCGACACCGATCGCCGGCAACAGCCGGTGGGCCATCCCGAGCACCGGTGCGCCGCCGAGGATGCCGGAGAACCCGATGACGCGGGCGTTCGTGGCGCGCAGAGCGGGGCGTACCCCGCCCACTCCCAGAATCGGACCGATCGACACGACGGGATTGGAGGGCGCGATGAGCACCAGGTCCGCGGCGGTCAGGGCCTCGGTGACCGCCGCCGTCGCCCGCGCCGTGTCGAGACCGACCTGGACGACGTCGAGCACCTCGGGTTCGGCATGGAGACGGACCCAGAACTCCTGGAAGTGCACGGCGCGCCGGCCCGAGGGCTCCCGGTCATCCGCGATGACGACGTGCGTCTCCACCCGGTCGTCGGTCATCGGGAGCACGTGCAGCGCGGGATCCGCGATCCACCGGGTCGCGAGGGCGGTCGTGATCTCGGTGGGGGTGGCGCCGGCGGCGATGAGTTGGGTACGCACCAGGTGGGTCGCGATGTCGCGGTCCCCGAGCGCGAACCAGGTCGGTTCGACGCCATAGGTCTTCAGCTCGTCCATGATCGACCAGGTCTCGTCCGCCCGGCCCCACCCCTTGGCCGGATCGATCCCGTCCCCGAGGGCGTAGAGCATCGTGTCGATGTCCGGACAGATCCGCAGTCCGTGCAGGGTCACATCGTCCGCGGTGTTCACGATCACGTCGAGGCGAGCGGTCGGGAAGGCTGCGCGGACGCCTCGGACGAACCGGGAGCCGCCCACGCCACCGGCCAGGACCGCGACACGCGAGGGTGCGCTGGTGGCTTCGGAGGGAGGATTCACGCGGCCCAGTCTGACGTACCCCGATAGGCTGACCCTGGAGACCCCCGCGGTGGTGGCCGCCCGGCCGGACGGAGGAGCCATGGATGTGGCAGGAATCAAACGGCTGTTGGTGCCCGCCGTCTGGGTGCTCGTGGCGGCGTTGGCCGCTCTCGAGGTGGCGGCGGCACTGACGATCACCACGGGCTGGGGGTTCCTGCCCGACTCCGGCCTCACCACGCTCTCGGTGACGCTTGCGTTCGTGGCTGGGCTCGCCGTCGTGTGGGGTGGGGAACGGGCGGGCGCCCGCGCACCCGTGACCGCCGGGTTGGTGGTCGCCATTGCCGCAGCACTGGTGCTGGTCGTCACGTGGGTGGTGCCCACGGTCCGCGCTGTCGAGGTCGTCAGACCATCGATGATGGTGTCGCAGGTGTTGTTCCTGGTGTGCCTTCTCGCCGTCCAGGTGCTCGTGATCATGGCGCTGGCCCGGATCCGGATGCTCACGGGAGGTACGCCGGCCCCGCTCCCTGCAGCCGAACCGGCAGCACTGCCACCGGCGGAACCCACCGGGCGTACGCCCACCTGGCAGCCGGACAAGGCCGCCGGCGCAGCCTGGCACACCGCCGGAGCCGCGGCCTCCGGAGCGGCCGCCGCCGACTGGGGACGACCCGGTGAGCGTGGAGGCTGGACGGTGCCCGGGAGCGGTGAACCACAAGCTTCCGCTTCCGGAGACCAGGATGACCTTGACCCGCGGGCCGTCGCACGCCGATATGGCGCTGGTGCCGGGGAAAACGCCCCGCCGAGGCCTCCGGGAACTCCTCGCCAGCCCCCGCGCTGGACCCCGCTCGGAGACGGGGACGACACGCCGCCGAAGGCTTGAATTCATCTCACCGGTTGAACCGATTCTTCGCCCCCGCCCCTGTTTAGCAGAGCGGTCTGACATATTGACTGCTTGACTTGACGGTAACTACAGGGCTGTAATTCCATCAGCGTTGTTTCGATGGGAGCCCGGTGGATGGGTGAGGAGGGGACCATTGCAGGAAATATTGACGATCGTCACCATGGAGGGCGAAGACGACGAGGGGTTCGGTTGGCAGGAGCGCGCCCTCTGCGCGCAGACCGACCCGGAGGCGTTCTTCCCCGAAAAGGGTGGATCGACGCGAGAAGCGAAAAAAGTGTGTCTGTCGTGTGACGTGCGCAGTGAGTGCCTGGATTATGCGCTCGAGAATGATGAACGGTTCGGCATCTGGGGTGGGCTCAGCGAGCGCGAACGGCGCAAGCTGAAGAAGCGGGCAGTCTGAGCGAGGTGGCTAACATGAGGGGGCAATGACGCCCCCTCAGCCCGTTTTCGAAGGTTCGGCAAGGATTTGATGAACGCACCCCTGGACGACGTCCGCTCACAGGGCCAGGCCGGACCGCACCGCGTCGTGGCCGATGATGCGTGGGACTGGGTCGATGCGGTGGAAGCGGAGGAGTCGATCGATGTCTCCGATCTGCGAGTGACGGCCGTTCTGGTCACGCACAATTCCAGCGCCTGGTTGCCGCAGACTCTTCGGTCGCTGCACGCCCTGACGCTTGCGCCCGAGCGGTTCATCGCGGTGGACACGGGCTCATCGGATCAGAGCCTCGACCAGTTGCGGGACTCGGGGTTGTTCTCGATCGGTGTGGTCGCGGAGGACGAGGACAGTTTCGGCCGGGCAGTGACCCTGGCGATCGAGAAACTCGTCGCCGGCCACCCGGACCGGGCCGAGATCGGCGACAACGAATGGCTGTGGTTGTTGCACGATGACATCACCGTCGAACCCGACGCCCTGCAGCGACTCCTGGAATGTGTCGTCACCCACCCGGATGCCGACGTCATCGGCCCGAAACTCCTGCAAGCCGGTCGCGGCGACGGTCCCCTCCGGATCTCCGAGCTCGGCGTCTCCATCTCCGACACCGCCCGTCGACACTCCGATCTCGAGGCCGGTGAGATCGATCAGCGCCAGCACGGATCGACCGAGGTGCTCGGTGTCAGCACCTGCGGCATGTTGGTCCGCCGCCACGTGTTCGAAGCGCTCGGCGGCCTCGCGCCGGAGCTGCCGGTGTTCCGGGACGGAGTCGAGTTCGGTTGGCGCGCCAATCTCGCCGGGCATCGCGTGCGGACCTGTCCCGAGGCGGTCATCGTGCACCGACAGGCGGGTCGCCTCGGACTGCGTCGCAGCCACCTCATCGGCCCGGATCCGGACGTCACCGACCGAGTGCTGGGGATGCGCACGGTTGCTGCCCACCGGGGCCCCGCCGTCAGCCTCCGGTTGATCTGGGGCAGCATCCTGCGGGCGATCGGCTTCCTGCTCGCGAAAGCGCCCGACCGCTCCCGTGCGGAGCTGACCGCACTCGGTGCGTTCTTCGACGGTGGTCCGGTGCGCGCTCTCCGGGACCGCATCCCCACCCCCGCGAGCGGTGCTGCTGCGCGGGTGAGGGCGTTGCGGCCCCGATGGTGGTCGAGCCTCCAGGTCGCCGGTGGCGCGATCCTGGGCGGTCTCTCCGACCGGTGGCAGCGGGCGTTCGGACAGGACGCCGACACCAGCATCGACGAGCTGACCGGGGATGAGTTCGCGGCTGTGTCCGATCGACCGCATCGATCCGCACTGCGCCACCCCGTGGTGCTCGCGCTCCTCGTCCTCGGCGTCACGGCGCTGCTGGCCGCCCGGGGCCTCATCCGCCCCGGCAGCCTCAGCTCCGACGTCCTGCTGCCCGCCCGCAGCACCCTGGGCTCCGCCTATCAGGCGTACCTCGCCCCGGTGATCGGCGCCCCGGGCATTGATCCACCGCCCTGGCTCGGTTGGACGGCGCTCGGGTCCACCCTGACGTTCGGCCAACCGGACTGGTTCGTCACGCTTCTCATCATCGCTGGTGCGCCACTGTCGATCCTCACCGCGAGCGAGCTCCTGCGCCGGGTCGTGCACGATTCCCGTGTACGCGTCCTGGCGGCCACGCTCTATGCCCTCCTCCCGGTTCTCCTCGGTGCCGTCAACAGGGGACTGTTGGAGGTCGCGGTCATCGCCCTCCTGCTGCCCCTGCTCGGAGTCTCCATCCGAGCCCTGGTCCTGCGCCGGGCGACGGGCAATGAAGCCTGGCGGAGCGGATGGGTGACCGGGCTGCTGCTCGCGATCGTGCTCGCCTTCGCTCCCGTGCTCTCGGTCCCGGTGTTCCTGGCGGCCATCGGTGGGGTGGTCCTGTTCCGCCGCGACCGGTCCCGTCTCGTCCGGCTCGGGATCGCTGTCGGCGTACCCGTCCTGCTCCTCGCGCCGTGGCTGCCGTCCCTGGTGCGCAGTTGGTCCCGCATCCTGGTCGGCCCCGATGCCGGCCTGCGCGGGCTGGCCACGGCCGATGCCTGGGAGCTGCTGGTGGGGCGTACGCCCGGTGGCGGGCTGCCCTGGCTGTGGCTCGGGGTCGGCTTCTTCGGGCTGCTGTGGATCCTGGGGCTCCTCGCCGCGTACATCCGCCCCCTCAGCCGAACCGTCTGGGCGGGCTGGGGCACCGCGGTGGCCGCTTTCGTGGTCGCGGTGCTGTTGCGGGGGCAATTGGCGACGGTGTTGCCGCAGGGTACGCGGGTCAGGCCCGACGTGGAGGCTCTCCTGCTGGTCGCCTTCGCCGGGCTCATCCTGGCCGCCGCCGCAGGGTTCAGCCCGATCGCCCGAGCCCTCACGCGGCGGGACTTCGGCATTGCCCACATCGGCACCGCCGCCGTGGCTCTCGCCACGGTCGTCGCGTTGCTCGCCGGTCTCGCGTGGTGGGTGGTCGCCGGTGCCGCGGGGCCGATCCGCCGCACGGAAGTGGCCGAGTTCCCGCCCTTCATCCGCAACGCAATGGTGTCCGATGCCCGCACCCGCACGTTGGCCCTCGAGTTCGAC
This sequence comes from Propionibacterium sp., assembly GCA_012839035.1. Lineage (GTDB taxonomy): Bacteria > Actinomycetota > Actinomycetes > Propionibacteriales > Propionibacteriaceae > Enemella. The sequence continues at coordinate 8,419 of DUOB01000128.1, forward strand.
CCGAGGGGCGAGCAAACCTCCGACGCGCCGCGCTGGTCCCTGGTGGCCGATGATCAGCACCGGCTGGGGGACGCGGACAGAGGATTGGCGTTCGCCGGGTCCGGCTCGATGCAGCAGCGCACCAGCAGCATGGTGGCGCGCCTGGTCAGCGGTGCCGGCGACGACCGGGTGGCCGACGACTTGGCGTCTCTCGCGGTGAGCCATATCTGGGTACGCGGCGCCACGGAGGAACAGCGGTCCCGCATCAACAACACCCCGGGCCTCGGTGGTCAGGCGGTCCTGGGCGAGACCGTCGTGTGGACGGTGCCGGCCACGACAGGCCGGTACGCCATCACCGGCGGCCCCGAGCCCGTCGTTGTGCCGGCCAGAGCCTTCGGTGGTGGCGAGCTCGATCTGCCGGCCGTCACGCACCCGCGGCGGTTGGTGATCCACGAACCCACTGATCCGCGCTGGCGCATCCGGTTCAACGGTGCGGAATTGCCGCTGGAGACCGCGGCCGACCGCACCACCGCCGAACTGCCCCAGCAGGCGGGGCGACTCGAGATCGAGCTGCCGGCGTCCGGACACGCCTGGTTGGCACTCGGTCAGCTGCTGGTGCTGGTCGTGGTCGTCGTGCTGTCCGCGCCTTCCCTGGCGCGCCAGCGCGAGTCGGAGCCGATCGGAGCGCGGGCTCGTCACGGAGCGGGGGAGGGCCGATGACCCCACCTCTTGTCCGGATCGCGGTCGTGGGAGCCCTGTGTGCGGCGCTCGCGGGAGCGACCCTCGGCGGCAGCGCGCTGCCGGAGCGGGAACCCCGGCCAGCGCCCCCGGTCGATCCCGACGGGCGCACCGTGACCGTTTGTCCCGCGGCGCCCACGATCAATCTGGTGTCCACCACGACGTGGGGGGCGTTGACCACCCGACCCATCACCGAGGAGGGCACCGCACCCGTCCCGGCTGGGCGCGGACTCACGCTGACCGACCAGCCGCAACCTGTCGTCATGATCGCCGAGGGCCGACAGAACCATGGTGCAGCCGCGGCAGCTTTCGCCAAGGAGGCGGAGGGGCCCGACCGGGGTCTCGCACTGACCCGGTGTGGCACGCCCGCAACCTCGCTGTGGTTCACCGGGCTGGTCTCCGATCCGGACGGCAGCGCAGCCACCCGCACGGAGGTCCTGTTGATCAACGCGGACGCCGGTGCCGCCGAAGTCGATCTGGTGTTGTTCGGGCCCAGCGGCCTGCAGGTCGCGCCCGGCGCCCGCGGCGTGGCGATTCCCGCCCGCAGCGTACGCAGCGTCGCCCTGGACACCCTGTTCACCCGCGCCGAGCCCGTCGGGCTGCAGGTGCGGACCACCCGGGGGCGGATCGCTGCCGTGGCGCGGCCGAAGGTCAGCGCCGGCGTCCAGGCGGCCGGCACCGACTGGCAGGCCAGTTCGCTCGCTCCGGCCACCGAGCAAATCGTGGCGGGGATCCCGGCTGGACCGGGCCCGCGTACGCTCATGCTCACCAACCCCGGCAAACGTCGCACGACCGCGACCGTTGAAGTGCTGGGACCGGACGGGACCTTCGCGCCGGTTGACGCGAGCACCGTGGACGTGAACGCCGAATCGACCGTCTCCGTCGCCCTGCAGCGGGCCATGCAAGGCGAGCCCGGGGCCCTTCGCATCCGTGCCGAGCAACCGTTGGTGGCGGCAGTGGCTGCCCGCAGTGGGGACGATCCTGAGGCGGACATCGCGATCCAGGCCTCCAGCGCACCCCTGTCCGGGACGAGCATCGGTGGCGTCGCCGTGGCCGGCGGAACTCGCGGCACGCTGCTGATCACCAACCCCGGGGACCGCGAGATCGGGGTGACCGCTCGCGTGGTGGCGACCGATGGTGCGGAGCTGACGTCCACGGAGCTCCGCGTTGCTCCCGGCTCGACCGCCCCGTGGGTCATCGACGGCATCGAGCGGCCGGCCGCGGTGCTGGTCGGCGCACCGGAGGACGGGGCGGCGTACGCGGGGCTCGTGCTCACGTCGGCCGCCGACCCGGAGGGCGGGCTCGCGACCTCCTCATTGTCCATCCCCAGCCAGGAGCAGGGCGGCGGGATCGACCCGATCTTCGATCCGGGAGCGGGGCGCTGATGGGCAACCGACGACGCGATCGACACGGCCGGGGATTCCGGGGACCCCTGGCGATGCCCCACGGTTATGGACCGACCGCTCGCCTGCGAAGGTCAAGAAGCCGCGACGCCTTCTTCACCGAGTGCGTCGAGGAATCCGCCGCGCGCATCACCAAACACTGCCCGGAGGCGCTGCGCGGGGTGGAACTCGGTGTCGAGGAGGTGCCGCATCTGCCCGTTGCCTGGAGCGGCAACCATGTCCCGCTGGCCGCCGCGATCGAGGCCGGCAATGGTCATCCTGCTCGGGTGGTCGTGTATCGACGCCCCCTGGAGCACCGCGCGGCCAGCATGCTCGGGCTGCGGATCCTCGTCCATCGAACGATCGTGGAGCAACTCTCGGCGCTCACCGGGCTGACGCAGGAGCACATCGACCCCGAGGGTTACGGCTTGGACACCGAGTGGTGATCGCCAGCGTGGCGCCGGCGGTGCTGCGGCGGGCACGGGTTAAGTTGCTCGGGTGAAACCGAGGGTGTGCTCAAAGACGGGCTGTTCCGCCGCCGCGACGGCGACGCTGACCTATGTCTATGCGGACTCGACCGCTGTCCTCGGGCCGCTCGCCCACCGGCACGAGCCGGGCAGTTATGACATGTGCAGACATCATGCGGCCGGGCTCTCGGCGCCGCGGGGCTGGGAGATCATCCGGCTGCCGATCGGGGAGGACCCCCAGACCATGCGGTCCGATGACGACCTGCTCGCGCTCGCGAATGCGGTCCGCGAGGTCGGGTTCTCCTTCGAGACCGAGGGAGCGACCCCGGCCCCGCCACCCCCGGGGGTCGTGGAGCTGGCCCGGCGTCGCCATTTGACCGTGCTCGCGGATCCCGACGTCTGACACCGGTTCTGCGTCTTAGCCCGGTCGGTGTGGTCGGGGTAGGCTGCCCAGTGATGCTGACGCAAGAGATCTTCAAAGCCAACGACATCCGGGGCCTTGCCGGCGGACCGGATGCCCAGTGGGACGCCGATGGTGCTTATGCCCTCGGCGTCGCGTTCGTCGAGACTCTCGATCTGTTCCGGGCCGAGAAGGCCTTCGTGCTCGGGCGGGACATGCGGGAGACCGGTGAGGAATTGAGCGAGGCTTTCGCGCGTGGGGCGATGTCGCTCGGCGTGGATGTCGTGGACATCGGCCTGTCGAGCACGGATCAGTTGTGGTACGCGTCGGGTCGCCTTGAACTGCCCGGCGTCATGTTCACGGCATCGCACAACCCGGCCTCCTACAACGGCATCAAGTTCTGTCTCAGCGGGGCGCGGCCGGTGCGCCCGAACCAACTGATCGATATCGCTCGCCGTGCCTTCGATTTCGAGGCCCGGCACAACTCTCCGACCGGCCGCACACTCGGGCGCATGCGTCAGCAGGATCTCCTGCAGCCCTATGCCGAACACATCCGGTCGCTGGTGGACACCAGCGGCATCCGTCCGCTCAAGGTGGTCGTCGATGCCGGCAACGGCATGGCGGGTCACACCGTGCCGGTCGTGTTCTCCGGGATCGACTGCGAACTGATCGGGCTCTTCATGGAGCTCGATGGATCCTTCCCCAACCACCAGCCCAACCCCCTGGAGCCGGAGAACCTCGTTGACGCGCAGCGGGCCGTGCGGGAGCACGGTGCGGATCTGGCCCTGGTCTTCGACGGCGACGCGGATCGGTGCTTCATCATCGACGAAACCGGACAGGTCGTGAACCCGTCGGTCGTCACCGCGCTCATCGCCAGCCAGGAACTGGCGCGCGAGCCGGGCGCCACGATCGTGATCAACACGATCACCTCCCGGACGGTCAAGGAGGTCGTCGAGGAAGAAGGCGGCCACACCGTGATCTCGCGGGTCGGCCACACCTATGTCAAGGCGGCGATGGCCGAACACGACGCGGTGTTCGGCGGCGAGCATTCGGCGCATTACTACTTCCGTGAGTTCTGGGGCGCCGACACCGGCATGCTGGCGGGCCTGCACGTGCTGGCAATGCTCGGCAACACCGATGAGCCGCTGTCCCACCTCGTGCAGCGGTTCGATCGCTATGCCAACTCCGGTGAGATCAACTCGACCGTCGCCGACGCCCAGAAGACGATGAACCGTGTCGCTGCGGCGTTCGACGGTCGCGGCCATGCGCACTTCCCGGACGGGCTGCTCGTCGAGGGCGACGACTGGTGGGTGAACCTGCGCCCGTCGAACACCGAGCCGCTGCTGCGACTCAACGTCGAAGCCCGCCAGCCGGAGCACATGGCGGAGCTCCGGGACGAAGTGCTCGAGCTCGTGCGAGGGGAGCGATGATGATCGATTTGGATCCCGACGTGCTGGAAGTGCTGGCCTGTCCCAACTGCCATGCCGCTTTCGCCGTGGACCCCGAGCGCTCCGAGCTGGTCTGCACCGGGCCGGGCTGCGGTCTCGCCTTCCCCGTCGAGGGCCGCATTCCGGTGCTGCTGCTCGATGAGGCTCGTCAGGCACGCTCGCCCGGCACCCCGTCATGATCGAGTTCGACGACAGCCGACTCGAGGATCCCGCTGCCCTGGCCGAGGCGGACGAGCTCCTGCGGCGGTTGGCGGGCGCCGGTGCCCGCGTACGCATCGAGGCCGAGAAATCAGCCGGGCCGATCGACTCCCTCGAGCCGATCAAACCCCGAGCGATCATCGCCGTCGGTGCAGAGGCCCGGTTGGTGCGCGCGATGCTGGAGCCCACCGCCCCGGTCCCGTTCGTCGCCTGGCCCCGCCACGGCCTGCCCGGCTGGGTCGGCACTCTTGATCTCGTGGTCGTCATGGCCCCGGAGGGTGGTTCCCCGGATCTCATCGCGACCGTCCACGAGGCGGCCCGTCGCGGCTGCACGATCCTGATCGCCTGCCCGCCCGCGTCGACGATCGCGGAATACGCGGCCTCTCGTTCGACCACGCTCCTGCCCACCAGCACGGGTGACAGCCTGGCGGTGGCTGTGCAGATGCTCAGCGCACTCGCCCACCTGCAACTGGGCCCGGACGTCGATCCCCAGCGCGTGGCGAACGCCATGGATCGGGTGGCCGAGGACTGTTCCCCGTTCGTGGACCTGGCCGCCAACCCTGCCAAGGATCTGGCGTTGGCCATGGCGGATGCCGTTCCCCTCGTCTGGGGCGGATCGGTGCTCGC
>DUOB01000129.1 GCA_012839035.1 Propionibacterium sp.
AACCTCGCCCAGTGGGCGCGGGGCGGCGCGGGCACGGGGCGTGCGACGGTCCGGCAGGCCGACGCGACGACGGTGGACCTGGAGGGTCGGACCGTGTTCTGCGACCCGGCGCGCAGGACGGGGGCCGGGCGCACGTGGCAGGTGGGCGATTTCAGCCCGCCCTGGGAGTTCGTGACCGGTGTCCTGGCCCGTGCCGAGGGCGCGTGCCTCAAGCTCGGGCCCGGGCTGCCCCATCGGCTCATCCCGCCGGAGGCACTCACCGAGTGGGTGTCCCACCGCGGGGATCTCGTGGAGGCCTGCATCTGGTCGCCGACGCTCACCGGTGGCCGCGCCGGGCGGGCGGCCCTGCTGCTTCCCGCAGGCGACAGCCTCAGTGTTGATCCGGCCGTCCCCGGCGCTCCTGTCGGCGATCCGCAGCGCTATCTCCATGAGCCCGACCCGGGCGTACTCGCCTCGGGAGCACTCCCGACCCTCGCCGCGGCGACCGGGGCACGGCGCGTCCACCCCGAGATCGCCTATCTGATCACCGACACGCTGGTCGCATCCGCCTTCTGGACGACCTTCGAGGTCCTCGACAGCTTCCCGTGGCGAGAGAAGGATCTCCGGCGCTGGGTGGCGGACCACCGCATCGGGACGCTGGAGATCAAGAAGCGCGGCATCAATGTCGACCCCGCGGCGCTCCGGCGGCGCCTGCGGCCGACGGGACCTGAGCGGGCGACGATCATCATCACGCCCACTCGCTCGTCGGCCCGCGTGCTCGTTGTCGAGCGTGTGCGCTGAGGTGTTGAATGCAGGCATGTGGACCCGATGGTTGCCCAGTGCCCAGATGACCCGCGGTCACCGAGGTGAGATCGAGGATTATCTGGCCCCCATGCGGCGCCAGGGGGCCAGCGTCGACGACTGCCTGCAGCTGATCGTCCACGTGGAACGAGTGGACTTCGCCGAGGCCAACAGGATTCTGGACGCCAGCCCGGCCTGGGCTGATCTGCGCCGGCGCTCGGGGGCCTGATCCTCGGCCGCGCCCGAATCCCTGGGGTGGGGCGGCGAGTCCCGACACTGGATTCGGTCGGCTGCGTCCGTGCCTCTGGGAGCGCTGGTTAGGCTTGGGCCGACAGAGGAGGAGCCGATGGAGATCCCGAGCACGATGCGTGCCAGCGTCCTGCGTGGTGTCCGCAACGTTGCGGTCGAGGAACGGGACGTGCCCGCCCCCGGCCCGGAGGATGTGCTGATCCGCGTGTCCGCGGCGGCCGTGGCGGGGTCCGATGTCCAGCTCTTCAGCACTGGTCGCCTTCGCGGCACCCCCATCAATGGCCCTCTGGTTCTGGGCCGCACGGCTGCCGGGCGCATAGTCGCTGTTGGGGAGCAGATCTCGCCCGAGCGGATCGGTGAACTCGTTGCGTTGGAGCCGCTGCGGATCTGCCGTCATTGCGAACAGTGCCGACAGGGCCGATACAACCTCTGCGAGACCGCGACCTTCCTCGGCACGCCCGGGTGTGACGGTGTGTTCACGGAATACCTGACGCACCCGGCGGACTTCGTCCACACGGTGCCCGCGGACGTGCCGATCTCCGCCGCGGTCCTCGCGGAACCCACTGCGATTGCCCTGGCTGCGCTGCACAAGGCCGACATCCGGGCCGGGTCCAAGGTGCTGGTCGCCGGGGCGGGGCCGATCGGACTGATCACCGTGGCTGTTGCGAAGGCACTGGGTGCCGTGGACATCACGATCAGCGACCTCTCCGGGGAACGGCTCCAGCGGGCTGAGGCGATGGGCGCCACCACCACGCTGAACATGGCCCGGTCCGGGATCGTCATTCCGCCGGCGCACTTCGATGCCTTCGTGGAGTGCTCGGGCTCCGCCGCCGCCATCCGTCGCGGGTTTCCTGCCGTGCGGCCCGGCGGACACGTCGTCCTGGTGGGGCGGGGTGCGGACGAGGTCGCGCTGCCGATCACCCTCATGCAGAACCGTGAGCTCACGGTCCACGGATCGTTCCGCTATGCCAATACGTTCCCGATGGCGATTGCGATGATCGCCGCCGGCAGGGTGCCGATCGATGCCCTGATCGGTGAGCGCTATGGGCTCGACGAACTCGACACCGCGCTCGATCCCACGCGCGCCACAACCGGAGTCAAGGCCTTCATCGACATCGAAGAGAGATTCCTCGACATTTGACGGCTGAATAACAACCCGCTCATCTCCACTTCAGATTAGCCTCATGGAGGTGGCCCACCATAAACGGATGAACGAGTTGCAAACGCTGAGCGACAAGCCGAGGTCTGTGGAAAGAACACCTGCCCGCGCCATGGCGCGGTGGACCGGGGCTGAGTGGTGCCGCGCCGCAAGTCTGCTCCTGGCGATCCTGCTGCTCGTCGACCTGGTGTTCATTACCCTGCACATGGTGGTGTTGGCCAGCGGACTCGACAACGAATCGTTGCTGCTCAATGTGGATCAGGGGTATGCGGAGGTCTT
>DUOB01000130.1 GCA_012839035.1 Propionibacterium sp.
GCGGGCGATCAGGGTGGCGGCGATGGCGGCGGGGTCCGCGGGGGTACGCCGGGTCGGCACCGGAGCGGGCGGTCGGCGCGGTGGTGGGCTGGCGAGCATCTCGCCCGCGGCATTCTCGGCGGCCGGCGTGAGCCCGACCTCGCGGAGCACCGCGACGACCTCGGCTGGATCCGCATCGGCGACGAGCGTCTCGGGCCCCACCTGCCGCAGGCCGAGCTCCTCGGCGAGGGGATGTTCGAGCACGGTGCTGAGGCGGACCGGATCGTCGATCCGTACGTAGGACCGCGCCGACCCGACCCGGACGGTCCCGTGCAGGCGGGCGATGTCGCCGACGAGATAGTGGAGGGGTTGGGGTACGCCGGTCCGCGAGTGCTCCGCCAGCCATCCCTCGACGTCCTCGGCGGCCCACCCGGCGTCGAATGCGCGCCGCACGGAGGAGGCGGTGAACCGGAACACTCCGCCCCCGCCGCGGGACTCGGTGTCGGCGAGCAGTGCGAGCGCGGCAGCGGTGGGTCGATCGAGCGGCCCCGTCGCCACCGCCGTGAGGTCGCTCTGCAGGATCACATGATCGGTGAATTCCGGGAACAGGGCGGCGGTCCCGTCGGGCAGATCGCCGGTGCGGCCGGTCAGGAGCGTCGAGGCCTGTCCGAACGCGGTGAGGCCGAGCCAGTCGGCCTCGGTGAGCACGTCAGCGGTGAGGGCGGTCGGATCGCCTGCGCGGGCCAGGGCCGGGCGATGCCACTCCATCCACGCGGACAGCGTGTCGGGATCGACGGCGTCGCCCGGGGCGAGCGGGGCGAGCAGCGTACGCCGCAGGTCCGGCGCCCACGGTGCCTCCGTCACCGGCTGGAGCGGCCGCCCACCCTCGGCCCGTCCGAGCGCGAACCAGCGCCGGGAGCGGAACCAGATGCGCAGGATCTCCGCGTACCGCCCCGCCAATCCCACCTCCAGCCACCGCTCGAACGCGTCTGTCGGGACGATCGCAGGTCCGGTCGACACCAGCAGTCGGGCGGCATGCGCGACGTCGAGTGCGAACGTCGCCTTCCCCACCGGGGCGTCGACGGCGTTGGCCAGCACGGTGAGGTCGCGGCTGGAGAGTCCGCCGGTGCGGAGGGGCGTGGGGGTACGCCGGGTCAGCGCGTCCAGCAGCCCCTCGATCGTCTGCACGAACTGCACGGCCGCGCCGACAGCGGCCGGGTCGACGATGCGGAGCGCGCGCCGGCCGGGGCCGGGCGTGGGGGGTTCGGCGGGGACCTCGCGGAGGATCCCACCACGCAGGTGCAGCGCAACCTCGCGTGGGAGCACGACCGTGTGCGGATCGACCGCCCGCAGCAGCCCTCGGGCGAGCAGGTGCTCGATCGGGGTGGCGGGTTCGGTGATCGTGCGGTCGGCATCCCGGACCGCTCCGGTGGGCGGACCCCAGGTGAGTTTGTCGAGTACGCCGTGCGCGCCCTCCGGCAGATGTGTCAACGCCGCACGGATCTCCCCCGGCGAGAGCGGCTCGGGGGAGGGTTCGGCGAGACCGCCGGGGAACGGCGCGAAGAACGCGCGCAGGGACCTGCCCTGATCCCACAGCAGTGCGAGACCGCGCAATCGGGCGAGGGCTGGCGACGGGTCGAAACCGACGAGTCCGGCGACCTCCTGCGGCGACCCGTGCGGTGTGGCGGCCACTGCTTCGGCGACCGTCAGCTCCGGCCGTGTGAGCAGGTCGAGGGCCCGGCGCACCGAGGAGGGCCTGGCCGCCCGCTCCGCGAGCTCCGCGAGGTCAGCCGGCGGCGGGGCGGCCAGATCGGGGCGATCGGAGAGCAACGCGGCCAGGTCGTCGGCGGAGAAATCACCGAGCGCGTCCACCGTCATCAGCTCCAGGTGCTGTGCCGTGGGTGCTGGGGTGTCTCGTTGGCTGCCAGCGCCTGCCAGACGATGCCGAGCACCGCGAACAGCACCAGCCAGCAGACGACCGTCGAGACGGCCTGGACGAGCTGGAAATAGGCAAGAAGATCGACCGGGGAGAACAACAGCCCCACGACCACGGTCGTCCCCAGGGCACCGACCCCGACCAGGAACGCCAACCGCACCCAATGCTGGCGATACGCGATGCGGCCGGAGGTGAGGAACGCGAGGATGAACATCAGCGGCGACAACCACCCGAACAGCGGGACCGCCATCGCCAGCCCGCCGATGAGGAGGGTGATGAACGTGGGCGCCGTCACGGCGTTGAACACCTCACCGAACCGGGGCGAGGTCGGTTGTGGCCCGGGCGGTGCGGGCGGCAACACTTCGGGTGCTCCGAAACTGCCGGGCACAGCGGGAGCGCCGGTGTGACCGGCCGGACCCGTGACGGCGAACGGAACCCGCGGATCATGGGCCAGGGGCGTGGCCGGGGGAGGGAACCCGTTCGGCGGAGCCGGGTGTTCCTCGGGCTGCACGTGATAGTGGACGATCGTGCTCCAGGCGGAGTCCGCCTCGGTCATCACGCTGCTGGCCACGTCATAGGGCTCACGGGGGTCACGCTGGGGTCCCCGATCCGGGTGGTGCTCGGCCAGCGGGGCGAGGTCCGCATGCTGGTCAAATTCCGGGGGAGTGCTGGGCGCCCCCGCGGAGGCAACCTCCCGCGGCGGTGCCTTCTCCAGCGGGCGCACGGCCGCAGGCGCGTCGAAAGCGCTGGGGCGCTCGACTGGCGCGTACTCCGGTCCGTCCTCCCACGTAGCCATGGGACAATCCTAGATCCCCCGATCGGGCCGAATGTTTGATGCGGGCTCTCCTGACCCCCACTAGACTTGCCACAGTCCCCGGGTCGCCGGGGTTTCGTGTTCTGTCCCGAGTGAGGTTGCAGTGCCGGTTGGCAAGGTCCGCTTCTATGACGCTGAAAAGGGTTTCGGCTTCCTGGTCAAGGAAGGCGGGGGTGACGTTTATGTACGCGCCAACGCGCTGCCCCCGGGCGTCACGACACTGAAGCCAGGCCAGAAGGTGGAGTTCGGGGTCGTGGCCGGTCGAAAAGGTGAACAGGCCCTGTCGCTGACCCTCCTCGAAACACCCCCATCGCTGTCCAAGGCTTCCCGCAAGCGCCCCGAACAGCTCGCTGTGCTGACCGAGGACCTCATCAAACTCCTGGACGGGATCGGAGCCGGCTATCGCCGGGGCCGGCACCCGGACGCGAAACATGCCCAGCGGGTTGCGCAAGTGTTGCGCGCAGTGGCGGACGAACTGGAACTCTGAGCGGACGACCCCCACAATGACTGAGATGACGGAGCAGAAGACCAGGACGCGCCGCCCCCGGGCGCCCAAGCTCGATCCCGCCTGCGCCGAGGCAGTCGACCTCGCGCGTGACGCAGCGCTCGAAGGAGCGTCCGTCACCCAGACCGTGGGGGAACACCTCGGCGTCGTGGCCGAGGCCGACCGGGTCGTGACCCACTATTTCGAGTCCACGCATCCCGGCTATCGGGGCTGGCGCTGGGCCGTCACCGTGGTGCGGGCGTCCCGTGCCAAGCGGGTGACCGTCGACGAGGTGGTCCTGCTGCCCGGCGATGACGCAATTCTCGCGCCCGAGTGGGTGCCCTGGGCCGAGCGGATCGAACCCGGCGACGTCGCCCCCGGCGTCCTCATGCCCACACCGGACAACGATCCGCGGCTGGAGCCGGGATATACGGCCGGCGAGTTCGCCAAGGATCTCGAACCCGCCGAGGCGTCGGCCATGCGGGCCGTGGTCGCCGAGCTCGGGCTGGGCCGCGAACGGGTGCTCTCCGCCTTCGGACGCGACGAGGCCGCCGAACGCTGGCTCGAATCCGACGGCGGCCCTGACACCCCATTGGCCAAGCAGGCCCCCGGCAATTGCGTCAGCTGCGGCTATTTCCTCCGCCTGAGCGGCAGCATGGGGGTGCTCTTCGGGGCATGCGCCAACGAATACTCGCCCTCCGACGGCCGCGTCGTCAGCATCGACCACGGCTGTGGTGGACACTCCGACGTCGTCGCACCCGAGCGCTCCGCCGAACTCCCTGCGCCGGTCTGGGACACGATCACCACCGAGGACGCGCTGTTTGACTGATGGCGGCGCCGTCCGCTGACTGTCCACAGCGTGGCCCTGCGTACGCAAAGCCCTAGCGTGACGCCATGGCACTCGACACTTCGGTCACCACCGAGCCACGCGGTCCCATCGACCGCTGGTTCCATATCAGTGAACGCGGTTCCAACGTGGGTCGTGAGATCCGTGGCGGGCTGGTCACGTTCTTCACGATGGCGTACATCATCGCCCTCAACCCCATCATCATCGGCACGACCCCCGATGCGACCGGACACCTGATTTCCGGCCTTCCCGTGACGCCGGAGAACATCGGCATCACCATCGGGATGGTCGCCGCGGCGACGGCACTCATCGCCGGCGTCATGACGATCCTCATGGGCGCGCTTGGACGATTCCCCCTCGGCATTGCGGCGGGACTCGGGCTCAATGCCCTCCTCGCCTATGTCATCGCGCCCAAGATGACCTGGCCCCAGGCCATGGGGCTGGTGGTCTGGGAGGGCATTCTGATCACGATCCTCGTGCTGACCGGGTTCCGGACCGCGGTGTTCCGCGCCGTCCCGCGGTCGCTGCGCACCGGTATCGCGGTCGGCATCGGCCTGTTCATCGCGTTCGTCGGCCTGCTCGACGGCGGCATCGTGCGCAAACCGGAGGGCGGTCCGCCCGTGGAGTTCGGCATCGCCGGGTCGCTGATGGGCTGGCCGGTCGCGATCTTCCTGATCGGTTTGGCGCTGGCGGCGATTCTGTACGCCCGCCGGGTGCCCGGCGCTCTGCTCATCGCGATCGGTGGTTCAACCGTGCTGGCGGTCATCGTCGAGTCGGTGGCCCGTATCGGGGCGATGACCGATGCCAGTGGTGCCGTGGTCAACCCGACCGGTTGGATGCTCAACGTGCCTCGGGTCGGCGACTTGTTCTCCCTGCCCGACCTGTCCCTGCTCGGTCGGGTCGACCTGTTCGGGGGCTTCGTCGCCAACGGCTTCGAGTTCGGTGCCGTGCTGATGCTCGTGCTGTTGATCTTCTCCCTGCTGCTCGCGGACTTCTTCGACACCATGGGCACGGTTGTGGCCGTCGGCGCCGAGGGCAATCTGCTCGACGACAAGGGCAACCCGCCGCACCTGACCCCGATCCTGCTCGTGGACTCGGCCGCCGCGATCGCCGGTGGTCTGGGATCCGTGTCCTCCAACACGTCCTATGTCGAGTCCGCCGCGGGCGTCGGTGAGGGAGCGCGGACGGGCCTCGCCTCGATCGTGACCGGTGGCGCCTTCCTCGTTGCCGTGTTCCTTGCGCCGCTGATCAACGTCGTGCCGTCCGAGGCCGCGACACCGGTGCTCGTGTTCGTCGGCTTCCTGATGATGAGCCAGGTCACCGCGATCGACTGGGACGAGATCGAGGACGGGCTTCCGGCCTTCCTCACGATCACCCTGATGCCTTTCGCGTTCTCGGTCACCACCGGCATCGGAGCGGGGTTCATCGCCTACGTGGTGCTCAAAATGGCGCGCGGGAAATTCCGCCAGGTGCACCCGCTCATGTATGTCGTGGCGTTCCTGTTCGTCATCTATTTCACGCAGGGCCTCATCACCCAACTCGCCGGATAACCGGCCGGTTGCACTGGGGCGGCTCGGCACAGATTGTGAACCGTGCTGGTTCGCAGTCGGCTGCTGGCCAACCGGAAAGATGGGCTATGAGCGGGATAAGGTGTTCTCCACGGTTCGCTTAGGGGGAAGCATGTCTCAGCAATGGGAGCATCAATCGGAGTCGCGGCCATACGGGGGATATGGAAACGGGCACTACGGTTCCGATTCGCAGCACGGCTCCGGGTCACAGTTCCCCCCTTATCGACCGGGACCGCAGCCGTACGCGCCGCCGCCCCAGTATGGGCAGCCCGCTCCCTACTATCCGGTGGTGGCGGCCCCTGTGGTGCCGGTGGCGGTGGTGCCGCAGAAATCACCGGGGACCGCGGGAGTGCTCGCGTTCTTTTTCGGGCCGATCGGCATGCTCTATTCGACGCCCATCGGGGCGCTGGTGACGTTCCTGATCAACATCGTGTTCATCTGGTTCACGTTTGGCCTCATCCTCGTGCTGACGATCCCGGCGGGCGTTGTCTGGGCCGTCATGGCCGCCAACGAGCACAACCGTCGATTCGCGGTGGTTGCCTCGCCGCCCCCCGTCACCTATCGCTGATCTGCCGATAGGGCTGACCCGCCGGCGTCCGCAGCATTTCGTTCAGTTCGTGCGCGCTTGCTTCGGACGTTCCCGCGGGCACGTGCGCAGCATCGCCCACGCGGACCGAGCGCAGCTCGCGGTGGTCGGTGAAGAAGGTGCCAGGATCGCGTGGGGTGAGCACGAGCAGTGTTTGCGTACGCCCCTTGGGACCCGCTCTGCGCTCAGCCGCAGCAGCGGAGAGCTCGGAGCGGTCGACCACCGTCCCGATGCGGTGGAACCGGTCGATGCGGATGTCCGAGTCCGTGATGGACACGGCCCGCGCACGCCGCTCGGGTCCACCGAAGAACGTCAGGGCAGCCACGGCCACCCCCAGCACGATGAAGGCATAGAGCCCGTGCCCGATGTTGAGCGACCACAGGACGAAAAGGGCCAGGGCCGTCCCGATGAGCGCGAGCACCAAGGCATAGCGGGCTCTGCTGAAACCGGGGATCGTGATGGTCCGGGGCGTGCCGGTGGTCGGGGATCGCACGTTGACGAGAGTAGCGTGGAGGAGTGAATCCTCGCGTCCGCCGCCTCATCGTGTCCGGGGTCCTCGTGGCCCTCGTCGTGATCGTGGTGATCGCCGCGTTGGCCAGTGGTGTGGCGAATCAGTGAAGTCGGTCATAGTCTGGCCGCAGTCTCCGGAAAGTTGACCATGCCACCACTCGCCGCACATTCCCTGCTCCGCTCGCTGCTCCCAGCGGCGGTTGCGTGCGTGGGGCTGTCGATGGAGATGCCGGCGTACGCGGAGACCCCGACCCCGCCGACGGGCGCACAGCTGGCGTTCACGATCACTGATCCGCGTGTGACCGAGTCCTCGGGGCTGGCCCGCGACACCGACAACGACGTGTTCTGGACGATCAACGATTCCGGTGATCACGGCATTGCCTATGCGATCGGTCCTGACGGGAGAACCAGCGGGACTGTCGAATTCAATGCCGACCCGGTCGACGTCGAGGCCATTGCCTATGTCGACAGCCGTCTCTTTATCGCGGATATCGGTGACAACGTTGCACAGCGCGAGACGGTCAGCGTCTTTGTCATCAACTCTCCCGTGCCCGGCCGCGACCAGGGTGATGAGTTCACCACCTATGAGTTCCGCTATCCGGACGGTCCCAAGGATGCGGAAGCCCTTTTGGTGGATGAAACCGGAAGGATCCGAATCGTCACCAAAGCCGCCGAGGGGGGCATCTATATCGCGCCGGAGGAGCTCGATCCCAGCGCCCCCAATGAGCTGACGCGAGTCGCCGACGCTCCCGCATGGGTGACGGACGGAACCGTTTTGCCCACCGGGGAATTCGTCGTCCGGACTTATCTGAGCGTCGAAGTCCTCGATCGTGAAACCTATGAGTCCAAAGCGCGCGCTCGACTGCCATTCCAGCCACAGGGCGAGTCCTTGGCGGTGAGCATGGCGGACGACGCGCTCCTGATTGGCTCCGAGGGCGCCCAATCCAGGGTGCTCCGAGTCCCGATTCCGAGCACGATCGAGGAAGTACCGCCCGCAGAGGCCGTGCCACCGCCCAGCCCGACGCCGGAACCCGACCCGAACGAGGACGGGATCTCGTTGGACCCCAGCCGGGGCAACCGAAGTGGCACCCTTTCCGCACTCGCGCTGGCCGCGCTCGTCTCGGTTGCGGCGGGGGCCATCGTGCTGTTCCGGGGTCGGGGAGAGACGGCGCCACCGCCTGTCGCCGCCCGTCGCAGTTGGGACGACAACCGAACGGGTGATGACGACAACCGAGCGGGTGATTGGGAGGGCGACCCGGCCGATGCCGATGTCGAACGCGTGTCGTTCCCTGACGAGACGTCAGGGAATGCGTCCGATGACACCGAGATCCGTCCGGCGATCAGGCCCGACCGGCCGGACGAGCAGGCCTGACCTCAGGGCTGCCGCGGATCAGTTGGTGATGCGCGGGAGCAGCCAGTCCAGGCAGTGGGTCAGCGCGGCGACATCATCCGGGTCGATCGCTGGGAACAAGCCGACCCGCATCTGGTTTCGCCCCAGCTTGCGGTAGGGCTCGATATCCACGATGCCATTGGCCCGCAGCACACTCGTGACGAGCTTGGCATCCACCGACTCGTCGAAGTCGATGGTGGCCACGACGGGGGAACGGTGGTCGGGGTCGCTGACGAACGGTTTGGTGACTTTGTTCTCCAACGCCCAGCGATAGATCCGGACCGACGATGCCCGGCTCCGACGTGCTGCGAACTCCATGCCTCCGTTGTCGAGCAGCCAGTGCAGTTGCTCGTCCATCAGGAACA
Organism: Propionibacterium sp.; assembly: GCA_012839035.1. Classification (GTDB taxonomy): domain Bacteria; phylum Actinomycetota; class Actinomycetes; order Propionibacteriales; family Propionibacteriaceae; genus Enemella. The sequence continues at coordinate 8,480 of DUOB01000130.1, forward strand.
GGGTGGCCACCGCAGGCGTGTTCAGCGTCTGTTCCTTCAACGAATTGTCATAGGCCACCTTGAGGCTGAGGATCTCGGGAATCCAACGCCCGCTGGCCGCAATGCGTTCCATGCGTTCGATCGCATTGGGTGACAGGAACGCGAACCAGATGCCGCCATCGGAGGCGAACCCCTTCTGCGGGGCAAAGTAGTAGACGTCGACCTGGCTCATGTCCACGGGCACGCCCCCGGCGGCGGAGGTCCCGTCGATGACGACGAGGGCTTCGTCACCGCCGACTCGACGGATCGGGGCGAGCGCGCCCGTGGACGTTTCGTTGTGGGCCCAGGCATAGACGTCGACGCCCTCGGTTTCCTCGGGCAGCCGGACCGATCCGGGATCGGTTTCGAAGATCAAGGGGTCCTGGAGGTGCGGTGTGCGGGCGACAGCGCGACCGAACTTGCCGGAGAATTCGCCGAAGACTCCGTGCGCGGATTGCTTCTCGATCAGGGAGAACGTCGCCAGGTCCCAGAACAGGGTGGAGCCACCGTTGCCGAGCACCACTTCATAACCATCCGGCAGGGAATAGAGCTCAGCCAGTCCCGAGCGCACCCGCTGGACCAGGTCCCGGACCGGCTTCTGCCGATGGGAGGTCCCCAGCAGCAGAGGAGCGGAGGCCACGAGGGAGTCGAGCGCGGTGGGGCGGATCTTCGCCGGGCCACAACCGAAACGTCCGTCCCGTGGCAGGAGAAAAGGCGGAATCTCAAGCGGCATAACAACATCCTCCCATGTGATGGGAAGCCGTGTTCAAGAACCATCGCGAGTCGCCCTTTCGGCAGGCCCGGGATGAACCTGGGCACTGGCCACGTGGGCGACGCGCTTGAGGGTTAGGTTGGTGACATGGCCTTCCTGACCGATGACGAGATTCACTCGCAGCCCGACTGCTGGCAGCAGGCGGCCGAACTGCTGCACGAGGTGCGCGGGCTGCTGCCCGTCGACGGCGAGCGGGTGGCGTTCGTCGGCACGGGAACTGCGTGGTTCATGGCGCAGGCGATGGCGGCGGTGCGGGAAGGAGCGGGGATGGGGGAGTCGGATGCCTATGTGGCATCGGAGTTTCCCCGCCGACGACGCTATGACCGTATCGTGGTCCTCACCAGGTCCGGGGTCACGACCGACATCAACAGGCTGTTGCGCGACGTCCGGGGACAGGTGCCCACGCTGGCGCTGCTGGGCAATTTCGAGGATGCACCGACTGCTGAACTCGCAGACGCGGTGATCGATCTGTCCTTTGCGGACGAGGCATCGGTGGTCCAGACGCGTTTCGCGACCACCGCTCTGGCGCTCGCACGTGCGTGGGTCGGCCACGACCTCGACCGCGTGGTGACGGAAGCCCGGGATGCGCTTCAGGTGCGGCTGACCGACGAAGAGGTCGACGCGGAGCAGGTGACCTATCTCGGCCGGGCGTGGACGGTGGCGCTCGCGCACGAGGCGGCGCTGAAACTTCGGCAGTGCAGCCAGTCCTGGTCCGAGTCCTATCAGTCGATGGAATATCGTCACGGCCCGATCGCGGTGGCGGAGCCGGGCCGTCTGGTGTGGATGCTGTGTCCCACTCCCTATGGTCTCGCCGAACGCATCCGGCAAACCGGAGCGACCCTGATCGAATGCCATCGGGACCCGATGGCCGAGTTGATCCTGACGCAGCGGCTTGCCGTTGGCCGGGCGATGAAGCTGGGGCTGTCGCCGGATGTCCCGCGAAATCTTGCCCGAGCGATTCAGCACGACGACGACTGACAGCAGCCGCAGAACTGGCAGGTTCGGCGAGACGCTGTGCCCATGGCCTAAGGTGGGCGCAGCACGTGGCCGCTTGTGGCCGTGACCCCCGCAACCACAGGAGATCGGCGTGAGTGACCTCATCGACACGACTGAGATGTATCTGCGCACGGTCTATGAACTCGAAGAAGAGGGGATCGTCCCGCTGCGGGCACGCATCGCCGAACGACTTCGGCAGAGCGGTCCGACCGTGTCCCAGACTGTCGCACGAATGGAACGCGACGGTCTGCTGCGGGTCACCGGGGACCGCCATATCGAACTCAGCCCGGACGGGCGGGAACGTGCCGTGAAGGTCATGCGCAAGCACCGTCTCGCCGAGCGGTTGCTCACCGACGTCATCGGCGTTGACTGGGAGAACGTCCACGATGAGGCCTGCCGGTGGGAACACGTGATCTCCGACGACGTCGAGGAGAGGCTCGTGGCACTGTTGGGTGATCCCATCGAGTCGCCCTATGGAAATCCGATCCCGGAAGCCGACGACACGGCAGCGCCGGCAGGTCCGGGGCCGAGCGAACCGTTGCCCAGGCTGGTCGCCACAGGCGCGGACCGGGTCATCATCCGTCGGATCGGGGAGAACCTCCAGACCGGAACCGAGCTGCTGGGCGAACTGCATCGCAACGGCATCGTGCCGGGGTCGGAGGCCGTGGTTGCGGAGCACACGGACGGGTTCCGGCTGACCACTGCTGCTGGCAGTTTCGTGATCGACGCCGAGTCGGCCGACCAACTCTATGTCGAGGCCTCAGGTCGTGATTGACTCCGCCGTCAGAGCGCTGCTGGACGGCCATTGGTATGACGCCGTCGCCGCACTCCTCCACAACAACCCGCCCAAGGGACAACAGGCGAAGAAGGCGAGGCGGGCGTACGCCTTGGCCACGGCAGCCAAGCGCGTGCTCGACCTGGACGCCGAGGACTTCGGCACGATTGCCAAGGGCTTCAACACCCCGTGGGCGAATCGCCTGCGGCAGTCCTGCTTTCCGCTTGAGCCCCGCGAAGCCGAACGCGGCGCACTGCGGTCGTTGGTGCCCCTCTATGAGCTGATGCTCGAGGTGACCGAGTTGCGGGCCCTGCGGCATGAGCCCCTGCAGGTCGTGGTGACGGCTCACCTGATCGGCGAGTACCTGTGTCAGCTCGCCTGGGAGTCGGTGCTCGGCCATGCCGGTGACCCATTGCGGATGGGGAAATCCGTCGGCGAACGGTGGGGGACCGATGACCCGGAGTGCCCGCACAATTCCGCACTGCGTGCTACGGCGAGGCGTTCGCTGAATGCCTGCTCTGGGGATTTGGTCGGGTATACGGCCTATCTCGACAAGTTCCACTCCCGGCTCGGCGACGCGCTCGGGGTGTGTGCGATGAACCATGCCACGATCGGCGCTGGCGAGCGGCCCGATGTGGGGGAGACCTGTCCCCATCCGTGCCGGTGGGCGACCCGGCCGGCCATGGACGTGCGCCGCGATCTGGACGCCCGCGTACGCCTGGCGCTGCTCTACGTGGACTCGCCGATCGTGGCGTTGCGGCACCATGCTCCGGTCGGCCACTTCTTCGGGGTGCCATCGGTGCAGGAGATCTCCGACGCGTGGCTGCGCACGTGGTCGCGGCTGACCCAGCCCTGGCAGGACGGGGAGAACCCGCTATTGCTGGAGCCGGTTCCGACGGCAGCGCCGGAAAACGAGTCACTGCCCGGTCTGTCCCAACTCGTCTCGACAGTCGCCGGCCGTCCCATCGGCCCGGGGCGGGTCATCCGGTCGATCGGGGACGAGATTATGACCACGCTTGAGGATGAACTCTGAGCAACTCGGGCACGGGTGGGAATAGCTCCCGGGACGCGGGTGTTGGAGGATCCGAGACAACAGAAAGGCCTCGTGACTTATGGCAACCGTTGATGTGACCAGTGCCAACTTCGTTGACACGATCAAAAAGAATGACCTCGTCGTGGTCGACTTCTGGGCCGACTGGTGCGGCCCGTGCAAGAAGTTCGCCCCGATTTTCAAGAAGGTGTCGGAGAATCATGACGACGTCGTCTTCGCCAAGGTGGACACCGACGCCAACCAGGACATTGCGGGCACGCTCAACATCATGAGCATCCCGACGGTCATGGCGTTCCACAAGGGCGACATGGTGTTCAACCAGGCGGGAGTGCTGAGCGCGGGTCAGTTGGAAAAGGTGATCTCGCAGCTCAAGGGAATCTGAGGAGAAGACCTCGGCCGGCCGGGCTCAAGACCTGGCCGAATCGAACAGCGACGGCTCCGGGTCACCAGTGGTGACTGCGGAGCCGTTGTGTGTGTTGGGAGAGCGCCGATGAACGGGCTCACGCACCTTGTCTACCCACCCCCAGGAGACATTCACCGGCGCTCTCCTGAAAAGGGACAATACTTGAGGATCCGGAAGGTTCCAATACCTCGAGGGCGATTCGGACAGTACGCCCAGCGCGTGAGCTTCTGTGCTCGCTCAAGCGTCACCGGGCGGGTCTGATCCCGCCCGACGCCACTGCTCGCCCGACTCCCGGCCTCAGCCGATCAGATCATCGACCACCCTGCCGATCAACCCCTTCGCGTTGGCGATGTCCAGAACGCTGCCCGAGGTGGTGATGCCGTATTGGCGCGAGGCCAACAGCACATAGGCCCCGGTGTAGTCCACGGGCTCGGGGCAGCGCGCCAGCGCGGACTTCTTGGCCACTGCTGCGGCGAAGTCGTCGGTGCCGATCGACGTCTGGTCGAGCCCCATGGCAGCAGGTCCCCGCAGGTCGCTCACCATGCCCGCCGGCGCCACGGCGTTGACCCGGACCGTTGGCGCCAACTCATAGGCGAGTTGTTTGACCAGGCCGACGCCGGCGTGCTTGCTCGAGACATACAACGGTCCGCCGCCACCCGGATAGAGGGCTGCGTTGGACAGGGTGACGATGAACGAGCCGCCGCTGGCCTGCAACGGCTCCAGTGCAGCCTTGGCGCCGAGCAGGGGGCCCTTCACATTGAGGCGGTAGAGCGCGTCGAAACCACGATCCAGCTCGTCGGGGGTCATGTCCTCGATCCCCCGTGAGAAATCCCACACCCCGGCGTTCGCGATGAAGCAGTCCAGCTTTCCCCAGCGTGTGAGGGCCTCGTCCACCGCTTCGCGATTGGAGGCGTACGCTCCCGCGTCACCCTGCACCACGACCACGCGTTCGGGGTCCGTGGTGTCCTGCAGCGCGGTCACTTTGTCAGGGGAGTATTCAAGGACCACCGTGCGAGCGCCCTCGTTGTTGAGGGTGTCCACAAGGGCCCGTCCCAGCCCCGATCCGCCACCGGTGAGAACCACGACCTGATCATCCAGCCAGCCCATTGAATTGTCCTTTCCGCGTCCATCTCAATCCTTGTTGATCCGACGGTCGAGCGAAACTACGGGGTAAGTCGGCTTGATAAGTCGACGAATTCACTTAGCAATGACGCAGGTCACCACCCGCCAAGGGCCGACAAGCGACCTCCAAGCTGGCTGATCACATGCCCACGAGTTCAGATCAAGGCTCCCGATCGGTTGCCCACGACGATTGCACAGGCTGCCCGGTCAGGCAATAGGAAGCGCGAGCGCCATTTTCGGGGCTTGTGGCAGAGCGGTCCTACCGGAAGGATGAAATCATGGCGCCGAGCAACAGCAATTACGACTACGACACGACAGCCAGTGACGCTGTCCTGCGGATTAGGGCACGGGGTCGGGCAGTCCTGTCCAATCCGATGACCAATCGGGGCACTGCGTTCACTGATGAAGAGCGCACTGCGCTGGGATTGCATGGGCTGGTGCCGACTGGGTTCACCACCTTGGAGAACCAGACCCGCCGAGTGCACAAGCAGTTTCGCAACACGACCACGAGGTTGGGCAAGTTCTTGACCTTGAACAGCCTGCGTGACCGCAATGAGGTGCTCTTCTATCACCTGCTGGCCAACAATCTCGAGGAGATGTTGCCGATCATCTACACGCCGACCATCGGGGAGGCGATCGAGCGGTTCAGCCATGACTACAACCGTCCACGCGGAGTGTTCCTTTCCATTGACCACCCCGACAAGATGGCCTCCGCCCTGCTCGGTTATGGGCTTGGTGCCGATGACGTGGATCTGGTGTGCGTGACGGACTCCGAAGGCATTCTCGGAATCGGCGACCAGGGCATTGGCGGCATCCAGATCGCCATCGGGAAGCTGTCGGTCTACACGGCGGCAGCGGGCATTCACCCCAGGCGGGTGTTGCCGGTGGTTCTGGACACCGGCACGGACAATCTCGGGTTGTTGAGCAACGAGTTCTATTTGGGCGAACGGCATGGCCGAGTGCGCGGTGAACGCTATGACGAATTCATCGACCAATTCGTGAACACCGTCCAAGAGGTGTTCCCGAACGCGATGATCCATTGGGAGGACATCGGGGTCTCCAATGCCCACCGCATCCTCGATCGTTATCGCGATGAAGTCTGCACGTTCAACGATGACATCCAGGGCACCGCGGCGGTGGTGCTGGCGGCGATTCTCGCAGCGGTGGACGTGACGGGCGTTCCGCTGGAGGAACATCGGGTGGTGTCCTTCGGGGCAGGGAGCGCGGGAATCGGCATCGCGAACCTGGTCCGGGACGCGATGCTGCGCGGTGGGGTGCCCGCGGAATCGGTCCACAAACGGTTCTGGCCCATGGGCATTCAAGGCCTCTTTCTCGACGATGACATGAGCTTGCTGGATTTCCAGCGGCCGTACGCCCGCAATCGTGCCGAGGTATCCGACTGGACGGTGGCAGACCCGAGCCACATTGGACTGCTCGATGTCGTGCGCAATGCGAAGCCCACCATTCTCATCGGGACGTCGACACGCGGTGGGGCGTTCACCCGTGAGGTGGTCGAGGAAATGGCGCGCCACAGTGCTCGACCGATCATCTTCCCGCTGTCCAATCCGACCAGCCGGGCCGAGGCGACCCCAGCCGATCTTTTGGCCTGGACGAACGGCACTGCCCTGATCGCGACGGGAAGTCCATTTGCCCCGGTTGACCACAACGGCGTACGCCATGTGATCGCCCAGTCCAACAACGCGCTGATCTTCCCCGGGCTCGGACTCGGAGTGGCCGCTTGCCGTGCCCGCCGGGTCACCGAGGGCATGATCTCCGCGGCGGCCGAGGCGCTCGCCGGGTTGGTCAACGCCTGGCGGGACGGTGCGCCGCTGCTGCCGGGCATCAGCGATCTGCGGATGGTTTCCGCCACGGTGGCTATCGCGGTTGCCGAACAGGCTGCCCGCGAGGGGGTTGCCGAGCGGCCACTGGACCATCCGATCCAGCAGGTCTATGAGCGCATGTGGCAGCCGAAGTACGCCCGCGTCGAAGCAATCTGACAGATCAGGCCCAGCCTGGGCGACCTGCTTCGGGCCAGGTATTCTCAGCAGGCATGCGAATCCCCCGGGGTGTTGATGGCATGCCTGCTGCTGGCCGGGTGCGGTGGCTGGACGCTGACGAGCCGGTCCCGGAGCCCAGCCCACTTCCGACAGCAGGGCAGGACATCCTTCCTAATCCGCAGATCATGGAGACCCTGACCTGCGAACCGGTGATGCGCATGCCATGAATTCCCGGGGCGTGTGCCCAGCGGTGACGCCTGGTTCGACCACCTGCGCCCAGCCTTACGTCTGACCGCTGCACTCGATGGCCCTGGCGAGAGCGGACTGACCCCGCTCAAGACGCTCCGCGCTCCACTTGACCGGCGCCCACGGCTGTGCGTTTCGGACATGCGAAAGAGCCCCTTCCTGGTGATTGTTGTTCTGGCTGCCCGCGCTGGATGCGTCAGGGGATAAGAAAACCCCGCAGGATCACCTACGGGGCTGTTTTGGGCTGAGCGTCAGCCGGGGAGCTTCATCGGCGGAAGTCCTGCCTTGCGGCGCTTCGCATCCACTCGTCCCTGCATCTCACGGTGCTGACGCTCATAGCGGGCGTTCAACCTCGCCACTTCTTTCGGGTCGGTGACCCGAAGATAGGTCATCGGTGTCTCGAGCGCGCTACTCATTGCCTCCATGATACGCCTCATCGCACCAACTCCGCGATGATCATGTGTGGTCGGCCGGGCCGAACCGCGACGCTGAGGATGCGACTGGCCAGTCCGCGGGGGATTCGGGCGAGGTCTTGAGGACCCGAACACTTCCTCGATCGTGCAGCCGCAGTGGGCGTGGTAGCGGCGGCCTTCGCCGGCGTTCCTTGGCGGCATAGATCGCTTCCGCGGAGGCCGGGTTGTCTGCACAATCCCGAGCGCGGAGATCGGCAGCGATGTCTCGGCCGAGAGCAGCGATGTCTCGGCCGAGAACAGCTGCGCCCACATCCGCATCTGATCGGTATGCGGCTGCATGCTGATCTGCGGGAACTTCCCAAGGGTCGGCTTATCCCCCTCGCCCCGGGCGACAGCTGCTGCGGACCAAAACCGGTCCCGGCCTGTCCGTCGTCCAGTTGACTACCGTCTGGCTGGATGTTTCGTGGCGGCCCCAGTTGGATTCGAACCAACGGCACCCGCTTTAGGAGAGCGGTGCTCTATCCCCTGAGCTATGGGGCCTGACCGCTGTGCGGACCGGAACAAGACTAGCGCGGGCACGGCGAGCGTACGCGGGTAACCTCCACGGTGGAACGACTGACACCACGAACCGGAGGGCTGAGAGCGTGACCGAGGCAGGACTGCGCCGGGCGATCGAGAAGATGGAAGCAGCAGGTCAGGGAGGGGCGCCAGCGGAGGTGTTCCGGCACTACTACAAGGAGCTTGAGTCGGGCGCGACCGGTGTGGTTGCAGAGTCGGACATTGAGCCGGTCGGGGACCTGCCCCTGTTGGAGGGCCAGCAGGTCACTCCGGAGCAGGCACGGGAGGCCCTGGCGGCGACCGTAATGATCCGTCTCAACGGCGGGTTGGGCACGTCCATGGGGATGACCAAGGCGAAGTCGTTGTTGCCGGTCGCAGAGGGGCGCAGCTTCCTTGATCTGATCGTGGATCAGGTACGCGCGGCGCGCAGCACCCACGGCGTACGACTGCCGCTGGTGCTCATGAACTCATTCGCCACGCGGGACGACACGCTCGCGGCGCTCGCCGCCCATGAGGACCTCCCGGTGGAGGGCCTGCCGCTGGACTTCATGCAGAGTTCGGAACCCAAGCTCCGCAGTGACGACCTCACTCCCGTTGAGTGGCCGGCCGACCCCGAGCTCGAGTGGTGCCCGCCGGGCCACGGTGACATCTATCCGTCCCTGCTCCGGTCCGGTCTGCTCGACGAGCTGCTGGACAAGGGCTTCCGTTACGCGTTCGTGGCCAACTCGGACAACCTCGGTGCCACGGCCGATCCGCGGCTGGCCGGCTGGTTCGCCGCCTCGGGTGCGCCCTTCGCCATCGAGGTGTGCGTGCGCACCAAGGCCGACAACAAGGGCGGCCACATCGCGGTGCGGCGCAGCGACGGGCGGCTCATCCTGCGGGAGGTCGCCCAGACGGCGCCCGAGGATCTGGACGCGTTCACCGATGAGAACCGCCACCGCTGGTTCTCCACCAACACGCTGTGGTGGGACCTGCAGCAACTGCGCGACATCCTGGTCGAGCGCCGGGGCGTGTTGGGTCTGCCGCTGATCCGCAATACCAAGACGGTCGACCCGCGGGACCCGAGTTCCCCCGAGGTGTTCCAGATCGAGACCGCCATGGGAGCCGCCATTGAGGTCTTCGAGGGGGCCACCGCCATCGGTGTGCCGCGGTCGAGGTTTCTGCCCGTCAAGACGACCAACGACTTGCTGCTGCTGCGCTCGGACACCTATGCGGTGGGCGCGGACGGTTCCGTTGAGCTCGCCGCCGACCGGGTCTGCCATGTTGATCTGGATCCGCGGTTCTTCAAGCGGATCGCCGATTTCGAGGAGCGTTTCCCGGCCGGAGTTCCGTCCCTGCGGGACGCGGAGGAGCTCAGGGTCCGGGGCGATTGGACTTTCGGTGCCGGCGTACGCATCACCGGCCGCGTTGAACTCGATGACGCGGGGGACCCGGCCGAGGTCGAGGCCGGTGCTGTCCTTGAGGGCCAGTGAGCGAGCCGCCGGACGACTGGGCCGCTCTCCTGGCTTTCGCGCTCACCGGTGAGTGGCTCACGTTGCCGGCACGGGAGGATCCGGTCACGCCGCCGGACCCCGGTCGCTTCCTGGCCGGCCTCGCGGAGATCGGGTGGACCGGGAAACGACTCGCGCAGGCAGCAGCGGAACCGCGGGTGCTGCCAGTGGCCCGGGTCCGAGTGCTCGGACCGGCCCGGTTTGCCGCCGTCCTCGGGGAGCTGCGCGCCAGGGTGCTGAGCAGGGAGGGCGAAGTCCGACGCGCCAGCGCCCGTCAACTGACCTCGGACGAGGAACGGCTGAGCGCGGAACGACCACCCCACTGGGGATGACCCACGCTGATGACGCACGAACCCCCGGCCACCGTTGATGGTGGCAGGGGGTTCGTTGAGAAGGGCTGTGCCAGGTCCGGCCAGTGCGCCGGATCGGGACGAGAGATCAGCGCTTGGCGAGCAGGTCGCGGATCTCGGTGAGCAGCTCGGTCTCGGTGGCGCCGGCCTCGGCCTCGATGCCACGCATCTTCTTGTAGGCCTCGTAGGGCTTGACGACGGCAAAGTAGAGGACGAGGGAGATCAGCAGGAAGCTGACCACGGCAGCGAGGAACGCGCCGATGTTGAGGCCCCAGATGGTCGTCTGGGTGAACGCCTCGCTGGGGTCCCCACCCAGGACCTTGCCGATGAAGTCCATCAGCAAGGTTGCGAACGAGGACACCACCTCGGCGAACGCCGTGCCCATGATGAACGCGGTGGCAAGCTCGATGAGGTTGCCCTTCATGATGAAGTCTTTGAAACCCTTCACGGATCTCTCCCCTAATGAAAAGTGGTCTTCCCGGGCCCCGAAAAAAGGCCGGGCGGATCAAAGCCGGATGCACTTTAACAGCGAGAGGACCGGAGTGAGGCATTCCGTGCCGTGTCCTGCTGCCCTGCAAACGGAGGGTTTTCGGAAGGTCTTCAACGCAGCACGACGGCAAGGCGATCGCGGCTCTGCGCAGCGATCAATTCGGTTGCGTCGGCGGTGTTCACCTCGAGCAGGACTGGGGTGCCCGACGGGTCGCCCCCGCCGAAGGGGCCACTTCCGGAGTCGGTCGCAGGAAAGGTGAGAACGCGTGCTCCGGCCGTGATGGTGCGGGTCGGGGATTCCTGGCCGCCGATCGCGAGGACATCGATGAGGTCGCCGACCTGCAGCAGGCCAACGACCGCGGGATCGTCAAAGCGCACGGGGACAAGCGCCCTGCCATCACCCGGGTTGAGAGCTCGTGGGGCCACCACGTTGCCCCTCCCGATGGGGGTGCCGCTGCCGGTGTCCCCGATGAGGACTCGACCCACCAACTCGGTGGGCTCAACGATGGCGCCGGCGGGGGCCAGCCCCTCGGGATAGTGGGCGATGCGCAGATCCGCCTCCGCCAGGGCGTGGCCACCGGTGAGATCGTGGGCCGCGACGGTGACGGGAGTCGTTGCAGGGTCGGCGGGGGAAGCGGCGGCGATCGTGCACAGCACGGCAGTCACCGCACAGAGCACCGCCAGCTTGCGGCGATGCCACGAGATCGCCCGCACCAGCGGGGCCAGGGGGTTGCGGCGTCGGGGCCGGAACAGCGGGGGCGCACCGGGTGAGACGTTGGCGCGTCGCGGCTCGGGAGATGAACCAGTCATGCCCGCACGATGCGCGATTCCCGCAGGTCCGGTTCAGTTCTCCACAGTCGAGTTCATCGCTGCGGGTTGTCCACAGAGGCCGGCGTACCTTCTGATCGACTCAACTGGCAGCCGGGGTCGCCGAGGAGCTGGACGACGCGCTCGTGGACTTTGCCGACTCGGCACCGCTGGCGGGCTTCGCCTCGGTCGACGACCCGGAGCCGCTCGACGCCTTGGTGTCCGACGCCCGGGAATCGGTGCGATAGAAGCCGGAACCCTTGAACACGACGCCCACCGCGCTGAAGACCTTGCGCAGCTGTCCGCCGTCGCAGGACGGGCATTCCGTCAGCGGGTCATCGGTGAACTTCTGAACCACTTCGAGGTCGGCGGCACAGTCCCTGCAGCGATACTGATAGGTGGGCATGCATACTCTCTCTGACCGGGTCGACGCGCTGGACAGTCTGCGCGTTGGCACTCAAGCATAGCGACTGCTAAGCAATTTCGAGAGCCCAGTGTGCCGGCCGGCGGAAGGAGACCCAGTGCGGACGTTCGTGCGAGTGCTCCTCGTGTCACTGGTGACGCTCGTGCTCGTGCTGGCCGGCCTGACGAGCCTCGCGGTCGTGACCGTGCGGGCGTCCTTCCCCCAGACCGACGGCACCGTGCAGGCCACACCGCTCACCGGCTCCGTCGAGGTATTGCGCGACAAGCAGGGGATTCCGCGGATCTATGCCGACACCCCCGAGGACCTCTTTGCCGCGCAGGGCTTCGTTCATGCCCAGGATCGTTTCTGGGAAATGGATGTACGCCGTCACATCACTGCCGGTCGGCTGTCCGAGCTGTTCGGTCCGTCGCAGGTGGAGACCGACACCTTTCTGCGGACCCTGGGGATGCGCCGCGTCGCCGAAGCGGAGTATGAGCTGCTGAGCGCCAAGAACCGGCGCTACCTGGAGGCGTACGCCGATGGCGTCAACGCCTATATCGGGTCGCGATCGGCGAACGATCTGTCGTTGGAGTACGCGGTCCTCGGTCTCCAGGGCCTCTCCTATGTTCCCGAGCAGTGGACGGCGGTCGACTCCATTGCGTGGCTCAAGGCCATGGCCTGGGACACGGGATCCAACCTGGCCGGCGAGTTGGAAATGGCTGCGCTCACCGCCGAGGTCGGGGAGCGGCGCGCCCTGTCGGTCCAGCCGTCGTTCGACCCCGAGGTGTTCCATCCCATCGTGACCGAGGGATCGGTGACCGACGGATCCTTCTCGGGCGGTGCGCTGAGCCAACATCGACCGGCCCCCATGACGCCCGGCGTCGCTGAGCCCGATGCCCAGGCCGCCCTGAAGGACGTCGCCGCCGCCCAGAACAGCGCGTCGGAGTGGCTGGAGAGCAGCGGGACGGGCGCGGTCGGCTCCAATTCGTGGGTCGTGTCCGGCGAGCGCACCGCAAGTGGCAAGCCGATCCTGGCCAATGACCCGCATCTCGCCGTCGGGATCCCGGGCACGTTCACCCAGGTCGGGCTGCACTGCCGGACCATCACCGAGGAATGCCCGTTCAACGTCAGCGGGTTCAGTTTCGCCGGCCTTCCGGGCGTGGTCATCGGGCACAACGCGCACATTTCCTGGGGGCTCACCACGCCCTATGCAGACACGCAGGATCTGGCCATCGAGCAGATCCGGAACGGGCAGGTGCGGCGCGGTGACGACGCCTGGGAAACCGTCACCACGCGACAGGAGACCATCCGGGTCGAGGATGGCGAGGACCGCACGATCACCGTGCGGGAGACCTCCAACGGGCCGCTGCTCTCCGACGTGCACGCCGCCGTCCGGGAGCACGTGGGGGAGGCCGATCAGCCAGGCGGCATCGAGACCGCGGTCGCCCTGCGCTGGACCGCGCTCCGGCCCTCCCGTTCGGTCGAGGCCATCCTGGAGATCAACCGCGCCCGGGACTTCGACGAGTTCCGCGCGGCTGCACGCCTGCTCGCCGCGCCCTCCCAGAACCTGATCTATGCCGATACCAGCGGCAACATCGGCTACCAGTTGCCCGGTGACATCCCCGTCCGCAGCCGGTGGGACGGGACGATGCCGGTGCCGGGCTGGGACCCGGCGTACGCATGGGGAGAGATGATCCCCTTCGAGGAGCTGCCGTTCACGCTCAACCCACCCGAGGGCTTCGTCGTTGCCGCCAACCAGCAGATCGTGGCGGACTATCCGGTGCCGCTCGGCTCGCACTACTCCCGGGGCTGGCGCAGTCAGGAGATCGTGGACATCCTCAACGAACAGACCGAGCCGCTCACGGTCGATTCCACGGCGGAGATCTTCAACGACTCCACGGTCCGGTTCGCCGAGCTGATCGTGCCGTACCTGCTGGCGGCCGACGCCGAGGAGGAGTGGGTGCGTGACGGTCAGCGTGTCCTGCGGGAGTGGGACCGGCAGGCCGATCCGGATTCGGCCGGCGCGTTCTTCTTCCAGCTCACGATGAAACACATCCTCCGGCTTGCCTTCGACGACGAGATCCCGGAGGAGCTGCGGACGGGGTCGACGGATCGGTGGTACGCCGTCATCGCCGACCTGCTGCGCGAACCCGACAATGAATGGTGGGACGACAAGACGACGGCGACCGTGGAGGACCGTGACGACATCATCGGCCGTGCGCTGGTCCTCGCCAGGCGGGATGCCACAGTGCTGCGCAGCCGTGACCCGAGCGGGTGGGCCTGGGGTCACAGCCACCGGCTGCGCCTGCGCCACGAGACCCTCGGCCGGTCAGGAATCGGCCCGGTCGAACGGATCTTCAACCGCGGTGACGAGGCGGTCGGGGGCGGCACCGGGGTGGTGCTCGCGTGGGGCTTCAACGACCGCAACCGGGACTTCGAGGTCACCCACGGGCCGGTCATGAAAATGGTCGTGGATCTGGCGGACCTGGACAACTCCCGGTGGATCAACCTCTCCGGCCAGTCCGGACATGCATTCCACCCCCACTATGCCGACCAGCTCCCGTTGATCGCGCACAATGAGTTGTTGCCCTGGGCGTTCACTCGCCCGGAAGCCGAAGGAACGGCCGCGCACCGGCTCCAGATGCTCCCCGGGCGCTGACCGACACTCAGGGGGCTCCCTCACCGCCTGCGGGGATGCTTCGTGTCGGCGTCACGAGAACATCCATCGAACGATCCCAGGGTTCTGTCGGCAGATCCGACAGGATCTCGTCGTCGTTGAGCAGGGCCACCAGCACCGCATCCCCGGGGGCATGCTCCAGGGCGCGGTCGAACCAACCACCGCCCATGCCCAATCGCTTGCCGGCGGCGGTGCCGGCGAGGGCGGAACAGATGACGACTTCCGCAGCGGCCAGACCGCGGGCGCCCAGCGCCGGGGTCGTCGGTTCGGGAATGCCCCACAGCCCACTGCGCAGGGAATCCGGCCCGCCATAGGGGGCCCAGTCCGGCTCCCGCCTCGGCGTGCCATCAGCGCGCGGGCCCAGGACCGGGAGCAGGACGCCGGCGCCCCGTGCATGCAGCCAGGCGATCAGTTCGAGCGTGCTCGGCTCGGGCGGGACCGAGAAATAGGCGGCGAGGGTGAAACCGGGTCCCGGGGTCCCGAGGAAGCCCCGGAGGCGAGTGAACCGGGCATGGTCGAGAGCGGCCGCTTCATCCGAGGAGCGCGCCGCGCGCCGCGTACGCACCGCCTCGCGCAGGGTGCGCTTGGCCTCTCGCAGGGCGGCGTGGTCGGCCTCGGTCAGCGGTTCCATTCGCCTAGGCTAGACGGCATGCGATTGTTCGGACGGAAGAAGCGGGTCGAGGCCGAGCCGGTCGAGGAGCCGCCGGCACCGACATTGCCCACCCCTCCGGAGCCGAACGAACACGGCTATCGCGACTGGCAGGCGCAGCGGGACTGGATCCTGGACCAGATCGAGCCGTTGCCGCCGTTCGGCATGCAACTGCTCGATGCGCTCGGGCTGAGTCTGTGCGAGGACATCGAGTCGGATGTGTCGCTGCCGGGGTTCGACAACGCCGCGATGGACGGCTATGCCATTCAGGCCGCGGACACGCGCGGGGCTTCGGAGAAGTCCCCGGCCGTCCTTGCCGTCGTCGGCGAGATCGCGGCCGGCACGGTCGCGGATCGGCCCCTGGCACCCGGCACGGCCATGAAGATCATGACCGGTGCGCCTGTGCCGGAGGGTGCCGACACCGTCGTGCAATACGAGCTGACCGACCGCGGGTCGGAGGACGTCAAGATCTTCGCCGAGATCGATGTCGACAAGAACATCCGCCGCAAGGGGTCGGACATCACCGAGGGGGAGGAACTCCTGGGCCACGGGGACATCATCGACGCCCGGACGATCGGACTGTTGGCCGGCATCGGCATCGACAAGGTGCTGGCCCGGCCCCGGCCCCGGGTGGTCGTGCTCGCAACGGGGTCCGAGCTGGTGGAGCCCGGATGCCGGTTGACCGAGCTCGGTCAGCTCTTCGACTCCAACTCGTTCATGCTGGCCGCACAGGCCCGGGGCGCCGGGGCCCAGGTGTTCCGCGTCGGCGTCGTGGGGGACGACCCGGATACGCTCAAACAGACGATCACCGATCAGCTCGTGCGAGCCGACCTGATCGTCACTTCCGGCGGCATTTCCGAGGGCGACTGGGACGTCGTGAAGGAAGTCGCGCCGCAGCTCGGCATGGTGGACTTCGCGCGCATCGGCATGCAGCCCGGCAAACCCCAGGGTTTCGGGCTCATCGGGGAGGACGAGACCCCCGTGCTCATGCTCCCCGGCAACCCGGTGAGTTCCTTCGTCTCCTTCGAGGTCTTCGTGCGGCCCGTCATTCGCAAGCTGCTGGGAATCACGCCTCTCGTCCGACCGACGGTCACGGCGGTGACCAATACGATCATCCGTTCCAAGCCGGGCCGTGCCCGTTTCGTCCGCGCGGGGATCCGCACCGATCCCGGCGGGCGGCGCGTGGTGGAGCAGGTGGGTGCCCACTCCTCCCATCTGCTCGGCGGTCTCCAGCGTGCCAACGCGCTGCTGCTGATCGACGATGCGACCGAGACCATTCCCGCTGGCGAGACCGTCCAGGCCTGGATGCTCGATGAATGAGCCACGCCTGACCCATCTCGACGAGGCCGGTCACGCGCACATGGTGGATGTGTCCGCCAAGCAGGTGACTGCCCGCACCGCGACCGCGGCCGGGACCGTCCGACTCTCCGCCGAGTGCGTGGCGCTCCTGCGCTCCGGTGGAGTGCCCAAGGGGGACGCGCTGGCGGTGGCCAGGATCGCGGGGATTCAGGGCGCGAAGCGTACGCCCGACCTCATCCCGCTGTGCCACCCACTGATGGTGTCCGGGGTCTCGATCGACCTCGCGGTCGCCGACCACGGGGTCGATATCACCGCCACCGTCAGGACCAACGAACGCACCGGTGTCGAGATGGAAGCACTGACCGCGGTGTCCGTGGCGGCGCTGACGGTGATCGACATGGTGAAGGCGGTCGACAAGATGGCGGTGATCAGCGACGTCCGGGTGCTGGCGAAATCGGGTGGGCGCAGCGGAGACTGGCGCCGTGAATGAATCGATCCGGGCCTGCGTGATCACCGCGTCCACACGGGCGGCCGCGGGGGAGTACGCCGACCGTTCCGGGCCGCTGCTCGCCGATGCCTTGCAGGACGCCGGGTTCGAGGTCGCGCCCGTCGTTGTCGTCGCGGACGGCGACCCCGTGGGAGCGGCACTGCGCGCAGCGATCGGGGCCTTCGACATCGTGCTCACCACGGGCGGGACCGGCCTGTCGCCGGCCGATGCGACCCCGGAGCAGACACGGCCACTGCTGGACCGCGAAATCCCGCAACTGGCCACGGCCATTGCCCAGGCCGGGGTGGCCAAAGGGGTGCCCACCGCAGTGCTGAGCCGGGGACTGGCGGGGGTCGCCGACCAGACCCTCGTGATCAACCTGCCGGGTTCCCGGGGCGGCGTACGCGATGCGCTCGAGGTCCTGCTGCCCGTGCTGGCGCACGCGGTCGACCAGATCCGCGGCGGGGATCACTGAGACCACGGTGGCCGTGAACTATTGGCCGGTCCGGCTCGAGCACGGTGAGGTCGGGCTGAGACCGCTGCGCAGACGGGACAAGGCTGCGTGGGACGCGGTGCGACACTTCAACCGGCCCTGGCTCCAACCGTGGGAAGCGACTTATCCACCCGGCGGGGACCCGGGCCCGCCCACGTTCGCGGCGCTCGTCCGGGAGCTGGACCGGCAGGCCAGGGGCGGTCAGATGCTGCCCTGGGCGCTGTGGTTCGATCCGACCCGTGGCGCGCAGCCGGAGCGTGCCCGCTTCGTGGGCCAGGTGACGGTCTCCGGCATCACCCGCGGATCGGCGATGTTCGCCCAGGTCGGCTATTGGGTCGATCAGCGCGTCGCGGGCCGCGGCCTTGTGCCCACGGCTGTCGCCATGGCGACCGACTACTGCTTCGGTGAGTTGAATCTGCACCGCCTGGAGATCGCGATCCGCCCGGAGAACGGGAACAGCCTGCGCGTAGTGCACAAACTCGGTTTCCGATACGAGGGCGCGCGGCCCCGCTATCTCCACATCAATGGTGATTGGCGTGACCACGAGATCTATGTGCTGACGCGGGAGGAACTCCGCGGAAGCCTGCTGGAACGCTGGGAATCCGCTCGCGACAAGCAAAAATGACGTTTTCGTCACAGGTGGATCACGACACTCCGGGCTGGCTCCGGGCGAACCGTGATGAGTCTGCGTACGGTGCTGCCTGTGGGTACGACGGGACTGATCTTCGGGGCAATTATTGCGGCGTGGCTGGCATATCTCGTGCCGATGTATTTGCGTCGGGACAGCGCCAGGACCAGCCAGATGTTCGACCCCGCGAGCCGCTTTTCCGACGATGTCCGCATCGTCAGGGGCAGCGATGCCGAGGAACCGGACGAGAAGGCGCGGGTCTCGACCCCGCTCACCCGACGGGCGTTCATCCAGTCCATGCGCCGGGCCGAAGCCGCTGCTGCCGGCCGTCGGCGCAACGTGATCGTGGTCCTGCTGGTCGCCCTGGCCGCCGTGATCGTCGTCTGTGCGTTCGGTCGTGCACCCTGGGGCGTCGTCGCGATCCCGGGCGGGTTGCTCGTCGCGTTCCTGGCGATCGCGCGCGTCAGCGTACGGCTGATGCACCGTGACTTCGACGCCCGCTTGGCGGCCTTCGAGGACTGGGAACAGGAAGAGACCGTGACGGTCACCGAGCCCGCTCCGGCCGACCAGGTGCGGACCGAGGTCGCTGTCGAGCCCGTCGAGTTCGGGATGCCCGTCGGCAAGCCCGGCTCCCTGTGGGATCCGCTGCCCATCACGCGCCCCAACTACGTGTCCGCCCCGCCGATCGGCGGCCGCACGGTGCGCACCATCGACCTCTCCGCACCGGAGCCCGTCAAGGTCGACAACACGCCCGTCGTCGCCGACGCCCCGGAGGAGTCCCTCGCGCCCGTCGAACGCTTGCGCGCAGTGGGGGAGTGAGGGGCGGGTACGCCCCACTCCCGAAGTGCGCTCAGCCGTGACTGCGTGCTAGGATGTCACGGCTGTTGCAGCAAGGGGCTATGGCGCAGTTGGTAGCGCGTCTCGTTCGCAATGAGAAGGTCAGGGGTTCGAATCCCCTTAGCTCCACC
>DUOB01000131.1 GCA_012839035.1 Propionibacterium sp.
GCGCTGCAGGAGAACCCGCAGACGGCGCCGGCGGCCGACGCCGCGGCGGACGCGCTGGTGCACGCCGCCAAGGTGTCGACCGGCTTCGCCGCGGGCATCCTCGGCCTGGGCTTCCTCGCCACGCTCGGGCTGCGGGACAGCGCGGGCACCGGCCGGCGGGAGGACGACGAGGCGGCTGCCTCGGTCGGCGACCCCGCGGACCGCTCCTGAGCGGGACGACCCGTCCCAACGGGACGCACTCCGACGCTGCTGTGCCACGCTGGGCGTATGAACGTGCGCGTCTGGATCGAGCCGAACGATTTCGCCTGCTGCGGAGATGGTTTCGCACCGGGTGATGTGATCACGTGGGCCGTCCGCGCGTTCGCGACCACCGACCCCATGGTCGCGACGTTCAACCGGGAATTCGACCAATCGGTCGGCTATTGGTGCGACCTGCCTGCTCATGACCGCAAGGGTCTTCTGGTGCTGCGCGGGATCGTGCTGGAGATCCTGGAGATCGGTTGGGACCACCCCGAGTTGTGGGAGACCAACCGTCCGGTGGGTCCGATCCCGGGCACGGGCGCTTCAACCGCTGCCGAGTTGATCGACCGGTCCTGCGACCACTCGCTGCCGAACTTTCAGGGCTGGATCGCCGACGTTCACGCAGTCCGTCCGATCCAACCCGTTTGACATGCAGAACGGGGACCGCTTCCGCGATCCCCGCCCACTCTGCGTACTCGAAAAAATCAGTCCAGATAATCTCGCAGCACCTGCGACCGCGAGGGGTGGCGGAGCTTCGACATCGTCTTGGACTCGATCTGGCGGATCCGCTCCCGGGTCACGCCATAGACCTTGCCGATCTCATCCAGGGTCTTCGGCTGGCCGTCGGTGAGACCGAAGCGCATGGAGACCACGCCGGCCTCCCGCTCCGACAGCGTGTCGAGCACGTCATGGAGTTGCTCCTGCAGAAGGGTGAAGCTCACCGCATCCGCGGGCACCACGGCCTCGGAGTCCTCGATCAGGTCACCGAACTCGGAGTCGCCGTCCTCGCCCAGTGGCGTGTGCAGCGAGATCGGTTCGCGGCCATATTTCTGGACCTCGACGACCTTCTCCGGAGTCATGTCGAGCTCCTTGGCGAGCTCCTCCGGCGTGGGCTCGCGACCGAGGTCCTGCAGCATCTGTCGCTGGACACGGGCGAGCTTGTTGATGACCTCGACCATGTGCACCGGGATGCGGATCGTGCGGGCCTGGTCGGCCATGGCCCGAGTGATCGCCTGCTTGATCCACCAGGTCGCATAGGTGGAGAACTTGTAGCCCTTGGTGTAGTCGAACTTCTCGACCGCACGGATCAGGCCCAAGTTGCCTTCCTGGATGAGGTCCAGGAACAACATGCCGCGGCCGGTATACCGCTTCGCGAGCGAGACCACCAACCGCAGGTTGGCCTCCAGCAGATGGTTCTTGGCCCGCTTGCCGTCCTGGGCGATCCACACATAGTCGTCGACATCCTTCGCCGGGACCGTGAACGAATCGTCGCTCATCCGTTCGTCGGCGAACAGCCCGGCCTCGATGCGCTTGGCAAGTTCGACCTCCTGCTCGGCATTGAGCAGGGCGACCTTGCCGATCTGCTTGAGGTAGTCCTTGACGGGGTCAGCCGTGGCGCCGGCCACCATGACCTGCTGCTCGGGCTCATCCGCGTCGTCGGCATCCGAGAGGGAGAATCCCTGTTGCTCCTCGGTGAGCTCCTTCTCCTCCTCAGCCACCGCCTCGGGCTTGAACTCCCCTTCGTCCACGTCATCGAGTGTGGGCTTCTTGCCAACCGTGAGGACGAGCTCGTCACCCTCGATTGTCGCTTCGACCGTTGCCGATCCCTCGGCGAGCTGAGTGACCACATCGCTGCGCGTCGGCTCCGCCGCCTTCGTGGCGGCGGTCTTCGGCGCAGGGGCCTTCTTTGCGGTTGCCTTCTTTGCAGCGGTTTTTGTTGCGGCCGCCTTCTTCGCGGGAGCCCGTTTGGCTGTGGTTGCCTTCTTGGCCGGAGCCTTGCGAGCAGTTGCGGTCTTCTTGGCAGGGGCCTTCTTCGTCGTCGTGTTGACGGGGGCCTCCTCCACCTCGGTTGACTGCGCGGTCACCGCTGCGGACACTTCTTGCTTGGAGGACGTCACCAATTACCTCGGCCTTCTTCACGGGCAGGAGCACATCGCCACCCTGATCATTGGGCGCAGCAAACCACGCTGCTGTCAAGGCGATGCATCACAGACATTCTGGCACGTCCGACCAAATCACTCCACCGGGGCAGCGAGGGCTTTGATCAGTCGGCCTTGACCGCGTGCACAGGACAGGTCGCATCCAGCAGGATGCGCTGCGCGTTCAGGCCAAGCAGCAATTTTCCGGTCGGGGACCGGCGCCGGAGCCCGATGACGAGCACCTCCGCACCGTTCCGCTCCGCAACCTCGATGATGTGATCGGCGATCCGGCCAGTATCGGAGGGCTTTTCCACAATCACCTCGACCCCGGCCTTTTCCACCTCGTCACGACCGGCGATCACGTCCTCGCGTTCCGTGTTGGGCACGAGGATCACCGGCAGAGAACGCAATCGTGCTTCGTTGACCGCATGCTCCAGGGCAGCCCAGCCCTCTCGTTTGTTGGAGAATCCCACGACGATGGTCATCCGAACCCAATCTCTTCGGTCTGCGCGCCTGTGCTGGAGCCGACGTTCCAAGGTGGCAGTCTGCCACGCGGGTGCTACCGCTCACGGCGGGACCGCGGCTTGTGGACACACTATCCTCGGCCCCATGTCTCGTCCCTCCACCGGCTCGGCTCCGGCCCCCACCCCGCCTTTTCCCGCCAAGCGACCCAGCACGCGCGTCCACCACGGCGACACGTTCGTGGACGAATGGGAATGGCTGCGGGACGGGGCCGATCCGGAAGTTCTCGCGCATCTGGCAGCGGAGAACGCCTGGACCGCACACCGGACGGCTCATCTGAAGCCGCTTGAGGACGAGCTGTTCAACGACATCAAGTGCCGCACGCGGGAAACCGATCTCTCGGTCCCCCGTTTCCACCGGCACGGGGACACGGCGTGGTGGTACTACCGCCGCACGATCGAGGGCAAGGACTATCCGGTGCACTGCCGGATGCCTGCCGACAACCCCGACTCGATCCCCGATCCCGAGGATGCGGAGCACCGCGCTGCCGAGCAGGTGCTGTTGGACGAGAACTCGGCCGCCGAGGGGCACGCGTTCTTCGGCCTGGGGGCTTTCGCCGTCTCGCCCAACGGCGATCTCCTCGCCTATTCGGTCGATACCGAGGGTGATGAGCGCTATGAGCTGCGGGTCCGCGCCATCGCTACCGGCGAAGATCTGGATGTCGCCATCCCCGAGACCGGTCACGGCGCCAGTTGGGCCGGCGACGACACCCTCTTCTATACGCGTGTCGACGAGGCCTGGCGTCCCCATGAGATCTGGCGGCACCACTTGGGCACGGACTCGGCCGACGATGTCCGGGTCCTGAACGAACCGGACGAGATGTTCTGGCTTGCGGTGGACGAGTCCCGCGACCGGGACTGGCTCGTCATCACCGCCGGATCCAAGCTCACCACCGAGGTCTGGCTGATCCCGGCCCACGATCCGGGCACCGCGCCGCGTACGGTCGCGGGCCGCACCCCGGGCCTGGAATATCTGGTGGAGGTCGCCGACGACGAACTCTTCATCGTGCACAACGCCGACTCCCCCGACTTCGCGATAGCGCGCGCTCCCCTGCCCCGGACGACCGATGGGGCACCTCTGGCGCCGCTCGAAACCTGGCGCTCCTTCCTCGGACCGACGAGCGGGGTGCGCTACAGCGAGGTCAATGCGTACGCCAGCCACGTGGTCATCGGACTGCGCCGCGCCGGCCTGACCGCCGTCGAGATCCATCCCCGCGGGGATGGCGCCCCGTTCGCGGCCGCGTTCCCGGAGGACGTCCACACCGTGTACGCCCAGGGCAGCGAGGATTTCGACACCGACCGGGTGCGGCTGCTCTATACGTCCCTGGTCACCCCACCCTCCGTCCTGAGCCTAGACCTGATCAGCGGCGCGGTGACCACGCTGAAGACGACCCCGGTGCTCGATCATCCGGACCGGGGGGCGTACTCCCCCGACGACTATCTCTCCGAGCGGATCTGGGCGAGGGCCGATGACGGAACCGAGGTCCCAATCTCGGTGGTACGCCGGCGTGACGTCCCTCTCCACGGTTCGGCACCGGCTCTGCTCTACGGCTATGGCTCCTACGAGATCAGCATCGACCCGACCTTCTCGATGATGCGGCTGTCTCTGTTGGATCGGGGGTTCGTCTTCGCCATCGCGCACGTCCGAGGTGGCGGCGAATTGGGCCGGGCCTGGTACGAGAACGGGAAGATGCTCCACAAGCGGAATACGTTCACCGATTTCATCGCGGCCGGTCGCCGGCTCGTGGAGTTGGGGTACACGTCCCATGACCGGCTGGCCGCCCAGGGCGGCAGCGCCGGTGGCCTGCTGATGGGTGCCGTCGCCAACCTCGCCCCGGATGTGTTCCGGGCGATCCATGCGTCCGTGCCGTTCGTGGATGCCCTGACGACGATCCTCAATCCCGACCTGCCCCTGACCGTGACCGAGTGGGAGGAATGGGGCGACCCACTGCACGATCCTGCGGTCTATGCGTACATGAAGTCCTATTCCCCCTATGAGAACGTCATCGCACAGGACTATCCCGCGATCCTTGCAACCACAAGCCTGAACGACACCCGGGTCTTCTTCGTCGAGCCCGCGAAATGGGTCGCGGCACTGCGGGAACGCGCCACCAACCAGGCCGAACGACCGACGCTGTTCCGCTGCGAGATGGTCGCCGGTCACGGGGGCGTGTCGGGCCGCTACAACGCGTGGCGGGAGGCGGCGTTCGAGTACGCGTGGCTCATCGACCAGGTCACCTGACGGCACGTCCACAGCCGGGATTTGGTCCGCTGGGGCACCATGGAGTCAACAGGTGGGGACAACGTGTGGCCCAGCGCCCGGCGATCCGCGAGTTCAGGTCGCGTGCCTGTGGGGGTTGTCACCCATATGACCCCTGTGCGAGGTCAGACCACAGTCGTAGGTCGACCCGCTTTCAGTGCTCTCCGGGTCCCGATCAGGGGTGCTTCAGGGTTTCCGGGGAATCCTTTCGATGTGCCCGGACGTTGGTGCGGGTGAAGGCCACGAAAGGAACCCCAATGGCAGTCATGTCCGCCACCCGCCCCCGCGTCAACGACGGTATCGACGGCAAGGATGCGGTGGGCCTTTATTTGGAGGGGATCGCCCGCACTGCGCTGCTGACCGCGCAGGAAGAGGTCGAGTTGGCCCGCACGATCGAGGCTGGGCTCTATGCGCAGAAGATCCTCGATCGGGAGATCACCCGCAAGCAGCGCACCGCCGCGGCACGCGAGAACGGCAAGGCGGCCAGGCGCGCATCGCGCGATGAACTTCAGCAACTGGTCGCAGACGGTGAGGCGGCGATGCAGCGTTTCGTCACCGCCAACCTGCGCCTCGTCGTCTCGGTTGCGCGCCGCTATGGCCGGGCGCAGATGCCGCTCCTCGACCTGGTCCAGGAAGGCAACACCGGACTCATTCGCGCGGTCGAGAAGTTCGACTATGCGAAGGGCTTCAAGTTCTCCACCTACGCCACCTGGTGGGTCCGTCAGTCCATCTCCCGTGGCATGGCCCAGCAGGGCCGCATCGTGCGGCTCCCGGTCCATGTCGCCGAGCAGGTCAACCAGGTTTCGGCGGTCCGCCGCAACCTGGAGCGCACCCTCGGACGGGAACCGGAACTCGAGGAGATCGCCGACGAGCTGGGCCTCACGCTCGAGCGGGTCGTTGATCTCATCCGTTACGGCCGGGACCACATCAGCCTCGACGCCCCCGTCGAGGAGGACGGTGACACCTCGCTCGGTGATCTGATCGCCCGCGAGCCGACCCCCGGCCCGGACGAAATGGTCATCGACATGGAAGAGCGCGAACGTCTCGAGGACATGCTCGCGGACCTCGATGAGCGCTCCGCCGACGTGGTGCGTCGTCGTTATGGCTTGGTCGACGGTCGGCAGGCCAAGCTCGCCGACATCGGCCAGATCTGGGGCATCACCGCAGAGCGGGTCCGTCAG
Source organism: Propionibacterium sp. (assembly GCA_012839035.1). Classification (GTDB taxonomy): domain Bacteria; phylum Actinomycetota; class Actinomycetes; order Propionibacteriales; family Propionibacteriaceae; genus Enemella. The sequence continues at coordinate 6,122 of DUOB01000131.1, forward strand.
ATCGAACGGCACGCGCTCGCGAAGCTCCGGACCAACACCGAGCTCGCCGCCTGATCCCTTCCCACACGCCAACGCCCCGGTCTCCGTGACCGGGGCGTTGTGCATGTGCGCGGGCGCAGCAAGATCCCGGACGATCCCGGAATCAGTCCTGCGACACCGGTCGGATCAGCCCTTCCTGCGTGGCCGAGGCCACCATCTGGCCGTTCTGGAAGATCCGGGACGTCGAATAGCCGCGGGCGTTGATCGCGATCGGCGACACCTGGTCATAGAGCCACCACTGATCCGCCCGCACCGGCCGGTGGAACCACATCGCATGGTCGATCGACGCCGCCTGGAAGCTCCGCTCGTCGAACACGGGCACGTGCGGCACGGTCGAGACGCCGAGCAGCGTGAGATCCGACAGGTACGCCAGCACCGCCGCATGCAGGTGCGGGTTGTCGGGTAACGGGGAATTGGCCCGCACCCAGATGCGGGCATGGGCGCCGTGTGCCTTGGTCGGGATCGTGCCGTCAGCGCCGGAGGACCCGACCCAGCGCACGTCGTAGCCGCCCCACTGCTTCTCCCAGAGCTGCGCCGGCGCACCGCCGAGCGTGGCCATGACATCGCTCATCTTGCGGCATTCCTCGGGCGGCGGCACGTCGGGCGGTGGATCCTGGTGTTCGAGACCGTGTTCCCGGATGTGGAACGAAGCGGTGAGACCCAGCACATGCGCGCCGTCCTGACGTGCGAGGACCCGACGGGCCGAGAAACTCTTGCCATCGCGGATGTTCTCCACATCGAAGATCATCGGCTTGTTGGCCTTGCCGGGCCGCAGGAAATAGGCGTGCATCGAATGCACGACACGGTCGTCCGGGACCGTGCGGCCGACCGCCATGAGCGCCTGGGCCAGCACCTGACCACCGAACGAACGCTGCCGGTCCGTCCTCGGATTCCGACCCCGGAACAGGTCGACCTCGATCTCCTCGAGATCGAGCAGGTCCAGCAACTCGGGGATGGGGCTCAGCAGGCTCACAATCGTCCTCGGGGGTCGTTACTTGGCAGTACGGTCCATCGTCCCGCGCCCGGAGTGCGCCCGGGGCCGTGTCTCAGCTCTTCGGCCCCACGGGGCGGATCAGCCCCTCCTGCGTGGCCGAGGCCACCAGCTGGCCGTTCTGGAAGATCCGGGACGTCGAATAGCCGCGGGCGTTGATCGCGATCGGCGACACCTGGTCATAGAGCCACCACTCGTTCGCCCGCACCGGCCGGTGGAACCACATCGCGTGGTCGATCGACGCTGCCTGGAAGGTCCGGTTGTCGAACAGGGGCGCGTGCGGCACCGTCGACACCCCCAGCAGCGTGAGATCGGAGAGGTACGCCAGCACGGCGTCGTGCAGGTGGGGGTCGTCGGGCAGGTCGCCACTGGCCCGCACCCACAGCCGCACGTGCGAGCCGTGGACCTTGGCCGGGATCGCGCCGTCCGGTCCCGAGGACCCCACCCAGCGCACGTCATAACCGCCCCAGAGCTGGTCATAGAGCGCCGCGGGCGCGCCGCCGCGCCCCGCCATCACCTCGCTCATCTTCGGGCACTCCTCGGCCGGCGGTGCCGCGGGCATCGCGTCCTGGTGTTCCAGGCCCTCCTCCTCGATGTGGAACGACGCCGACATGCCCATCACCACAGTGCCGTCCTGGCGCACGAGGACCCGCCGACTGGAGAAACTGCGACCATCGCGCAGGTTCTCGACGTCGAAGATCATCGGCTTGTTGGCCTTGCCGGGCCGCAGGAAATAGGCGTGCATCGAGTGCACGGCCCGGTCCTCGGGCACCGTGCGTGCGCAGGCCACCAGCGACTGGGCCAGCACCTGACCGCCGAAGGCGCGCTGCCGGTCGGTCTGCGGGTTCCGCCCGCGAAACAAATCGACCTCGATCTCCTCGAGATCGAGCAGGTCCAGCAGCTCCGGCATGGGGCTCAACAGGCTCATCGGTGGCTCCTCACGGTCAGCAGGATCTCGACAGGCATCGATTACCGTTCGTCTTTGCCGCCGTCGTCCTTGTCCTGCTGCTCGGCGAGGAACCGTTCGAGTTCGGCGCCGATCTCGTCGGCCGTCGGGACGGGCTTGCTCGCCCGGGCCTGGTCGTATTGCCGCTCCAGCTGCTCCACGACCTCCTGCACCTCGCTCGAGGTGGCCACCTCCGTGGCGATCTCGGTCAGGTTGGTCTCGGCCTTGCCGGCGAGATCGCCGAGCGGCAGGCTCAGCCCGGTCGCGTCGTTGAGGCGGTGGATCGCGGCGACCGTCGCCTGGAAGAACGGCGCCTGGGACAGATAGTGCGGCACGTTCACGGCCAGGCCGAGCGCGTCGACCCCGATCCGACCGAGCTGCAGCTCCAGGTAGGACCCGAAGCTGCCGGGCACTTCGATCCGCCCGACCCAGGCCGGGTTGGTGGTGGTGATCAGCTCGGGACGCGTCGCATATTCGGTGATCAGGCTCGGTCGCGTGTGCGGGACGCCCGTCGGGATACCCTGCGTCGTGACCGCCAACCGCACACCGAGGCGCTGGACGAGGCCGGTCACCGCGGCCGTCGCACGCTCCCACTGGGTGTCGGGCTCAGGGCCGGTGAGGAGCACGAAGTGTTCGCCGGTGGGGGCGATCACGCGATGCATCGCGAGCAGGAACTGTTCGCTCGACTTCCATTGATCGGTGTCGAACACCATCGTCGGGCGGCGACTGCGATAGTCGTGCAGCTGGTCGTGGTCGAACTCGACCAGGATTTCGGAGTCGCACGTCTCCAGGATGTGCTCCGACACGGTCTGCCCGACCCGGCCGGCGTCGACGTAGCCCTCGAGCAGGTGGATCAGGACCGGTTGGCGCCCCCGCATGTCCTCCCACAACGCGGGGTTGAACGAGTAGAGCAGCCGGGGATCAAGCATGGCGCCCAATGTACTGTGCCGCCCCAGCAAGCGCGGTTCGAACGCGTTTCGCCGACACCGATCGGATCGTGCCCAGGCTCTGGGCGAACAAACTCACCCGGAGCTCCTCCAACAGCCACCCGACCTCCGCGACCTCACTCGGCAGGGGGCCGGGCGGCGCCATGGCGACCAAGTCGGCGTACTCCCCCTCCAACGGCCAGATCACCCCCAGCGCCTCGTCGTCGCGGCGCGGGTTGCCGCGGCGCGCTGTGACGCGGACGTCGATCGCATGCAGATATTTCGCCAGCTGACCGAACCACGGCTCGGGGGTCGCGGCGATGAACCCGTCGAAGATCAGGGTGGCGCGGTGCTCGCGGATGTCGTCGGCGATCTCGGGGTCATCGACCCCCGCGACCGCGAGCGCGGCCTGCTGGTCGCGGCGCAGGATCTCGGCCGTCTGCGCGACCACGGACCGCATCCGGTCGGGCAGATCCTGCCGCACGCGCTCACGCAGCGTGTCGAAGTCCGCCGCACTGCGAATCCTGGCGTCGGTGGGAATGAGGTCCCCCGCGGCCTTGAGCCTGGCGTCGGCCAACAGCGCGGGTACGTCGGCGTACGGACTGTGCCCGAGCGCCAACTTGTCCGTGTTGGACAGGTGCGCAACCACCCACTTCGTCGGGTCCGGGGTCGTGAGCTGGACCAGTCGGCGTACGCCCAGTGCGTGGCGCCGGTCGCGGATGCCCGGGTTGTCGTGGACCACCACCGACACGGCATCGCCCTCGTCGACGAGCCCCGGATAGCCGATCCCGCCGCCGACGCGCTGCTGGTTCGGGATGGTCCCGAAGGTCCAAGTCGTCGCCCGGGTACGCCCCGGCCGGGCGGCCGCCTTCGTCAGCTTCTCGGTCAGCTCGGGGGCGAAGCGGCGACGCAGGTCGGCGAGGTCCTTGCCACGCCCGACCTCCCGGTTGTTGCGGGCGGCGTCCCGGATGACGAAGGTCACCCGCAGATGGTCGTTGAGCTTCCCGGGGTCCCAGTCGTGCTCATCGACCACTTCCCCGGTCAGGGCGCGCAATGCCCGGCCGAGTGCCTGCGGGAAAGCCTCCGTGTGGGGTACGTCCCGGTCGGCCAGCCACTCGAGTGCTGCCCGGGCATGATCAGGGGCCGGCACGAAGCGGGTGCGGATGGACTTCGGCAGACCGCGGATCAGCTCGGTGGCCAGCTCGCGCCGCAACCCGGGCACCTGCCAACCGAAGGGCTCCGCGGGGATCTGATTCAGCTCGGCGAGCTGGAGGTCCACGCTCACGCCATCCGCACCGGAGCCCAGATCGAAGACATAGCTGATCGGCAGTTCGGCATCCCCGATCTGCCATGTGTCGGGGAAGTCACCGGCAGCCGGGGCATCGGTCGCGATCAGGTCGTCGAGCGTGAGATCCAGAAACGCGTCGTCGGATTGTCGCTTGACCCGCCACCAGGCATCGAAATGCCGGACGGAGACCACATCGGCCGGGATCCGGGCGTCATAGAAGTCGAAGATCACCTGGTCGTCGACCACGATGTCACGCCGCCGGGACCTTTCCTCGAGGGCTTCGGCCTCCCGGCGTACGTCCACGTTCCGACCATAGAAATGGTGCCGCGTGCGCCAGTCCCCCTCGACCAGAGCCGCGCGGATGAAGATCTCCCGGGCCGCCTGCGGGTCGATCCGGGAATAGTTGACCGGACGGCCGGCGATGATCGGTACGCCCAGCAGGCTGACCTTCTCGTTCGCGACCACCGCTCCTCTCCGGGCTGACCAGTGCGGTTCCGAGTGAGTACGCCGCAGCAGGTGCCCACCCACTTCTTCGATCCAGGACGCCTCGATCCCCGCGACCGTGCGCGCCCACAGGCGGGTCGTCTCGACGAGCTCCCCCGCCATCACCAGCTGTGGTTGTGTCCTGGCCACGGCCGAGCCCGGGTTGATGGCGAACTTGCTGCCGCGGGCCCCGAGATATTCCCGTGGACCCGGACGGCGACGTTTCGATCCGCGCTGCCGAGCGGAAAGCTTGGGTTCCTCGAGCTCCGCCAGCCCGATGTGGGAGAGAAGCCCGGACAGGATCGCGGTGTGGATTGCGGCATGATCGGCGGGCGCCGCATTGCGGGTCAGCTTGAGCTCGCGGGTGATCTCCTTCAACTGGCCGACCAGGTCCTGCCACTCCCGGATGCGAAGGAAATTGAGGAATTCGTCGCGGCACATCCGGCGGAAGGCGTTGCCGGACAGGGCTTTGCGCTGGCTCATCACATAGTCCCAGAGCCGCAGCAGGGCGATGAAGTCCGACCCGTCCGGGATGGGCTTGTCGTCCTCCTGCCCCGTCTCCATCGGTGCGAAGAATCGGCGGTGCAGGGCGTCCGCCTTCTCCCGGTGGTCCGTGGGCCGCTCGCGCGGGTCCTGAATGGTCAGGCCGGCGACAATGACCATGACTTCTCGGAGACATCCGCGGCGGTCGGCCTCGACGAGCATCCGGGCCATCCGTGGGTCCAGGGGAATGCGGGACAGCTGGTGCCCCACCTTGGTCAGTCGGGGTCCGCGCCGGTCCGTGTCCCTTTCTCTCTGGCGGCCGGGTTGCGATCTCAACGCACCCAGCTCGGTCAGCAGTCGAAGACCGTCGGTGATCTGTCCCGAGTCGGGAGGCTCGACGAAGGGGAACGACGCGATGTCGCCGAGATCGGCATGGGCCATCTGGAGGATCACCGATGCGAGATTGGTGCGCAGGATCTCCGGCTCGGTGAACTCCGGACGCGCGAGGAAGTCGGCCTCGCTGAACAGCCGGATGCAGACGCCGGGACCCAACCGGCCGCACCGACCCGCCCGCTGGTTGGCGCTCGCCCGGGAGACCGGTTCGATCGGCAACCTCTGGACCTTGGTGCGCGAGGAATAGCGCGATATCCGAGCCGTGCCCGGATCGATGACATAACGGATGCCCGGCACCGTGATCGAGGTCTCCGCCACGTTGGTGGCGAGCACGATGCGCTGACCGGTGTGCCGGGTGAACACGCGGTGCTGTTCCGCGGCGGACAGGCGGGCATAGAGCGGCAGGATCTCGGTGTGTCGCAGCTTCATCGAGGCGAGGGCCTCCGCTGTGTCCCGGATCTCCCGCTCCCCCGACAGGAACACCAGGATGTCTCCGGGCCCCAGCGTCCGCACTTCCTGCACCGCCGCACAGATGGCGTCGATCTGGTCCCTGGCCTCGGCGACGACGGGTTGGGTCAGCAGCTCCTCATCGTCCACGGGTGCCGCGTCCTCGATGATCGGCCGATAGCGGATCTCCACCGGATAGGTCCGGCCCGACACCTCGATGATCGGACAGTCGTCGAAATGCTGCGCAAACCGTTGGGTGTCGATCGTCGCCGAGGTGATGATGACCTTGAGGTCGGGACGTCGCGGCAGGAGCTGCTTGAGATAGCCGAGAAGAAAGTCGATGTTGAGACTGCGTTCGTGCGCCTCGTCGATGATGATGCAGTCATAGCGTCGCAGGTCACGGTCGTGGCTGATCTCGGCCAACAGCACGCCATCGGTCATCACGAGAAGCCTGGTCTGTCGCCCCGCCTTCCGGGTGAAGCGGACCTGATAGCCGATCTCGTCGCCGAGGTCGGTGGCCGTCTCCTCCGCGATCCGTTCGGCGACCGAGCGCGCAGCGATTCGCCGGGGTTGTGTGTGGGCGATCCGCCGCAGACCGAGGTGCAGACAGATCTTCGGCAGCTGAGTGGTTTTGCCCGAGCCCGTCTCACCGGCGACGACCACCACCTGATGGTCCCGGACCGCCCGCGCGATGTCCTCTGCGCGCGCGCTGATCGGTAGGTCGGGGTCGAACCCGAGCAGCCCTCCGAAAGCCTCCGCGATGCTGTTGTTCAGTGCTTGCCCTCCCGCACCAACGCGAGGGGACAGTGTCCGTGAGCCATCACTGCGCGGATGGTCGCTCCCGGCGAGAGGACCGGCAGACCGGAGCCGTGCACACCAAGCACCAGCAGGTCGAGCTCGTCGGAGCGGCGGTTGAGCTCATCCACCGGGTGTGCCGCCACGACCTTCTGTGTGACCTCCACCTGTGGATAGCGCTCGGCGAAGGGACCAACCAGGGTGGCGAGCACCTCCCCGGCTGCCTTGGCGTGACTTTCCTCGCGCTCGGCCCGCTGGGAACGGTCGGCGAAGAAGCTCGTCGGCAGGTTGAAGGCATGGATCACCTCGAGCCGGGCACCGCGATGGGCCGCCTCGGCGAACGCATAACCCAGGCACTCCTGGCTCGGCTCCCCGGTGTGGACACCCACACCGATCAGCCCGATGCCCCCGGTCTCCGGCAAATGGCTCGCCGCCGATACCATGATCGTCGGACAGTGTGCGGTGGCGGCCACGCCAACGCTGGTCGAGCCGACGAACAGTCGTTCCAGACCACTCAAGGCACGACGTCCCACCACCAGGGTTCGCGCGGTCTCCGACAGCCGGGTCAACACCGCACCCGGATTGCCCATATAGATCTTCGTGGTCAACCGCTCCGCCGGGAAATCCATGGACAGGGCGCGCTGCTTGGCGCTCTGGGCGGCTTCCTCGCCGGCCTCTTCGAGCAGGTTGGGGTCATAGACCACACCCCAGGCCCCGGCAAGCACAGCATCATCCACGGCATGGGCGAGCAGCAGGTCAGCATCGTGGCTCCTGGCCTCGCGTACTCCATAGTCGACAGCACGCAGGCCGTCCTCGGAGCCGTCGACTCCAACAACCACCAGATTGCGTCGCTTCGAGTCCTCGGTCATCGACTTTCCTCTCCGCTGAAGTCCTCTTGCCCGATCGTAGACCGCACGACTGACATCTGGACAGGAGCCCCCGCCAGTCAGGCGCGGGCCACGATGCGGCCGCTCACGCTGTCCGGCGTCAGGACGATCACCCAGTCACGATCTCCGGGCGCCCAGGGCGCAGGGAGCAGCTCGTGCCAACGCGCCACTGCTCCAGGGACGGTCTCCCGGCTGGTGGTTGCCGTCATCAGCACGCTCCACCCGGTCGCTGTCCCGACGTCATAATCGTCGATCTGGAACGCCACCTCCGTGGGCTGCGCCAGGGTCGCCAACGTCCCCCGGTCGGCGGTGCGGAAACCCACGACGCCGTCCTGCCACGCATAGGCAACCGGCAGGATCACCGGCCCCTGAGCGGTCTCCCAGGCGACCCTTCCGACCTCGTGGGTTCGCAGGAGCGCCATGGCCTCGGGCTCGGGCAGCGACTCGAAGCGGGCTTCCGGGCCGACAGAATCTCCCATGGTCGGTCAGCTTTCGAATGTGGTGCGGCCATGCAGGCGGCGGGCCAGCTCGTCATCGATCTCGTCGGCGATCTCACTCATGATCCGCACGGCCTGGAGCAAATGCGCCGGCACGAAAGGATGGGCGAAGACACTGAGGCTGACGAAGACCCGGTCGCGGATCAACTGGAACTTGATGAACCGCACCTCGGTGTTGAGATCCGACAGGATCTCCATGGCCCGGGACCGGCCCTCAACGTCGTGCACCAGCGGCGCGAAGACGATGATCTCCCGGTGATCGGCGGAGACGCGGATGAACAGCATCGTCGAACCCACGCGGATCGCCAGATCGCCTTCGGAATCCCTGGGCGGGCAGTGGCCGAACATCTCGGCGAGTTCCGCCTCGATCATGTCCTCCAGGTGCTCGGGGTTGACCGGCACGACGGCGATGACGTCCTCCGCATCGAATTCGGACTGTCCCGACAGCGGCCGGGGACCCGGTTGGAGGATCTCCGCAAGCTGGTCGGGCGCCAGGAACACCGGATGTTGGATGCCATAAATGTCCCGCAGCGCGATGATCGCCAAGCGTGCGATCGTGTCCGATTCCTCCTGGGGCACCTCGATCCAGAAGTTCGGGGTGGGCCGGTCACCTTCGGAAACCGGCGATTGCCAGCCCTGTGCGTCGAAGGCCTCCAATTGGGGCTGCACGAGCTGATAGTTCTCCCCGAGCACGCTGTTGCTCGCTGCCTCGAGGCGAACGAGATTCCGGTTTCGCACGGCGAACCGGACGAACGGAACCGTCTCGGTCGTGGTGACCGCAACGGAGCCGATCGTGAGGTCCTGGGTGTCATCCATCACAGAAACCACCTCGGCGAGGCGCTCCTCGAAGTTCCGCCACGCCTGCGCAGTACTGCGATCGAGGTCAAAGTCGTCGTATTCGGGCACCTCGGGTCCTGTCTTTGGTGTCGAGACGTGATCCTGTGTGAACCTAGTCCTCCAACCCCCAAGAGTCCAAGAACTTGTCGGCAGAGGTCGTATGACCGAGAAACAGCCTACGGTTGTCAAGCGACTGCCACGTTCGGAAGGAGCGCCATGAGCCAGCCACCCGGTTTCGGAGGCCCGTCCCCTCAATGGCCGCACGGCGGTGGACCCGGTGGACCGCCCCATCAGCCGTGGCCCCACCAGCCCCAGCAGCAGAACCCCGGATTCGATCTGCATTCGACGCAGCTCTATCCCACGGGACAACCCCCCGGGGGTCAGCAGTTCCATGGAGCGGGCACTCCACCACCCACGAAGGGCCCCCGCAACACCAAAAAGATCGTGCTGATCGTCATCGCGGCCCTGCTCGCCCTCATTCTGGCCATCGTCGGCATCCTTCTCTTCCGGAACCACCAGGAGCGGGTGGCCGAGGAAGAGGCACGCGTCGCCGCGGAACAGCGCAAGGTTGAGGAAAGCCGCCAGGCGACGGACGCCGGAGCGACTGCGGAGGCGTTCTTCGAGGCACTGGCACAGTCGGATGCGGACAAGGCATTGACGTTTGCCGCAGAGACCCCGGAAGGCAACAACGATCTCCTCACCCGCGACGTGCTGATGGAGGCCAACAAGCGGGCTGCTCTGACGGGAGTCGGCGTCGACGAGACCCGTCTCACCGAGGAAACCCCCGGTGTCTGGAACACCGGCACGGCGACCGTGAGCTATTCCCTCGGGGAAGACCCCCAGACGATCGATCTGCCGCTCCGCAGGGTGGGCGCGGAATGGAAGGTCGACCAGGTCGCCGCCCCGGTCAACTTGGGCCTCAACGGACCGGATCGCCTCGTCAACGGGGTCACGGTCCCTCCGGGTGCCTACAACCTTTTCCCGGGTTCCTATTCCGTCACATCGACCAACCCACTGATCGGACTGGACCGCACCGAGTTCGTGCTCGATGCGCCCACAGCCTCCGACACCGATTGGGAACCCGAACCCGTGCTCAGCGATGAAGGCCGCACCCGCAGCATCGAGGCCGGGCGACGCATCATCGACGATTGCATGAAGGTCAAAGAGCTACAGCCGGAGAATTGTCGCTTCATCCTCTGGGAGGAACAAGGGTTGACCATCGACCGGTCGAGCATCACCTATACCCTCAAGAACGACCCGTTCCAGGACGTCGAATTCCGCTTCAACGGTGCGACGATGACGGCCACTGCAACTGTGCCGGTGACCAACGAGATTCGCGCGACCGCTACTCAGAACGGCCGTCGGGGCACGTTGGTGCCGACCCAACAAACCAACACGATCGGCATTGCGGTGAAACTCGGCTCCGGCACCCCGGAGGCCAGTTTCACGTGACCCTGCCTCGCCTGGTGGCCACTGACCTTGACGGCACGCTGTTGCGTCCGGACACCACAGTCGGTGCCCGGACGCGTGCGGTGCTCGACCAGCTGCGGTCGGCCGGGGTGCTCGTCGTCCCCGTGACGGCACGCTCCCCCATCGGCCTGGTCGGGATCGCAGAGCCGGCCGGCTTCGACTCGTGGGGAGTCTGCGCCAACGGGGCGTACGCCTGGCACTTCGGCGAGAGCCGTTCCCTGTTCAGCGTGCTCATCGAACCCGACGTCGTGCACACCCTGCTCACAGGACTGCGTACGGCAGTCCCTTCGGCGCGGTTCGCCGTGGTGCGGGACTTCGGATGGGATTTTGTGGCCGAAGAGGGATATGCGCAGTTGTGCGTCCACCGCGATCACTCCATCCAGCCACGCGTGATGCGCCGCGGCGACCTGTCCGAGCTCGCGGCGGAACCATGCCTGAAAGTGGTGGCCAGGTCTGCGGAACTCACTCCTGCGGAGCTGTTCGACGCGGTCGCGGGGTTGCGTGTCGAGGGCTGTACGCCAACCCTCTCCGGCGCACCCTTCCTCGAAGTGGCGGCCGAGGGAGTGACGAAGGCGACAGGCCTGGCCCGACTGTGCGAACGCCTGGAGATCAAGGCGGAGGACGTCGTGGCGTTCGGCGACGCCCGCAACGACGTGGAGATGCTCACGTGGGCCGGGCACGGGGTGGCAATGGGCAATGCGGTGCCCGAGACGCGGGCCGCCGCTGACGAGACCCTGCCGAACACGAACGCCGACGAGGCGGTGGCCGGCTGGCTCGAGGGACTGCTGGACGGAGCCCGGCCGGCACGTGGCCGCCTCTGAACGCGACGGTCACGCCTCTTCCGACTCGGACAGTTGGGCGCCGAGGAGCGCCGTGAGCGCTTCGCGATGCCGGTGATAGGCGATCCGCCCCGTCTTGGTGATCGTGAAGCTCGTGCTGCTGCCCCGCCCTCGCCCTGACTTGTGGATCTTGAGATAGCCCGCGGCCTGCAACGCCGACATCTGTTTCGACAGGTCGGAGTCAGAGATCTGGAGATGGTCACGCAGGAAGGCGAAGTCGGTGCGTTCGGCGGCGTCCAGCAACGCCATCGCTGCGAGGCGTTTGGGGGGATGGATCACCGCATCGAGTCCGACCAGCGGTGCGCTCATGCCAGTCGCTTCCGGACCTCAGCGGCCGCGCGAGGATAGATCACGCCTTCGTAGCAGGAATACAGCACGAGGGAACAAAGGAACACGGCAGCGAGACCGACCGGCCAGCCGATGGCGAACCACGCGAGTGCGATGACGGCGACGGCAAGGACGACTGCCACCAGATACCACCGATAGGCCGCCTTGATCTCCGCAGGAGCGGCCGCCATCCGAGGCCACGTGCCCCACCGCCGTCGATAGAAGGCCATGTAGATCCCCGCCACCACCAGCGCACCCAGCGCCAGGAGAGTGCCCAGCCAGGACCGGTCGAATTCGCTGGTCAGGACGCTGCCCGTGGCCATGGTCGTGAGGATGACCGCCATGAACAGTGGGTGCCACCACGGCGTGGCGGGATAGTTGATGAAGGGGGCCGCTGCCGCACGCTCAGCCCCGAGAAGCGCGTCGCGAGTACTTTCCATACTTGAAAGTATAGATGATAACTTTCCACTTGTGAAATTGGAAAGTAACCGGGATGGTCCCACTGAACAACAAGGACTGGGGGCGAAGCCACCAAGCTCCGCCCCCAGTCCGTCAACCGTCAGCGAGCACTCCTGCTCGCAACCCGATCACACCTCAGCTGCAGCCGCTGGTCGCGCCGCAACCCTCACAGACATAGCAGGAACCACTGGGCCGCATCTTCGTGCCACAGGTGAAGCACAGCGGCGCGTCCACGGTGCTGCCCGTCAGCGATTCCATCAGCTCCGCAGAAGTATGCGCTCCCGACGAAAGTGGCTTGATCGTGTGGACCTCAGGACCTGCCGCAGCGGAGTTCACGCCGGGGCTGCTGCCGTTCCGTGCGCCCGGATCGGTGTCCACCTCATCACCGGCGTCGTTCCTGAGCGACTCGGATTCGATCTCCTCGACGTCCTCCGCGACATAGGAACCTGTCTCGACATACCGAGCGCGCTCCGCAGCCGTATAGATGCCGAGCTCGGCACGTTCGTCGAACGTCAGGTAGTCCAGGGCGAGACGGCGGAAGACATAGTCGATGATCGATTGCGCCATCCGGATGTCCGGGTCATCGGTCATGCCGGCAGGCTCGAACTTCATGTTCGTGAACTTCTGGACATAGGTGTCGAGCGGGACGCCGTACTGCAGCGCGATGGACACCGCGATCGAGAACGCGTCCATGACACCGGCAAGGGTCGATCCCTGCTTGCCGAGCTTGAGGAAGACCTCGCCCAGGCCGTCGTCCGGATAGGACCCGGAGGTGAGGTAGCCCTCGGCCCCACCGACCGTGAACGACGTGGTCATCGACGGCCGCTTCTTGGGCAGTCGCTTGCGCCGCGGACGATACTCGTCCGTGGCCGCCGGCACGGGGGCCTCGGCCTTCTCTTCCTTCTTCTTGGCGTCGGAGAGCGGCTGGCCCACCTTGCAGTTGTCCCGATAGACAGCGAGCGCCTTGAGCCCGAGCTTCCAGCCCTGGAGATAGACCTCGGCGATGTCCTCGACCGTTGCGGTCTCCGGCAGGTTGACGGTCTTGGAGATGGCCCCGGACAGGAACGGCTGCACCGCCGCCATCATCCGCACGTGACCCATCGGACGGATGGCGCGGGCGCCCATCGCGGTGTCGAACACCTCGTAGTGCTCGGTCTTCAACCCCGGTGCGTCGATGACATGGCCGTGTTCGGCGATGTATTCCACAATCGCCTCGACCGTCTCGGCCGTATACCCGAGCTTTCGGAGCGCACGGGGAATCGTCTGGTTGACGATCTGCATCGAGCCACCACCGACGAGCTTCTTGAACTTGACCAGCGAGAAGTCCGGCTCGATGCCGGTGGTGTCGCAGTCCATCATGAAACCGATGGTGCCGGTCGGTGCCAGCACCGACGCCTGTGCGTTGCGGAAACCGTTGTTCGCACCCAGCTTGACGACCTGATCCCACTCCTTGGTGGCGAGCTTGTGCACGTCACCGTCGATCGCGGAGAGCGTCCGCAGCGAATCGTTCGCGGCCTGATGCTTGCGCATCACCCGCTGGTGGGCGTCGGCGTTGCGGGCGTACCCGTTGTAGGGGCCCACGATCGCGGCGAGCTCGGCCGACCGCCGATAGGACGTGCCGGTCATGAGCGACGTGATCGCTGCGGCGAACGAACGGCCGCCTTCGGAGTCATAGCCGTGCCCACTGGCCATCAGCAGGGCACCCAGGTTGGCGTACCCGATCCCCAACTGGCGATAGTCGCGGGTCGTCTCCCCGATCGACTCGGTCGGGAAGTCCGCGAAGCAGATCGAGATGTCCATCGCGGTGATGACCAACTCGACGGCCTTGGTGAACAGGGCGGCGTCGAAGCGGTCCTCATCAGTCAGGAACTTGAGCAGGTTGAGGCTGGCCAGGTTGCAGGACGAGTTGTCGAGCGACATGTACTCCGAGCAGGGATTGGATGCGGTGATCCGGCCGGTCTCGGGGTTCGTGTGCCAGGCGTTGATGGTGTCGTCGTACTGCAGGCCGGGATCCGCGCACTCCCAGGCGGCCTTGGCGATCTTGTTGAACAGCTCGCGAGCGTCGACACGCTCGACGACCCGGCCGTCCGTACGCGCGGTCAGCGCGAAGTCGCCCCCGTCCTCGACCGCACGCATGAACTCGTCGGAGACCCGGACCGAGTTGTTCGCATTCTGGTATTGCACGGACGTGATGTCCTTGCCACCCAGATCCATATCGAAGCCGGCATCCCGCAGCGCCCGGATCTTGTTCTCCTCCCGGGCCTTGGTCTCGACGAACTCCTCGATGTCGGGATGGTCTACGTCGAGCACCACCATCTTGGCGGCGCGCCGGGTCGCTCCACCCGACTTGATCGTGCCGGCGGACGCGTCGGCGCCCCGCATGAAGGAGACCGGCCCGGAGGCCGTGCCACCGGACGAGAGCAGTTCCTTGGACGACCGAATGCGCGAGAGGTTGAGCCCCGCACCGGACCCGCCCTTGAAGATGAAGCCCTCCTCCTTGTACCAGTTGAGGATCGATTCCATCGAGTCATCGACCGAGAGAATGAAACAGGCGCTCACCTGCTGCGGGCTCTTGGTGCCGACGTTGAACCACACCGGCGAGTTGAAGCTGAACACCTGGTGCAGGAGCATCCAGGTCAGTTCGTGCTCGAAGATCTCCGCATCCGCGTCGGTCGCGAAATATCCGTGCTCCTGGCCAGCGGTGCGATAGGTCTTCACCACCCGGTCGATCAACTGCTTCAGGCCCTGTTCGCGAGCCTCGGTGCCCAGCGCGCCGCGGAAATACTTCGTGGTGACGATCGTCGACGCGTTGACCGACCAGAAGTCGGGGAACTCGACCCCACGCTGTTCGAAAACGTTCTCGCCGGTCTTCCAGTTCGTCTGGACGATGTCCCGTCGTTCCCAGACCACCTCGTCATAGGGGTGAACTCCGTCGGTGGTGAAGACGCGGTCGATCGTCAGGCCGGTGCGGGCCTTGCCGGTCTTTCGGCTGGAGCGCGCGGTCTCGGTCATTGCGGTCCTCTCGGGTTGATGGCGTCCTCGGACGCTGGGTGGAGCGGGTGTTGTTGTCAGTGGGCCTGGTGCGCCATGGCTCAATCGGCGACTGCTGCGGCCTCTTGTCGAAGTCTGGTGATCTCCGCTTCGAAGTCATCCACGGATTCGTATTGCTTGTAGACGCTGGCGAACCGCAGATAAGCCACCTCGTCGAGCGTTCGCAGCGGCTGGAGGATGGCAACGCCGACCTCCTCCGACGGAATCTCGGAATGACCCGAGGCCCGCAGCGTTTCCTCGACGGCCTGTCCGAGACGCGCGAGCTGTTCCTCGGACACCGGGCGGCCCTTGCAGGCCTTGCGAACACCGGTGATGACCTTCTCCCGGTTGAACTGTTCGACCACACCGGATCGCTTGACCACGACGATCTGCATCTGCTCGATGGTGGTGAATCGGCGCTCACAAGCGTGGCACTGACGTCGTCGTCGGATCCCAGCGCCGTCGTCCACCGAACGCGAGTCGAGCACCCTCGAGTCATGGTGTCGGCAATAGGGGCAACGCATGTGATTTCACCTCCCGGAAAGGGGTTGGAGCGGACCACAACCCTCGCCCCCGGGGATATTCCTGGGGACAAGCCTGTGTGGTCCTTGTGGACAGCCTGTGGATAGAAACCACAACCTGTGGATTAAAAACAAGGTTGTAACTACTAGATATAGGAACACTAGACGCCCCCGCCCACAAGAGCAAGTGGGTGCGGGAGGACCCGAGCACACACCCCCGAGGGCAATCCCTTTCCGACAAGGCACGGCGCCGCGACACGCCGGAGTCAGAAAACCTCGGGCGATCTCGCGCGCCGGTCAGAGGAGGTTCCGCAGCACCATGAAAACGATCCCCGGCAGAACCAGTGCCAGGACGATGCCAGTGGGCGACCAGGACTCGACGATGGCCAGTGGCCCCGGCAGGCCCGCGGGGCGCCCGAGCCACACGCGAACGGCGGTCCACATCCACACCGCGGCCAGCACTACGCCGACGGAAAACACATAGGGATTGAAGTTCCAAGCTGCACCAATATCGCCGTGCAGCAAGGCTTCGCCCATCCGCGAGCTCCCACACAAAGGACACAGCCACCCCGTCGCCGCCAGGAAAAGACATGGCAGGCCGCGGCCGCTGCTCACATAAGCGCCACCCGCAGCGACGCAGGCGCCCCCCAGAAGCGAGAGCCACCCCAGCCGGGCAAGACCGCTCCCCCGCCCGGCACCCCCGGATTGAGTTGCGACCGCTCCAGCCCTCCGTCCCATCCGGCCATTATCCCGCTCGCCAGGGCGCAGGTGCATTGACCGCGACGGCACCCACCTCCGCGACGGGTTCGGACGTCACCCGCACCGCAGTGACCCCGATGCACACCAAAGCAGCCAGCACCAGAGCAACGATGAATCCCATCACAAGGGCCACCCCGCGGTCCGTGAGCTGAATCGTCAACTCGGTCTCCGCCGGCGGCACCCCTCCCGACGGACGCGCGCCGGTCACCTCCGGGCCGCGAGCACCGAGCGGCCGCCCCTGCCGCTCGGGCTGCACCATCCGCCCAACCGGCGCGGTGCGCGGACGACGACGAACCTTCTCTTGCGGCCCATCCCGCAGGTCACCCCGGCGCACAGCACCATCCGCCAGCCAGGCTTCCGTCAAAGTGCTCACAACCCCTCCTCACCATCATCGAACCTTTGTTCGAACGACAGTCTCGCGCAGTTCAGAATCGAACACAACCCCTATTCAGAGATTGCCCCCGAGCCGTTTCCCTCGACACCCACAAGCCCATCAGGCAGGTCCGACACTTTTCGGTCCTGATCCGCGAGCGCTCCCGGATCCACGCCGAAGCCGGCCGACACGCAGGAAGGAGTTCGAACAAATGTTTCAATCACGCGACAGATCCGCGTATGTTTGGGGCCATGGCAGAAAGTGCAGACACTCCCACTCCCCCTCGACGTCGGGGACGCCCGAGCAAGGCCGAGGTCGAAGCCCAGATCGTCGCCGCAGGGGGGACGGTCTCGGAGTTGCCCGACGGACCCCGCGATGCTCACGGGCTCACGCCTCGTCAGCGGCACATCCTTCAGGTCATCAAGGACGCCGTCGAGTCGCGGGGCTATCCCCCGAGCATCCGGGAGATGTGCGAGCAGGTCGGCCTGGCCAGCTCGTCCTCGGTGTCGCACCAGCTCAAGGTGCTCGAGAGCAAGGGTTTCCTGCGCCGGGATCCCAACCGGCCACGAGCTCTGGAGGTCCTGCTTCCCGACACCGCGGGTGCCGACAACCGCGCGCAACAGGCCACCGCAACTGTCGACGAGACAGGAATCGGCGATGCCTTCCCCGAAGCCATTCCCGTGCCGGTGCTGGGTCGGATCGCCGCGGGCGGGCCGATCCTTGCCGAAGAGCGCGTGGAGGACGTTTTTCCCTTGCCCAAGCAACTCGTGGGCGAGGGCAATCTGTTCCTGTTGGAGGTACGGGGCGATTCGATGGTGGACGCAGCCATCTGTGACGGAGACTGGGTTGTCATCCGGCAGCAGCCCACCGCCAGCAACGGCGAGATGGTCGCCGCACTCCTGGACAACGAGGCGACGGTGAAGACGTTCAAGCAGACAGGGCGCCAAGTCTGGCTGATGCCGCACAACCCGGCCTATGACCCGATCGACGGCAACGAGGCGACCATCCTCGGCAAGGTCGTCGCGGTCCTGCGCCGCGTCTGACCAGGCTCGGCGCGGCTGTGGTGCCGGCCCGGGCTCAGGGCGCGTTCGCGTCCAGCCGGCGCAGGGCTTGGATCACCACTTCACGATCATTTGTCTGCCACATGGGAGGCATGCCGGCGCGCAGGAACGATCCGTAGCGTGCGGTGCCGAGCCTGGGATCCAGCACGGCCACGACGCCGCGGTCGGTCGAGCGCCGGATGAGACGGCCCGAGCCCTGGGCCAGGAGCAGAGCCGCATGGCCGGCCGCCACCGCCATGAAGCCATTGCCCCCTGCTTCCGCCACCGCCCGTTGCCGGGCCTGCATCAGGGGGTCGTCGGGACGAGGAAACGGGATCTTGTCGATGATGACGAGCCGACAGGTGTCACCCGGCACATCAATCCCCTGCCACAGCGACATGGTGCCGAACAGGCTCGTCTGCGGCTCGGCTATGAAGCGCCGCGTCAGCTCGGACAGTTGAGCCTCTCCCTGACACAGCACCGTGTGCTGCTTGAGATTCTCCCGCACGTGCCGGGCCGCAAGCTCGGCCGATCTGGTGGAGGCGAACAAGCCCAGCGTACGCCCACCGGCTGCCCAGACGAGCTCTGCGATCTCCTCCAGCACCGCATCGGAAATTCCGTCGCGGCCGGGACGGGGCAGGTCACGGGTGATGTAGAGAATCCCCTGTTGTGCATAGTGGAAGGGCGACCCCACGTCGATGCCCCGCCACGTCAGCTCCTCGTCCTCCGCGGGCGGGGACGGAAGCTCGCGGCGTTCCTCCCGTCGCAGCCCCACATTTCCTGCTGCGACCTCGAAATCCCCACCGATCCGGAGAGTGGCCGACGTCAGGATCGTCGTGACGTGATTCAGCACCTTTTCCCGCATGAGGCCCGCCACGCTGAGGGGCGCTACTCGAACTTCACGGCCCATCCGATCACGTTCGGCGACATAGACCACGTCGAAGTCCCCGAGCGCAGCCATGCGCTCGGCCACATCGAAGACCTCTTTCACCGCCGCCTGGGCCTGCCGTTCCTCGTTGTCGGACTCCTTGCCGCCCATGGCGCTCACGACCTTGCGCGTCACGTCACGGAGCTGCTCGAAGGCGCGGACGACCGGGGCGTCCGGCCCCGGGACCTGTTCGAGAGGAGCCGCATCGAGAGCCTCGCGGAGCACATCGCCCATCTCGAGGAACTCGAGTCCGAGCTCGTCGGACAGCCACGGCAGCGCGCGTTTGGCGATCCGCTCCACCTGCTGTGGCGACAGCTCTGCCGACGCCGCTCCGGTCACTCGGGCAACCAGCTCGTGGGCCTCGTCGATGATCACGTGATCGTGCTCGGGCAGAGCGGTGCCCCCGTGCATGGCATCGATCGCGAGCAGCGCGTGGTTGGTCACCACGAGGTCGGCAGCGCGCGCGACCTCACGGGACTTCTCGACGAAACACTCCTCGCCATAGGGGCAGCGCTGGGCGCCGATGCACTCCCGCACCGGGACCGACACCTGCGCCCAGGCCTTGGCCGTGTGGGAGGGTGCGTCGTCCCGATCGGCCAGTCCCTTGTCCTCAGCCTGGGTTTCCGCCCACTCCCGCAGCGCCACGACCTCGGCACCGACCATCGAGTCGGGTGACTGCGCGGTCGCACGCATGGCCTCGACGACCTCCGTGGACCCCAGCAGAGTGTCTTGGTCCTCCGCGGCCTGATCACGAATCCGCAGCAGACAGGCATAGTTCGACCGGCCCTTGAGAATCGCCGTCCGGGGCCGTCGTCCGAGCACCTGTTCCACGGCGTCGAGCGCCCGAGGAATGTCGGTCGTGGCCAACTGCGCCTGTAGCGCCAGGGTCGCGGTCGCCACCACCACGCGCTCGGATGCTCCGGCGGCACGCATGAGCGCGGGCGCGAGATAGCCGAGGGATTTGCCGGTTCCGGTGCCGGCCTGCACGAGCAGGTGCTGACCGGTGGCCAGCGACTCGGCGACCGCATCGGCCATCGCCACCTGACCAGGACGTTCGCTGCCCCTCAATTGCTCGACGGCACGGGTCAACACGGCGCGATGGTCAGGGGTGGAGGTCACCGGGCAACCCTAGCCAACTCCTCCGACAGCCCCGGTTCGAGAAGTTCAGCGTACGCGCCCATCCCGGTCGCCGTTCGAGCCACACGGTGACGTCACGTCGTGAATGCCTCGCCCCAGACCGCCACCGACCCGTCGTCCTGCGTGACCCGTGTATATCGCCGATAGGGCTGTTCCTCGAGCGATCCAGCCTCGGCACACCGGCGATCGGTCCCGCGATCCTCAAGTTTGCGGCACCCCACCGACGTGGGTTCGTCGTAACCGCTCAGGGATTCCTCCCAGACGGTGACCTGATCGGCCGGCACCACGAAGATGGTCTCGAGATGCCAGTCCTGGAAGCTCTCATAGAGCGAGAACTCGACGATCGTTCCGGGCGGGAGGGTCATCTGCAGGGTTTTCCCGATCGCCTCCGGGGTGATGTCCTCGCATTCGGCGCCCAAGCGCTGCGTACAGGTCGCATTGTCCGTCTTCTTCGGCAGCGACCCTGCGAACAGCCAGGCGCCGGCGATCAGGCCCAGGAGAGTGACCGCCAGGCCGGCGGATCCCAGGCCGATGAGGAGCCACCCCCACCACGGCGGTCTGCGGGACAGGGATCGGGAACGTGTGTGCACGGCAGGAACCTAGACGCCGGTCGGGGTCAGTCCGGCAGCCCCTTGAGCATCGGGTCGCCCAGCGCCAGCCGGGCGGAACCGCAGGAACCCGACTTCGCTGCGGCTTCGATACGCAACGTGCCGCCTCCGTCGAGGTTGACCTGCACCTGCTGCCCGTCCCCGGCGTTGATGTCCCCGGAGCCGACATCGCGACCGTCAACGGTCATCCGATAACTGAGTGCGGTCTCCTCGCTGTCGGGTGAGGCCACCGCAAGCACGGTGGTCAGACGGTCATAGCGCCGGTTGAGCGAATAGGTCACCCCGGCGGGTTCCGCACAGGCGGGTTCGAGGAGGACGCCATGCGCGAATGACCGGTTGTCGAGATCCACACGCGTGGCCGCAGCCCTGCCCTGGCTCGGGTTGATTTCCGCGAGCCACACGATGCTCGAACGGCGGGAGACCGTCAGCACGACGCTTCCGTCGGTCGGCTGGCCACCGGCCCCGGGTTCCTGTCCCACGACTTCGCCGTCCGCCTTGCTGTCGTCGATCTGCTCCCGCAGGTGGACTGCATAGCCATAGGACGCCAGCGTGTCCTGCGCGCTCGTTACGTGCATGCCGGTCACGTTGGGGAGCGGACCGGCCGTCCTTCGGACTCCGGGAGTCCGGTCAGCGGTGGGCGTGGGGGTCGCGGGTACGCCGACCTCTCCGGGGGTCGATTCCGGGGCAGCGGCAGCCGGGTCCGTGGGCTGCAGGAGTCCCCGGGCAAGGAGAACACCCTGGACGAGGACAACGAGCGTCAGCAGCCCGATCACCGCGCCGGTGAGGCGACTCCGCCGGGTCCGCCCGGGCGCCTGCGCGGGGAGCTGAGCAGGGCGGACCGGTTGCGCCGGGCTCGGGAGCACCTGTGTTCCGGATGGCACCGGCAGGACGCGTGTCCCGCCCGCAGGGGCCGGAGGGTTGAGGTGCGCTGCCAGCCCATCAGCGTCCACGGCCTGGGTGCCCACGTGGTCGGCCGTGGCCGCGCGCAGCAGATCGAGTGCGCGGCGGGCGTCCTGTGGGCGAGCGGCGGGATCCTTCGCGAGCAGGTGGGAGATCCACCCCCACAATTCGTCCGAGAGACCGGGGGGACGTTCCGGTGCCGCGTGGGTGTGTCGATAGAGCACGCTCATGGGGTTGCCCCCGTGGAAGGGTGGCGCACCGGTCAGCAACTCATAGGCGAGGATGCCGACCGCATACAGGTCGCTCGCCCGATCCGGGCGATTGCCCAGAGCAAGTTCCGGCGCCATATAGGCAGGGGAACCAAGAACCTGGGAGGTGCCGCCCCCGGTGGCCGCATCCTCCAGCATGCGTGCAATCCCGAAGTCCGCGATCCGCACCAGCGGGCGGCCGTCATCGGGCAACAGCAGGTTCGCGGGTTTGAGATCACCGTGGACGACGTTGGCGTCGTGGACCGCTGCCAGCCCCTGCAGCACTTCGTCCAGGAGCTGCACCGCCGAATCCAGAGTGACCGATCCCCGCTGGGCGAGCACGGAGGCCACGTCCCGGCCGAGCACGAGATCCATCACGATCGCGAGCGACGAGCCCTCGGCCACGAAGTCCGTGATACCGACCAGCCGCGGATCGTCAAGGCCCTTGAGAATCCGCGCCTCCCGCAAGAACCGGACGACGAAGTCGTCCTGGGCGACGAGATCGGGGCGGAGGAACTTCACCGCCACCGGCCGCTGGTCCCGCACGTCGTGTCCGCGCCAGACCTCCCCCATGCCGCCGCGGCCGATGAGCGATTCCGCGAGATAGCGACTCCCGACGCGACGAGGCTCGTCCCTCACGGCAGCGCGAGAAGCTCTGCCGAGAAGGCCCGACCGAGTTCAGCCGCACCGGCCGGTGTCAGATGAATGCCATCGGACGTCATCTCTGGCTTAAAGCGGTCACCGTCGCGCACTCCGCCCATGGGGTCGATCAGCGTCCACCCGTTGCGCTGGGCGAGATCGGCCAATTGGGCGCTGAAGTCCACGTTGCGCTGGGGGTTGTCGTCCCGCGGCGTCAGGGTCGAGAGGACGACCCGTGGCGCACCGACCGTCTCGACGATGCTCTCCAGGTTGGCCGACGTCTGGTCGAACGTCAGGGACGTGTCGTTGGTGCCCGCCAACATGACGAGCACGTCGGCATCCGAACGGGTCACGCCCCCTGCCATGTCCTGGGTCGTGGCCCCGCCCTTCGCCCAGCCTCCGACCACGGTGAGCCGGGGATCGAGATGGTCAACCCAGGACCACTCACCGAACTGCAGGTTGGAGAAATCCGGGGAGTTGCCCTCGGTGAGCGAGTCCCCCACCACATAAAGCGTCTTGGCGGTCGGCTCAGCCGGTTGTTGTTCGGTTGGTTGGGGGGCCGTTCCGCAGGCTGTCAGGCCGATGAGCGGTGCCGCCGCGATCGCCGCGATCAGCCGGCGACGCCCGATTGCTGGCCGTTGTCCCATGTCACTCCTCGTTGTCACCATGTCCCATCCGGTCGATCCCGACGGCATTGCCGAAGCCCGTGTCAGCGTACTCGACGAGCCTGCTCGGCCAGGCCGTCTCGACTCCGGCGTCCCCTCCAGGTGCGATCGCGGAGACCCCAATGGGCAGCAGTCACCCCCAGCGCGAGCCAGGCGTACAACACCTCCACCTGGAAACGCTGGTTCTCACCGAACTCCAAGAGCAGATAAGCCCCGGAGAGAGTCGCCACGAGCGCGCTGGCGGCCAAATAGGCCCGTCCCGCCGAATGCCGCCATCCGCGACCCGCCAGCAGTCGGAGAGTCCCGATCACCCAGGCGAGGGCCGCGATCGGCGGGAGCATTGAGAAAGCGGCCATCCAGATGACGCCGGCCGTGTCCAGTGCTGCCACGTTCTCCCGGACGAAGACATAACGCGTGCTCGGTCCGAGGAGGAGAACGGGACTGCCCCACTCATGGTTGCCGTTGACCTGCACAGGCGCTAGCACCCGCAGAACGGCGGCCGGCGAGTCGCGCACGCCGTGTGCCACGAGGTCGCCCCATCGCTCGGACAACGCCAACCGGTCACGATGGTTGTAGTTCACCCGTCCGTTCTGCCAACGGCTTTCATCCAACACGGCCGAGCGGTTGCTCGGTCCCCGATGCGGCGCCTCCGCCAGACACACCGGATAGTCCTCGACCGGTGCGAACGCCCCCACCTGCACCAGTTCGGCGAAGCAGGGATCCTGCGCGGCCAGCGCAGCTTCCTCCGCGTCGGTCAGGACGTTGAGCATGACGTTGGCATAGTTCTCCTTCGCCCACGACGACTGTGTGGGGGAACCGAACAGGACGACGTTCTTGATCGTGAACACCACGATCACGGCCAGGCAGGTCGCGAGGGGGATCGTGACGGTACGCCTCCTCGCACCCCCCTGCCGCCAGGCCGCCCAGGCCACCACTCCCAGCCAGGCAATCGCCAACGGCCAGATCACGGTCGCCCGCACCAGGAAGAGCCCGGTGATCGCGAAGGCCGAGAGAATCAGGGGCCAGCGCGTCTGCAGGACAACGCCTCTCGTTATGCCCCAAATGGTCACCAGGAGCAGCAGGGCGATGGGCAACGTGGGATAGAGCCAGAGACCGAACAGTGTCGTCGACGGCAGTGCGCCCGCGATCACCGCCGTCAGCACCGCGGTGCGCCGGCTCGCCGTCCAGACCCGGACGATGTCCCCCACCAGCAGCACCGTTGCCAGGCCAGTGAGCACCAGCAGCACCTCGAGCGTCAGCACGCCCGCTGCCCCCAATCGGTCGGTGACGACGAAGGGCAGGTTGACCGCAGGAGGCTGCGCGTGGAAGAACCAAATGCTGCCAAGGGGATCCGCGGACAGCTCAGTCCGGGGAATGAACTGCCAAAACACTTCGCGTGGACTGTTGTCGAAGCGTGCCCCGAGGAGACGGGCAAGGGCGTGACACGCGAAGAACACTGCCGGCCCGGCTATAATTCCGCTTCCCCACTTCGGAAGCTTCCGACGCGGAACAGCGCGCCGAACCGGCGAAGTGGACAGGGTCACGATGGTCTCGCAGTCGCTCTTGAACGGGAGTGATTCGGACGCTAGCAATGCCGCGCCCCTATGCGAAAATCCCCGGATGTCGGCGTGTTCGAAGGAAACATCGTTTGCTCCCTATGCTGGGGATCGGTCCGAACTCAGCGACCGCACCGGAAACGGATGAGCTCGCTGGCCACTGCCGGCGCCCTGTCACGAGACGGTTGGGTCGCCCTTTCCGCCCAGGACACCGACGATCGAGGAGACGCATGCGGCTGCACGGCCTGCTGGCCTTGATTCTGCTTCTGTTGATCAGCGCTCTTCCACAACAAGCGCGCGCGGCCCCGCAGCCATTGACGATCCATGTCTCCCCCACCGGTGATGATTACGGACCGGGAACCAAGCTCCGCCCCCTGCGCACGCTGACAGCGGCACGCGACATGGTGCGTGCACGAAAGGATCGGACCCAGCCCGTTGTCGTCGAGTTGGAAGCGGGCCGATTCGAGTTCGGCGGATCGTTTCGTCTCGATTCCTCGGACAGTGGCACCGCTGAAGCCCCGATTGTCTATCGCGCCAATCCCGGAGCTATGCTATCCGGGTCACGGTCTGTTCCGGAAGGTGCCGTTGGTACGGTCACAGATCCTGCGGTGAAGGCGCGGCTTGACCCCAGCGTGCGTGATCGCGTACGCCAGATCGACCTTGGGGAACTCGGCATCAGCGACCCCGTGAACCGTGCGCCACAGGTGACCGGCGCCGACAGGCCGACCGGTGTCCAGCCCGTTCAGGGCGATTCCATGGGGCATGACGCCCGCTATCCCGACCGGGGATCGGAGCTCAGGATTGCAGCCGTGCACGCAGATGGGGACAACCCGGTGTGGCGGATCGACGATCGGACGCCGTTCACCTGGGCGCCCAGCAGTGACCTGTGGGCGGAGGGCTATCCGGGCTTCGACTGGGCCTATCAGCTGCAGCGCGTCATCTCCCTCGACCCGGCCAATGCCACGATCACGCTGGACACACCGGCGGAGTTCGGCTCTCGTGCGGGACAGCCGTTCTACTTTCGCCATGTGCTCGAGGCACTCAACCAGCCGGATGAATTCTATGTGGACGAAGCCTCCGGGTTGATGTATTTCCTGCCCACGGGTGACCCGCTCTCCCTCACCGTTGCGACCGAGCCGCTCATCGTCGGCGAGGGGGTGTCGCACGTCCGCTTCGAGGGACTGCATCTGAGCGAAACACGGGGCGACGGGATGCGTTTCACCGGTGGTCGCGCCATCGAGATCCACGGCGGCACATTCACCAACCTGGGGCTCACGGCAATTCACTTCACCGATGTCGCCGATTCCGTCGTCGATTCCGTCCGCATCTCCCGTGTCGGTCGTGGCGGCATCACGATGTCCGGTGGTGACAGGGATTCCCTGACGCCGGGCAACAACCTCGTGTCCAACAACACCATCGATCAGTTCTCCGAGACCTATCCGCGCTATTCCCCGGGCATCACCCTCGCGGGCGTCGGCAACATCGCCCGCAACAACGAGGTGTTCAACGCGCCCCATCTGGCGATCCAGCTTCGCGGCAACGACCACCGCATCGAACACAACTATGTGCACGACGTGGTCCTCGACGCCTCCGATTCGGGAGCGCTGCACGGTGGCCGGGACTGGACCGAGCGGGGCAACGTGATCGCTCACAACATCTTTGCCCGCGTGGGACCGGGAGCCCATGACGTGCCGGCCGTCTATCTCGACGACATGATGTCGGGCACCACTGTCCGGCAAAACCTCATCGTCGACTCGGCCGTCGGTGTCCAGCACAACGGCCGCGACAACGACATCACCAGCAACGTTCTAGTGCGCACCGAGCGACCGGTCT
This sequence comes from Propionibacterium sp., assembly GCA_012839035.1. Taxonomy (GTDB): domain Bacteria; phylum Actinomycetota; class Actinomycetes; order Propionibacteriales; family Propionibacteriaceae; genus Enemella. The sequence goes on from DUOB01000131.1 coordinate 32,466, forward strand.
ATGTCGGCAACTGGTCCAGGGCAATCTCCGGTCCGGGTGGCGAGTTGGAGCAGCGCCTGCACAAAGTGCCCTACAAGTCCCAGGCCTGGGCGAAATATCCCAACCTCGCCACCATCCTGGAGGACGATCCCCAGGAGCAGAAATACAACACGGTCACCGCCAATGCGCTGATCGATTCCGGTTCCATCTCGGTGGAAGAGGCGACGCGGGGCGGCGTGACCCAGCGCGACAATCGTGTGGTGCCTGCCGCTTCCATCGTTATCGGCGAGGACCCGGCCGGCTATGCCGTCCCCGAAGGTTCCAGACTCAACCGCATTCCGGGGATGCAGGTGTTGAACCCGGCCAGCGTCGGACCCCATGCCAAGGGCGCACCCGCTCCGGCCCCGACGAACTCGGAACCGTCGGGTCGCCTTGGCCTGCTGGCAGCGGGGGCAGGAGCGCTCGCAGTCGTGGTTGCCGGCAGCGCCGCGTGGTGGTGGAGCAGGCGGGGGCAACGCCCGGCAGCCTGATCTCCCGCCGCCCAGAACCTCACCCGTGGCAGGTCACAGGAGAGCTTTGCTGAGATTCTGTCCCAGTCGCTCGGCCCCGGCTGGTGTGGGATGGATCCCGTCCTCGGTCATGCCTCTGGCGTAGCGGTCCCCCTCACGGACCCCGTCCAGTGGATCGACGAACCGCCAGTCGTTGGCCTGCGCCACGCCCTTCAGTTGTTGGTTGAACTGCACGACTCCCTGCGGATCCATGTCCCGTGGGGGAATCGCCGAGAGGACGACTTCGTCAACGCCGACCGTCGCCACGATCCGTTCGAGGTTCGCTCTGGTGGTTTCGAAGGGCACGTCCGTGGCCAGATCGTTGGAACCGGCCAAGAGCACCAATGTGTTCGCTTCCGGTGCCGGAACGACGTTCTCCGCCATGTCGTCGGTGGTGGCCCCGCCCCGCGCCCAGCCTCCCGTCACGACGATCTGGGGATCGACATAGTTCACCCAGGAGCGCGCACCGTATTCGCCCTCAAGAAAGTTCGCGGAATCCCCCTCCGTAATGGAGTCACCCACCGCATAGATCTGCGTCGGAGGCTTGGAGAAAGCACCGGAGGACTTCTGGAGCGCCAAAACACTCAACACCCCGGCAACGACGACCAGGCTGATCGCCAGCCATATCTTCCAGCGGGCGCGTTTCCCCTTGCCTCTCATGCCGCGCAGTCTTGGCTCACAAGGCGTCCCTTCAACCATGGTGGCGCGACTCCAGGAGGATCGATGGCGGCGGCCAAGCTGAGAATCGGACTGCTCAACGACGACACGTGGCTGGCTCCCGAGATCGCGGAGCTGGTCCGGTGGGCTCGGCGCCGCGACGACATGGAGGTCTCCCACCTGCTGCTGCACCCGGCCCCCCGCGACCCGGACGCAGGCCGCCTCGATCCGATCAAACGGATCGTCCGGAAGCACGGCGTGCTCGGGACTGCGTCGCGAGTGAGTTTCCGCGTCCTGACCCTCCTCGAGTCACGGGCTCTCAAGGCACAGGGGCTGGCCGCCCAGGATGTGGACCTCACCGGGGACATCCCCCACCAGCTCGTGTTCAGCCCGCAGGTGTCGGGATCCGGTTATGTCTATCGCTTCCCCGACGAGGACATCGCTGCGATCCGCGACGCCGGGATCGATGTGCTCATCAGATGCGGCACCGGCATCCTCAAGGGCGATATCCTCACCGCGACACCCTTCGGCATCCTTTCGTTCCATCACGGTGACAATCGCGTCAACCGGGGTGGTCCGCCCGGGTTCTGGGAAGTCCAGAAACGGTGGCCGAGCACCGGTTTCGTGATCCAGCAGCTCACCGAGGAGCTCGACGGCGGGCATGTGCTGGCCCGCGGAAACTATCCGACCGAACGCTATTTCGCGGCCAACCGCCGCAACATCGTCCAGCGGTCAGCCCCCCATCTCAAAGAGGTGCTGTCCCGGCTGGCGCAGGAGCGTACGCTCCCCGAGCCACTGCCGGCAACGCCCTATTCCGGTCCCCTGCTGCGGACGCCCGGACTTGCGGACCAGCTCCGCTATGCCGCACGCCAAACCCGCCTGGTCGCCGTCCGAGGCGGCCGCCGCCTGCTCGGGCTGAGATCCGACTGGGCTGTGGCGTACGTCCGCAGGGACTGGCGAAATGCCGTCCTGCGCCGGGGCAGGGAGCTGCCTGCACCACCCGGGACCTTCCTGGCCGACCCGTTCGTGATCGAGCGGAACGGTGCGCACTTCTGCTTCGTGGAGGAATACTCCTATACGGAAAACAAGGCAGTCATCTCCGTGTTCATGCTGGGCGACAAGGATGCCGAGCGGGTGGGTGTCGCGCTCGACGAGCCCTTCCATCTGTCGTTCCCGGCTCTGTTCGAGCACAGTGGCGAACTCTACATGTGCCCGGAGACCTTGGGCGCCAACGACATCCGGTTCTACCGCTGCACCGACTTTCCCCTGGGTTGGGAGCTGGCGGGGACCGCCATCGACAACATCCAGGCGTGCGACACATTGGTGTTCCCACACGCCGGCAAGTGGTGGCTGCTCACCACGGTCGATCAGGCCCGGACGGGCACGCCGACCGCGGAGCTGTGGGCATTCTCCGCCGACAGCCCCTTCAGCGACTGGGAGCCCCACCCGATGAATCCCCTGCGCAACGACACTGACAGCGCCCGGAACGCCGGGCTGTTGCGTGACGGCGAGGAGCTCTTCCGGGTCACCCAACGGCACGGTTTCGCGCATTATGGTGCCGCAGCGACGATCCGCCGCATCCGCCACTTGGGTGCCGAAGGCCTCATCGAGGAGGAGATCGCGGAGATCACCCCGGACTTCCGCCCGGACATCCACGGTGCGCACCACCTGCACAGCGATGGCAAAGTCACGGTCTTCGATTTCGTACGCCACCGCCGCCCCCGCTGACCGCCGACTCCGCTGCCAGGGGTAGTCGGATCACCCGCGGGGAATCGAGGGCATGGAGACGTCCGAGGTGTGTCGCTTGCGCCGGAGGACATCATCCACGGCACGGAGATGCACCTCGGCCAGGGCTGCTGCATCGTGCTGCAGAATCGGCGGATCCTGGATTCGACCCTGCCAATCGGCCAAGCTGCGGTGCATGCTCTGCGCGATTGATTCGGGGGTCGGATCGCAGAGGAATACTCCCGGCATCCCGTCGACGGAAGGGGCGACGCCGCATTCGCGCGCCACGATGGCGTGCATCCCCGCAGCCAGCCCCTCGTTGACGGTGAGCCCCCACACCTCCACCCGCGAGACCAGCAACAGATGACCGTGGCGAGCCATCACGGCGGGCAGATCCGCATAGCTCGTATACCCGAGGAAATCGACCCGATCGGCAATCCCGAGGTTCGCAGCCTGACTCCGCAGCACCTCGTCCTCCGCACCGCTGCCCGCGAGGCTCAGCCGGCAGTCGCCCGGCAGCGTGGCGAAGGCTTCGAGGATCGAATCCACGTTCTTCCGCTTGATCAGTTTGCCGACGAACAGGAAATTCCGGGCACCCTCATCGGTCGCCGAATTGACCGCAGCGAATCCGGACATGTCGACGGCGTTGAAGCCGCGCCACACGCGGTCAGCCCGCACTCCTTTGTCGAGGACCGATTCCTCCGCGGCAACTCCGGGGACGATGACGGCGTCCAGTTGCCGCATGAAGAACTGCCGCGCGGCAGCAATAGGTCCACCGCTGAAGCTGGAGGTGGCGAGGGTCGATTCATAGAAACCGAGCACCGGCGTCCGGGTCACCTTGCAGGCGCCGAGGAACTGCCAGAACGCTGGCGAGTCCCAGCCACAGATGATCACAGCTTCTGCGCCCCGCACCAATGACCAGACATCGCCCTTGGCGATGTAGTAGGCGTCCTCGCCGCGCGTCATGCGCCACGTTCTCAACCCCACCGTCTCCGTCGATTCCGACGAGCCCACATCCTGCCAGTCCCGGGCTCTCTCTTCCGGCATGCCGAAACTGGTGGCGATTTCGGGCTCGAGCAGAGCCACGGTCAGATCGACGCCCGCCGCACGGATCTCGGCCCACAGCGGCAGGCGATAGGGGGCAGCAACGTTGGTGACGATCAGCAGGCGCACAGCGACTCCTTGAAGAAGGGGAGGAAGGTGAGAGCCGGTCTGGTCAGTGATATTTGTACGCCCGTGAGCCCAAGTTCTGCTTGGCCCGGTTCAGGACATAACCGGCGGGAGTCGTATCCACTCGGTCCAGGGCCGCGATGGCCTCCGTGAGTTCGGGCTTCGTCACGATCCCCGACCCCACCACCAGCATCACACTGCCGACCTGCGGGGCCAATACCGCGGCGTCGGTGACCGGCAACAGGGGCGGCGAGTCGATCAACACCACGTCGAACCGCTGCTCGGCCCAAGCGAGCAGTGCTTCCATTCTCGTTGACCCGACGAGAGTGCTCGGGTTGGGCGGCAGCGTCCCGGCCGCCAGCAGCGTGAGCTGGGACACGGGCGAGACCTGCAGGACCTCATCAATTCGTGCCTGGCCACTGAGCACGGTCGTCAGCCCGGCTGCCCCCTCCAGAGCGAACACGGAGGCAACGGTGGGGCGGCGGAGATCGGCATCGACGAGAAGCACGTTCTCGCCCGAATCAGCAAGTGCAATCGCCAAATTCGACGCGATCGTGGATTTGCCTTCACTTTGCACCGACGACGTGACCAACACGGTGTTTCGTGCGTTGTCGACCGTCACGAATCGCAGGTTCGTGGCGAGGCGCCGATAGGCCTCGGCGGCGATACCCGTGGGATCGGTCAGCATCTCGAGCTGAGGACCTTCAACCTCCGGCAGCACGCCGAGCGTTGCCAGTGTCCCCCCGAGACGTTTGACGTCCTCGGTTGTTCGGATCTTGTTGTCCAGCATCGTGCGGATGAACGCAGCACCCCACCCCAACAACAGCCCGGCAGCAGCCGCCGCCAACAGGTTGCGGAGAGCAACCGGTTCAGAAGGCCTCTGCGGAACCTCTGCCGCCGCGAGCGTGCTGGCTTTCACACGAACTTGGCTCTGATGATCCATGTTGAGCACCGCGACTGCGGCGATGGTGGCCTCGCCCACGGAGTTTGCTGCGCGGGCCGCGAGGAGGGGATCCTCGTGGGTCACACTGATCGTCATGACCACCTGCTGCGGCGGTGTCTCCGCCGTGGTGTCGTCCAGCAGCGCCGCTCCCCCGCCCGGATAGCCCAGTTGGTCGGCCACGGGATCGATCACCAGCGGCGATCTCACGACCCGGGCATAGGACTCCATCTGGGCTACCGAAAAGTAGCCACCCTGGGCCACATCGGAGACGGATTCCCCACCCGCCACCCGGAAGAACAGGTCGGTGCTGGCTGTGTATTTGGGAGTCTGCAGCAGAGTGAGCACTGCGGCCCCTGAGATCACCACGCACATGACAGCCACCACAATCAGCCACTGTTCGCGCAGGATCCGGAAATACTCCTTGAACTCCACACTCCACCTCTCGCCGGCCTGCGGGTCATGCTAGCCACCTGTTGTCCCAACCAGCCAAAGCGTTTCGGGGGTGTCGTCAAGTCCCAACACTGTTCATCTTTCGCCCCTGGCCTGTGATTTGTACGCAACGCCGGACCCGCCTGACGACTGCCCCATCTCAACTGCACTTCAGTGGCCGAGTGGCCCCTGCGGCGGCGAGGCGGCGATCGGCGCCGTTGTCCGTGTAATAGAAAGGTCTCATGAGGACAAGCCTCCGGTCGCTGACCCAGTCCCCCGGCCTCTGGGCGCTCGCCATCGCCACCGTGGTGCTGGCCGGGCTGTCGATGGTGCGTCCCCAGCTGGGACTGCTCCTCATCCTCGCGCTGATCGCAGGCGCAGTGGCCATTGCGAACCCGTTCGCACGTTTGGCTGTGCTCGTCTTCGGAGCCCTGTTCGTGCTGGGTGGAACAACAGAGGTGAGCACAGCCAAAGTCCTCTATGGCGCGGTGGCCATGGGTGCAGCCCTGATCGCGGTCGCCAACCTTCTCCGCGATCCTCCGCCTTGGTTCTCCCGAGCACGGATCTGGCTTGGTCTGGGCATGGCACTGGCCGGATCGATGGTCATCAGCACGGTCGCAACGCCTGGCTCGGACCCGACAGCGGTCGTGCGTCAGGGCCTGTTCTATCTGTTGATCCCGCTCGCGCCTTTCATCGGCATCGAGGCGGGTCGGCAGTTGCGTCCACGAACGACCATGTGGCTCGTGGGTGCGGCGGGCACCCTCACCGCTGTCGGCTTTGCCATCGACTGGCTCACCCGTCGCGGTGTCGCTGCGTTCAATCTGCCCTACTTGGTGCTCGGCAGTACCGTCCTGGCGGGCCTGGGCTTCGCCCTCACCCTGCTGATCGCCGTCTCCGTCAAGGGGAAGAGCCGATTCCTCTGGGCAACGATGGCCACGATCATCCCCGTCGCCATGCTGGTGACCGGCACCCGGACAAACCTGGTCCTGTTCGTCGTCATCGTGGGCATGCTCGGGCCGCTGGCGAAATTCCGTTTGCACCCCGGGCGGGCTTTCGCAGCGGTCGCCTTCGTCGGGGCCGCGATCGTCATCCTGATGCCGCTCGCCTCCAGGACGTTGTTGAGCGATCCCACCTTCCTCAACAAGCGCATCTGGGCTCTCCTGGAAGTCCTCAGCGGTGATGCGGCTGGCGATCAGTCTTTTCAGTGGCGCGCCATCCAATACCGGTACGCCTGGGACCAGATCGAACTCCGTCCCTTCTTCGGCCACGGCTTGGGCTGGAACCCTCCCTTTGCCATGGACACGCCCCTCGTCACCGTGATCAAGTTGGGTTTCGTGGGCACCGCGTTCCTCATCGCCTTCCTCGCGGTGTCCCTCGTCGTCATCGAGAAACTCGCGCAGCTGCGCGGGTACACCCCCATGCACACGGCTGCGCGCGGGATGGCGCTGTTGTTGTTGGCGCTCCTGCCGTTCGGTTCCCCGACCGAGGACCGCGGTTTCGCTTTCATCCTCATCCTCCTGTTCGCGGGTGTCGCTGCAGCAGCCCAACTGACGCCGGAGGCCGCCGCGGACGACCCCTACGTGAGGCTGCCACCGCTCGCGGAGGAACCTCAGCAAGACGACAGGGATACTGCCCGGAAAGCGAAGCGGGCACAGCCCGCCGATGCCGAGCCGACAGTGATCCTGCCGCGCCGTGGCATGCGGCCGATTTCACTTCCTTCGTTCGGCGGGGGCCGCGCGGAGCGCGCGCGCGTACGCCACCATTCCCAGCAGCAGAATCGCCTCACCCATCACGAAAGCGAGCGCAATCCCCATCGCGCCGAAGATCAACACGAGCGGCACCAGGACACCCAATCTAACCAGCACGGCGACCGCCAGCAGGAGCGCGACGCGACGGTCGTGGCCACGAGCCTGCAGCAACCCCGCCAGGGGCTGGTTGATGTTGATGATCGCCACGGCGACAGCGAGGATCTGGAGGACGGGCACTGACGGGGCGTACTGCTCTCCCATGATCAGCAGGACCAAAGGCTCCGCGAAAACGCCCATCAACACACACAGCGCGGCGCCCCCGGCCGGCAACCACATCGTGGAGCGGATCCGTCCCCATACGTCACGCATCGTGGGTTCGCGGGCTGCGACGGGAACCAACAGCGTGGTGAAGGTGTTGCTGGCGAGCATGATCGGCTGCGTCCACCGGTTGACGGCACCGTAGTAGCCAACGACCGTGTTGCCGGCGACCGCCCCGGCGATGGCCGAATCGAGCGAACTCAGATTGATCATGATCGCGCCGAGACCAAAGTACTGGGCCCCGCGCCAAGCGTCGGGCAACCTCGTGAGTCCGCGAAAGGGGCGCGCAGCCGGGTCCATCAGCGCGAAGGCCACGCCTGCGCCGACGAGGGCCCCCAGCGCATAGGAGAGGAAGAACGCGATCTCGGGATGGACGCCGAGAAGTGCAGCACCGAGATAGAGCACGAGGAGCACCGCGCGTTCGGAAACAAGACTGACGGCCAGAGAGGTGTTCCTGGAGTCGGCACGCAACGCGACGTGGAGCGTCTGGGTGAGGATCCAGCTCGAAAGAATGACTCCGATCCCCCCGAACGGCCGGGCCGGGGGAACCGCAAGGCAGACGAAGGAGATCAGTGCCCCGAGACCGATCCCGACGAGCACCTTGGTCGTGGCACGCCGGGAGTAGTCGCTTTTCGGCAGAGCGCCCGACGCCAGATCGCGAACCCAGAGATTGTTCGCCCCGAAGTCGACAAGCCCTGACAGCACCATCGCCAACGCCATCGAGATCGTGACGACACCGAGCCGAGTCGGGCCGATCTCCCGCCCCAGGGCCGCAAAGACCACGAGCATGACCAACTGGCCGCCCGCCGAGGCCCCCGAGACGAGGATCGCGTGCAGGGAAAGGCGATTGCTCACCGCAGGCCCAACAGCGCGATGGCGAAGTCACGTGGAGTGGCGTACGCGACCTCAGCGGCCGGTGGCTGGTGGATGGCGTTCAGCGCCGCAGTGGTGAGTGCGGCCCGGTCCAGTGGCACCCACTGCGCGGAGTGCCCCAGCCGCTGAACGTCCTTTGCCAGTGTTCTCGCACCCGCGGCGATGACCTTCGTGCGAGCGGCTGCAGCCTTCCCCAGGATGCCGCTCGGGCCTTCGTTGGAGTGTGCGAGCACCATGCAATCCGACAGCTCGACGGCGGCGTCGAGTTCGGCATCGGTGAGGTGACGGCTGAGCGCCGCCAGCCGGACGTCTCCCGGGGCCACAGCGCGCAGCGTGTCCGTCAGCTCGGCATCCTGACGCCCGGCCAGCAGAAGTCCGAGTGGGCGATCCGCGCTCCGGGCAGCGTCGTCCAGCGCGGTCAGGACGAGCGGAATGTTCTTGCGCGCATCCAGCCACCCTGCAATGGCGAACCAGAACCGGTCGGGATCTGGGCCCATCGCTTCCCGGACCACTTGTCGGGCTTGGTCGGTGGGCTCGAATTCGATGGGATCGGAGACTTCCGAACGATTCGCGTCGGCGTCGAGCGCGGAGCCCAGCGTCAGGACGGTGACCCGGGGGACGACCTCCGCAACCGCAAATCCGGCTCGTCTGATCCACGTGCGCAGAGGCTGCAGCCGGGGATGGCGTCCGGCCTGAGCGGTGGCCCGCATGATGAGGATCCGCAGCTCGCCGGATCCACGCCACCACGGGCGGCGTGCCAGGGCCAGAGCGATTCCGTCCCCGTCCGGCACGACCACCGTCGTGGCCTGCACCTTGCGGCTGATGACTTCCAGGTCTCGGGGAAACGGCCAAGTGCCGTCCGGAAGCAATTCCCATTCCGGGATCTCGGTGGAGCCCGCCTTCGCAACAAAATCCTCGCGTCCCGACGGGGTCGTCAGGAGCACGACGGACAGGCCTCGTCGCTGACATTCCGCGATCAGAAGCCGCACATAGTTGAACCTGTGCCCCTCCATGTTGGGCTCCACGACGAGCACACGGTCAGTCATGCACACTGCTCCCGGCCGCCCGCACGACCGCACCCGGCGCCACATCGGCGCTTGCGACTGCACCGGCGGCGATCAGAGCGTTCTCTCCGATAGTGACTCCGCGCAGGACGGTCGCGCGAGTGGCGATCCAGGCCCGGGACCCGATGCTGATCGGCGCATTGTCGAACTCGAACGTTGGCGAGCGTCGTTGATGACTGCCGGTGCACAGCAGGGCCTGCTGGGAGACGCACACGTTGTCACCGATCACCACGGATTCGAGGTTGAGGATCCAGGCGTCGACACCGATCCAGCAATTGGAACCCACGGAGAGTTTCCAGGGCCAGTGGACCCGGACGCCTTCCCTGATAAGGGTCCCGGCACCGATCGACGCACCGAACTTCCGCAGGATCGACACGCGCAGCCGAGACGGCAACACACGCGAGGAGACCAGCGGTTGCCCAACCAGGTGCCACATCGCCTGCCACGGACGACCCCGGCCCTTGTCGTAGCCACGGCCCGTGAAACCACTCAAATCGAGTTCGGGATGTGTCACGCCCGGATATCCTCGATGTTCTCGCGATACCAGGCCACTGTGCTCGCGATACCGTCAGACAGCGAAATCCTTGGCTGCCAGCCTGAATTCATGAGTGTGGACACATCGAGGAGCTTTCGGGGGGTGCCGTCAGGTTTGGAGGTGTCCCATTTCACCTCTCCGACATACCCGGTCGCCGCGGCCACCATGTCCGAAAGCTCCCGGATGGTCACGTCGGTCCCGGTCCCCACATTCACTTGTTGAGGCCCATCGAAATGCTCCAACAGGTGCAACACCGCGGATGCCATGTCGTCGACGTGGAGGAACTCCCGTCGAACCTGGCCGGTGCCCCAATTGGTCACGGTGTTGACCCCCGCGACCCGCGCCTCATCGAACCGGCGAATCATTGCGGGGAGCACGTGCGACCCCTCCCGGGAAAAGTTGTCGCCAGGACCATAGAGATTGGTGGGCATCGCGCTGATCCACGACAGTCCATACTGGCGCCGGGTGGCCTGCACCTGCGTGATGCCGGCGATCTTGGCGATCGCGTACGCATCATTCGTCGGCTCAAGCTTTCCGGTCAACAAACTGTCCTCGGTGATCGGTTGCTCTGCAAACTTCGGATAGATGCAGGAGCTTCCCAGAAAGATGAGCCGCGGTACTTCATGGGTCAAAGCAGCGTCGAGCACATTCACCTGAATCTGCAGGTTCTCGGACAGGAAGTCGTGGGGATAGGTGTTGTTCGCGAGAATCCCTCCGACTTTGGCCGCCGCCATAACCACGACCTTGGGTTTGGTCTCTGCGAAGAAGTCGAAGACGCGCCCCCGTTCACGGAGGTCGAGCTCGGCAGAGCTTCGACCGATGAGGTTGGTGAATCCCTCAGCGGCCAAGTGCCGGTGCACGGCGGAGCCGACCAGGCCCCGATGTCCCGCAACATAGACGGGCTGCGCACGGTCGAGTGCAAAATCAGACATTCGGCGTCACCCAACCCGGCAACTGGACAGTGTCGGTCCACGACCTGCCCTGGTGCGCCAAAGCCTCGATGTCGGCCTCGACCATGATCCGGGCCAAGCTCATCGGACTCACCGTTGCCTCCCAGCCGAGCTTCTCCTTGGCCTTGGTCGCGTCGCCGATCAGCACATCCACTTCGGTCGGACGCAGATAGCGTTCGTCGAATCTGACGTGCTCCTCCCAGTCGAGATCGGCGATGGCAAAGGCCTCCTTGACGAAATCCCTGACCAAAGTGCCCTGCCCAGTGGCAAGCACGAAGTCCTCAGGCTCGTCCGCCTGCAGCATGCGCCACATGCCCTCCACATATTCAGGGGCATAACCCCAGTCCCGGATGGAGTCGAGATTTCCCATGTAGAGGGCGTCATCCAATCCGGCCTTGATCCGTGCAACCGCGCGCGTGATCTTGCGGGTCACGAACGTTTCCCCGCGCCGGGGTGACTCGTGGTTGAACAGGATGCCGTTTACCGCGAACATTCCATAGGCCTCGCGATAGTTCTTCGCAATCCAATAGGAATAGAGTTTTGCAGCACCATAGGGAGACCGCGGATAGAACGGAGTTTCCTCATTCTGGGGAGCGGAGAAGCCGCCATAAAGCTCCGAGGTTGATGCCTGATAATATCTGCATTGGATCTTCGACATCCGGATTGCCTCAAGCAGGCGAACTGCGCCGATTCCCGTGACGTCACCCGTGTGCTCGGGCTCGTCGAAACTCACCCGCACATGGGACTGTGCGGCCAGATTATAAACTTCCTGCGGTTTGATATCGCTCAACAGCGCAGCGATGCGCGGACCATCACTGATATCGCCGTAGTGCAGGAAGAGTCTCGCGTCGGCCTCATGCGGATCCTGATAGAGATGATTGATCCGTTCGGTATTGAACGTCGAGGCGCGTCGGACCAGGCCGTGTACCTCATAGCCTTTGGTCAACAGCAATTCCGCAAGATAGGATCCGTCCTGGCCGGTGATACCAGTGATAAACGCCCTCTTGGTGGACAATGATCAAACCCTTCTGGTCTTGTGCGAATTTTTTGCTCTTGTCAAGGTACGCACAAGGGCCTCGAAAGCGTCCAGTGCGACTTGTTCCTGCAGCATTCTCTCTTGATACGAACGTCCCGCGTCGCTCATGTGGCGTTGCCCATCCGGGTCGCCTGCCACGTTCTTCACTCCTGTGAGGAGCGCCACCGGATCCCCGGCACCAAGGACAATGCCTGCCCCCGAACTCTGGATTTCCTCGGCTGTCACGCCAGCCGGATTCACTGCCCCGACCACCGGACGACCCGCCGCAAAATATGAGGTCAATTTGCTGGGCACGGCCATGTCCGAGAGGGTTTCCTTCTCATTCACCAGGAGCGCGTCGGCGGCCTGCAGTGTGGACATGAAGTCGTCATCCGCCACCGGGTCGACAATCGTCACATTGCCCAAGCCTGCTGCGAGCTGCTCCAGCTTCTGTCGCTGGTTTCCGTCACCGAGGAGCACGAACCGCACGCTGCTGCCCTCGGCGAGTCGCCCAGCCTCGACGACATTCTCCAAGCCCTGTTTCGTCCCCATGTTGCCCGCGTGCAGGACAACGAATTCGTCCTCGTGCCAGCCCTGGCGACGACGCGCCTCTTGGCGGTCCACTGTCGACGGGCAGCGTCCGACGTGACACCAGTTGCGGATAACGAGGATCTTGTCGGGATCGACACCGATATCGGTGAGCTTGGTGGCAAATCGTTGATGGATCGCCACCACCCGGGATGCCCCTTGCAGGATCAGACTCTCGAGCTTGACCAGCAGGGCACCGCCGAGGCCACCGAGCATGCCCGTCTCGGCAGCACCCAATCCATAGAGGTCCTGGACCCACACCACGACAGGAATCCTTGCCAGCCGTCCTCGCAGCACCACTGCGGCGGCCGAGAGGAGGGATGGTGACACCACCATCAGCAGATCCGGCCGGTCGAGGCGCGCCCGCAGACAGCGCAGCGCAAAGAGCGCCTCCATGACCATGCGGTCCTTCATCCCCGGACGTGGGGGAACCGGATGCTCCAGCCGTTGGACGGATACCCCATTGATCGTTTGGTTGGAGGCAACGCCATTTCGCCGCTTCCATTCCGGATAGTGGGGAAACCCGGTGAACACCCGGACATGGGCTCCCCGCTCCACCAGACCTTCGGCGAGGCCGGTCGAATAGGGGGCGATGCCGGTTGTCTCGGGGGCATAGTTGAGCGTGAAGAACGCGATCCGTTTTGTGCTCACGACGAGTTCCTCTCTGCCATCACAGCCACGTAGTCCTGTTCGACCCGATCAACGATCCCGCTGATTCCGAACCTGTCGAGTGCAAGCCGGCGGCCGCGGTCGGCGAGCGCGTTGCGACGGTCGTCGTCCCGGTGCAGTTCCACCAGGGCGGCCGCAAAATCCCCCACCGTCTCCGAGGCGACGAGTCCGGCGTCCGAACGAGAGATGTCGTCAGCAAGTCCGCAGGTGTCACCGACCACCACCGCACAGCCCACGGCCATGGCTTCGATGACGCTCATCCCGAACCGCTCGTTGTCCGTCGTGTTGACCAGAACAGCTGCCCTTGCCAACCGTGGCAGCACCTCGTCCGGTGACAAGGCGCCGGACCACGTGATGCGGCCATCGCCATCGTCGGCTGCGAGCGCTTCCCGGACCGCATCGCCCTGACCCTCGTCAGGTCCGATCAATTCAAAGTCGACGTCCATCCCTCGTCGCACGGCCTCCTGGGCCACGCGCACGAACATCAACGGGCGCTTGCGCTCATGCAGACGCCCCACGAAGACGATCCCGCGACGTTGTTGCCCCGACTCGGCTTCCGCTGCTGCTTCCGGTATCCCATTCGGCAGCACACTGGTGCGCACGTCGGGTCCGGCGACCTCTTTGATGTCATCCACCTCAGACTCCGTGAGGCAATACACCCGATCGGCGTGCCGCAGGACAGGAATTGTCCAGGCGCGGTCGAGGGGCTTGGCCAGCAACCGGTCGCTGGCATCGATCATGCCGTGCGTCTGCACGACCAGGGGCAAGCCTCGGCGGCGCACCCAATGGGCAATCGGCAGCGTCACCAGGTCACGCGCCATGTGGACATGCACCACGTCCGGCGTAGGAGTCAATCCCCTCAGCCGCCGCAGGAGTCCCGGGGCAGTCATCCCGGCGTACCCAATCCCCGGCACCGCCTGCCGAGCAGCTGCCAGCTTGGCCGGTACGCCCTCGAGCTGATCGGGAATCCGGTCGAACCCGCGCGCCGCCCCTGCGAGAAGGACCCGGTGTCCGCGACGGAACAATTCCTGGGCCAGGTTCCCCGCCACCCTCGTCGGCCCACCGTAGGCTCCATCCGGGGAAAAGAGGGTGGCCACATGCAGGATGTGCACGGTCAGCCCCCCTTCTTCGCCGCTGTGACGGAGGGGAGGTGTGCACCGGACGGCATCCCGTCGTCGATGACCCGACGCCACACATCGACCAGCACATCGAGGCTGATGTTTCGAGGCCACCAGTCGGCCGCGGCCCGGCCCATGGCTTCGGCCAAGTTGGGCTCCGCGAGCTGCAGGACCGCATTACGGATGGCTTCCGGATCATCGGTCGGCACCACCAGCCCGGCGCCGGCCTCGAGCACGTCCTGCGCCGCTTGGCCTTCGACAGACCCCATGAAGAGGACCGGTTTGCCGCGGGCCAGCGCGGCGTAGGTCTTCGACGGCACGCATGTGCCGGTGACGTTCTCCGCCAACGACACGACATGCACGTCGCCGGCGGCCAACAACGTGTCGACCTGGTCCTTCGGCACCTGTCGTCCGAAGCGCCAGTTGCTGAGCGTCGCCGGCTTCGACGATCGACGCAACCGTTCCAGCTCGACACCGACGCCCGAGACGACGAACAGGATGCGCTCGTCGTCGACGAGTTCGGCGGCGGCGTCGACGAGAGCCTCCAGCGGGTGGTGCGGCGCGGCATGACCCGAATAGAGGACGACGGTCGTCTCCGGTCCGGCACCCCAGCCCGCCCGCACTGCGGCCACAGCCTCGGGGTCCGGAGTCCCCTTGGGGGCGGCGGCCCATACCCGGATCACCTCGGCCGAACGATGTACCTCCCGGGCGATGCGGTCGGCCATGCAGGTGCCAATGGTGACGACGATGTCAGCCGTGCGGAGAGCGAGCCTGTCGACGATCCGGCGCAGGCGGGCGTCCAAGGCCCACGGATGCGAGGCGAGCTTCTGGTCCTGGAAATCATCCATGACCCAGGAAATCGTGTGCAGTTTGCGGCGCCCGAGCTTCCGGGCCACAAAAGGGGTGAGTCCGATCCCGGTCGGATAATCGACCGAGACGATCACCTGGGGATCATCCGGCAGCCGGGTCAGACCCACCGCGGTCTGAAGAAGGAACCTGCTCTCGGCCAGCAGATCACGAGCTTTGCCGAAGCCATAGCGCACCTGGGCAGCAATTCCTCCGTCCACGGGACGCGGGCGATGAGGATGCGTTCGGTCATCCATGCCATGCACGGAGGTCATCAGCCCCGCCGCCTGCAGACGTCCGGCAAGCTGGTGGACAACACGAGCGGTCGCGTCAGCTGGGCGATTGGCGCCCTTGTAGAGAAAGACCACTTGTGCCGCCAGCGGCTTGTTCGAATCCGTACGCATCCCGGTCATAGTAGGCCGCGAAGATCTTCGAAAGCGGGCGGCGCGCAGGAGGAAAGTGCCTCCTTCTCCTGCCAGCAATGATCCAAAAGGAGGACGCCCGGGGCGGCTCACTCCTCCAGATAGGGCACGAATTCGGCCGCCACCTCGGGGTGGACGCGGGCCACGATGCGCGTTCCCTCGGCGGTGTGTTCGGTGGTGAGGAACTCGCCGGAACGATGGATCTTGTCGAGGAGATCTCCGCGGCTGTACGGCACCAGCGCCCTGAACTCGATCTCCGGGCGCGGAAGGCGCCCATCAATGACGTGCTTGAGGTCCTCGATCCCCGCACCGGTCCGTGCCGACACCACCACCGCGTCCGGAAATCGGGTGCGCAGCAACTGAAGGTTCTCCTCCGGTGCACGGTCCGCCTTGTTGATCACCAGCAGTTCCGGATTGTCCCCGGCACCGATGTCGTTGAGCACTGTGCGGACCGCGGAGATCTGGCCGAGCGGATCGGCATCGGCGCCATCGACGACGTGGACCAGCAGGTCGGCGTCGGTCGATTCCTCCAGTGTCGACGCGAACGCTTCCACCAGGTCGTGGGGCAGGTGGCGGACGAATCCGACGGTGTCGGTGAGCGTGTAGACCCGCCCATCCTCCGTCTCGGTCCGTCGAGTGGTCGGGTCGAGGGTGGCGAAGAGAGCATCCTCGACGAGTACGCCGGCCCCGGTCAGCCGGTTGAGCAACGACGACTTGCCCGCGTTCGTGTATCCCACGATCGCCACCGAGGGCACCCTGTGCCGGCGGCGCTCCGCCCGTTTGGTCTCGCGGGTGGCGTCCATGTCGCGGAGCTTGGCCCGGAGCTGCGCGATGCGGGAATGGATCCGCCGCCGGTCGGTCTCCAGCTTGGTCTCACCGGGACCCCGGCCGCCGATGCCGGCCCCACCCGCGGCCTGCCCACCGGCCTGGCGGGACAGGTTGCCGCCCCAGCCGCGAAGCCGCTGCTTCAGATAATTGAGTTGGGCGAGCTCGACCTGGGTCTTGCCCTCCACGGACTTGGCGTGCTGGGCGAAGATGTCGAGGATCAGCGAGGTTCGGTCGATGACCTTGACCTTGATCTCGTCCTCCAGGTTGCGGAGCTGGGCAGGACTGAGTTCACCGTCGCAGATGACAGTGTCCGCGCCCGTGGCCACGACGACCTCGCGAACCTCGGCGACCTTGCCCCGGCCGATATAGGTCGCCGGATCGGGCTTCGAACGGCGCTGGACCAATCCCTCCAGCACCTGTGAGCCCGCCGTCTCGGCAAGCTGTTTGAGCTCGGCCATCGCGTTGTCGGCGTCCTCCTGTGACCCGGACGTCCACACCGACACCAGGACGACCCGCTCGAGCAGGAGCTGGCGATACTCGACCTCGGTGATGTCGTCGAGCTCGGTGGACATCCCCGCCACGCGACGCAGCGAGTGACGCTCGGCCAGATCGAGCTGGTCGCCGTCATAGTCGGCATCGTCCGGGTCGTCGTCCGGCCAGTCGTCGTCCACGCCGACGTCCTCGAGCGGGTCGAGGTCGTCGGGGAATTCATCATTGAGGCGTGCTGTCATCGTCTCTCCACAATGACACGGCGCGCCCAACTATGCGAGCGAATAAGCCACCGGCGAAGAGGCGCCCGAAACGGCTCCGGGCAACCGAGCCCTCACCGCCCGTCGTCGAGTTGCACGTCCCCTCGAATGTGGACGACGGCCGGCCCGGTCATGAGCGCGCGGCCGATCACTCCGTCGGCAGCGGTCTGCAACTCGATGTGCAGCGTTCCCCCGGGGACATCGACCCGCCAATCGTTGCCACCGAAGGCGCGCTGCGCCGCCGCTGCCACCGCCACCGTGCCGGTTCCACAGGACCGGGTCTCCCCCACCCCGCGCTCGAACACACGCATCCGCACGTGGGCCGGTCCCACGACCTCGACGAACTCGACGTTCACACCCTCGGGGAAGCGGGTGGCGTCGAACTCCGGCGCGATCGTGAGGTTCAGCCCAGCCACCTCCTCGACGAACGCCACCGCATGCGGATTGCCCACATCGACCTTCGTCGCGGTCATGGGGACACCCGCGAGCGACACCTGTGTCGGCTCCTCGTCCACCACCACCCGCCCCATATCGACGCGGATCCGGCCGTCACGCTGCATCGTCACGCGTTTCAGCCCGGCGCGAGTGCCCACGGGGATCTCGGGACCTGTGGCCAAACCCTCGTCGACCAGATAGCGGGCGAACACGCGTACCCCGTTCCCGCACATCTCCGACACCGAACCATCCGCATTGCGATAGTCCATGAACCACACGTGGGGATCGCCGTCCCACTCCGGGATCTGCGCACCGCGCACGACCCGCAGCAGGCCATCCCCGCCGAGTCCCGCGCGGCGATCACACAGCATCCGCACGTCCTCCGGTGTCGGGTTCGCCATCCCGTGGCGATCGAGCACGATCACAAAATCGTTCTCGGTCCCGTGCCCCTTGGCGATTCTCCAGCTGCGCATGGCACGAGGGTGTCACTCGCTCGTGGGCGTGTCCAACCCGGCCATCAGCACATCCACCCGGGCAACCAGGTCGTCGGCGAGGGCCGGGAGCCAGTGGATGCGGTGATCTCTGCGATACCAGCCCAACTGCTTGCGTGCGAACCGGCGCGTACCCACGATCGTGGCTTCCTTCGCCCCGGCCTCGGTCAGTTCCCCGTCCAGGAATTGGAGCACCTGGCGATACCCGAGCGCCCGCGAAGCCGTGAGTCCGTCGCGGAGTCCCTGCGGGATGAGCCGGCGTACTTCCGCCACGAGGCCGGCTGCCCACATCTCCTCCACCCGCGCCTCGATCCGGCGGTCGAGGTCCGAACGCTCCAGCTCCAGGCCGATCTGGACGACGCCCGGGAGCGCGTACGTCCATTCCGGCAGCGTCGGGGTGAAGCCCCCCGTGAGTTCGATGACCTCCAGCGCCCGGACGATGCGGCGGCCGTTGCCGGGCAGGATCCCGGCCGCGGTCCCGGGAGCCCGCTCGGCAAGCACCCGGTGGAGTGCTTCCGGTCCGATGCGTGCGAGCTCGGCTTCCCACCGCGCGCGTACGCCGGGGTCGGTGCCCGGAAACTCGAATTCATCGACGATCGCCCGCGTATAGAGGGCCGACCCGCCCACCAGGATCGGCAACACCCCCCGCGAGTGGCAGTCGGTGATGGCGGCCCTGGCCAGCTGCTGGAACTCGGCCACCGAGGCTGTCTCGGTGACCTCGGCGATGTCGATGAGATGGTGGGGGATCCCGCCACGCTCGTCCTCGGTGGGCTTCGCCGTGCCGATGTCCATGCCGCGATAGACGAGCATGGAGTCGGCATTGACGATCTCGGTGGGCTGGCCGCGTGCGACGCGGAGTTGGGCGTACGCGACCGCCAGCGACGACTTGCCGCTCGCGGTCGGGCCGATCAGGACGAGGGTCTGCTCCACCCGGCCAGTCTGCCCGACCTGCGCGAGGGTGCCCTGCCGACGCGAAGGGCCGCAAGCCATACTGGACTCGGGCCGTCACCCGGCGGCCTGTGGCACCGGCCGACCGGTCGGAAGTCGCGAACCCAGACCAAGGAGAACGACGCATGGGCATCTTCGACAAGGCCAAGGACTTCGCCTCGAAAAACCCGGACAAGGCCGACGGCATCGTCGACAAGGCCGGCGACATGATCGACCAGCGCACCGGCGGCAAGCATGCTGCGCACGTCGACAAGGGGCAGGACTTCGTGAAGGGCCAGTACGGCGGCGGCCGGACCCCGGCCGACACCCCGGCGCCCAACCCCGAAGCGCCCGAGGGCAATTTGCCCCCTGGGAACACCCCCGAGCCGGGTGCACCGGGCCAACAGCCGCCCGCCTGATCAATCCCCCAAAGGAGAAGGCCGCTCACCCACGGTGGGCGGCCTTCGCCGTGCCGACACACGCCGGCGACCACAGCCGAGATCCCGAGCCGCGACGAGGGCCACGGACGGGGAGCCCTATCCCCTGATCGTCGGCAGCCCGAGATTGATCGCGGTCGACGCCGCAGCCGGCTTCGCATTGCGCGCTGCCCAGGCATCTCCCCCGCGCGTACGCCGCAGATTGGTGATCCCACCATCGGCGTTCAGGTGATGCGGCGCGGCGTAATCCACGACGGTTTCGGCGATGTCGCCGGGTCGTGGCCGAAACGCCGGGTCCTCGGGCACGGCGACGTGCACGAGCCGGTTGTCGCGGGCGCGACCCGACATCCGCGACGTCGCGGCGTCCTTCCGTCCTTCGTTGTCGGCAAACATGACCTCCACGCGCTCGCCGAGGAACGTCTTGTTCTCGTCCCAGGCGATGCCGTCGACCAGATCGACCAGCCGCCGGTAGCGCTCGGACACCAGTTCCTTCGGGACCTGGTCGGGCATGGTCGCAGCCGGCGTACCCGGACGAATCGAGTATTGGAAGGTGAAGGCGGCCGCGAAGCGGGCCTGCTCGACCACGGCAAGGGTCTCGGCGAAGTCCTCCTCGGTCTCGCCGGGGAAGCCCACGATGATGTCGGTGGTGATGGCCGCCTCGGGCATCACCGCGCGAACTCGATCGAGGATCCCGAGGAAGCGCTCGCTCCGATAGGACCTCCGCATCGCCTTGAGGATGCGATCGGACCCGGACTGCAGGGGCATGTGCAGTTGGGGCATCACATTGGGGGTCTCGGCCATCGCGTCGATCACGTCATCGGTGAAGGCGGCGGGATGGGGTGAGGTGAACCGTACGCGTTCCAGCCCATCGATCTCGCCACAGGCCCGGAGGAGTTTCGAGAACGCCTGCCGGTCCCCGAACTCGACCCCGTAGGTATTGACGTTCTGTCCCAGGAGCGTGATTTCCTGTACGCCCTCGGCCACGAGCGCCCTGATCTCGGCAAGGATGTCGCCCGGGCGTCGGTCGGTCTCCTTGCCGCGGAGCGCGGGCACGATGCAGAACGTGCAGGTGTTGTTGCAGCCCACGGAGATCGAGACCCAGGCGGCGTACGCCGAGTCCCGGCGCGTGGGCAGGTTGGAGGGGAACGTCTCGAGTGCTTCCTTGATCTCAACCTGGGCTTCCTGCTGGATCCGGGCGCGTTCGAGCAGCGCGGGCAGGGAGCCGACGTTGTGCGTACCGAACACGACATCGACCCACGGGGCACGCTTGACGACCGTGTCCCGGTCCTTCTGCGCCATGCACCCGCCGACGGCGATCTGCATGCCCTCGTGGCGCCGTTTCACCTCGGCGAGGTGGCCGAGATTGCCATAGAGCCGGTTGTCCGCGTTCTCCCGCACCGCGCACGTGTTGAACACGACCACATCCGCGTCAACCCCTTTGGGGACAGGAACATAGCCGGCCGCATCCAGGAGACCCTGGATGCGTTCGGAGTCATGAACATTCATTTGACACCCGTATGTGCGCACTTCATAGGTGCGTGCGGGGGGCGTCGCGGAGTGTGGCACGGAGGCTTCAGTCGCGGTCATAGCACATCCAGGCTAACCGGAATTGAAACGCTGCCGTAATCATCAGGACCTACCGGAGCGTAGCTTCGTCGCCTAAGGTCCCTGCTATGACGCAGGATCCGGTGCTTCCGAAGGAGAACCCAGAACCCACCTCAGCGGCGGGCGGGCCCGGCTCTGGGCGGGGAATGCCAAAGAAGTTCGATCCGCTCGTTGTCATGGACAACGTGAACAAGCATTTCGGCCCCCTGCACGTGCTGAAAGACATCAACCTCACGATTGGCAAGGGTGAGGTGGTGGTGGTGATCGGGCCCTCGGGCTCGGGCAAATCCACACTGTGCCGCACCATCAACCGGCTGGAGACCATCGATTCCGGCTCGATCTCCATCGACGGCAAGACGCTGCCCGACGAGGGCAAGCCACTGGCCAAGCTGCGCGCAGACGTCGGCATGGTGTTCCAGTCGTCAACTTGTTCGCGCACAAAACCATCCTCGAGAACTTGACCTTGGGCCCGATCAAGGTGCGCAAAATCCCCTCCACCAAGGCCAAGGAAGAGGGCATGAAGCTCCTCAAGCGGGTGGGCGTGGACGACCAGGCCGGCAAATATCCGGCACAACTGTCGGGCGGGCAGCAGCAGCGGGTGGCCATCGCCCGCGCGCTCGCGATGAACCCCAAGGTGCTCCTGTTCGATGAGCCCACATCCGCCCTCGACCCGGAGATGGTCAACGAGGTCCTGGACGTGATGGTGGATCTCGCCAAGCAGGGCATGACGATGGTCGTCGTGACCCACGAGATGGGCTTCGCCCGCAAGGCCGCGGACCGGGTGGTGTTCATGGCCGACGGCCAGATCGTCGAGGAGAACATCCCCGACGAGTTCTTCACCAATCCGCAAAGCAGTCGTGCCAAGGATTTCCTCGGCAAGATCCTCACCCACTGAGCCACACCCCAGAGTCCGCTCGCACTCGAACAACGGAGGAACGATGATGTCCAAGTCCAAGATCTTCGCCGGCCTTGCCACCATTGGCCTGCTGGCGACGATGTCCGCATGCAACACCACCCCTGGCGCGACACCGGCCGGTCCCGGTGCGGGCGGTGACAACGGCGATGGTGCTGGTGGTGGTGGCACCGTCAACGTCGGCATCAAGTTCGACCAGCCGGGTCTGGGGCTGAAGGAGGCCACGGGATATACGGGATTCGATGTCGAGGTCGCCAACTATGTGACCAAGGAACTCGGTTATGACAACGTGAACTTCATCGAGACGCCATCCGCCCAGCGCGAGACGATGATCCAGGGCGGACAGGTCGACATGATCTTCGCCACTTATTCGATCACCGACGCCCGCAAGGAACGCGTGTCCTTCGCCGGGCCCTATTTCATCGCCGGTCAGGATCTCTTGGTCAAGGCCGACAACACCGACATCACGGGCCCCGACACCCTCGACGGCAAGCGGCTGTGCTCGGTGACCGGCTCGACCCCGGCCAAGCGGATCAAGGACGAACACTCGCAGGGCGTGCAGTTGCAGGAGTTCGACACCTATACCAAGTGCGTCGATGCGCTGAACTCCGGCACGGTTGATGCGGTCACCACCGACAACGTGATCCTCGCGGGCTATGCGGCCCAAGAGCAGTACGCCGGCAAGCTCAAGGTCGTCGGCGCCCCGTTCTCCGAGGAGAAATATGGCGTCGGCATCAAGAAGGGCGACGTCGAGACCTGCGAAAAGGTCAATGCCGCGCTGCAGAAGATGGTCGAGTCCGGCGAGTGGGAGAAGGCACTGGAGAAGACCGTGGGCGCCTCGGGCTTCACCCCGGATGCCGCCACCAATCCGCCCGAGCCGGAAGCCTGCTCCTGACCTGTTCGGGTCGGCCCGGATGCACACGCACCGGGCCGGCCCGGCATCACCACCGCACCACAACCAGGGGAATCCGTGGACGGAATCACTACGCTGTTCAGCGAGTACAACGTCTTCGCCGCGTTCGGCATGACGCTGCTGCTGACCATCCTTTCGGCGATCGGGGCGCTCCTCCTCGGGACCATCGTCGCGATCATGCGCGTGAGCCCGGTCCCCTTCCTGCAGCGCCTCGGTGCGTTCTATGTGAACGTCGTGCGCAACACCCCGCTCACCCTGATCGTCGCCTTCTGCGCCCTCGGGTTCTATTTCGGGATGAACCTGTCCCCCTTGCCCCCCTCCGTTGCGATGTCGTGGCACATCTTCACGTGGGGTGTGATCGCGCTTTCGGTCTATCACGCGGCCTTCGTGACTGAGGCACTGCGCTCCGGAGTGAACACGGTCCCCCAGGGCCAGGCCGAAGCCGCCCGCGCGATCGGGCTGGACTTCGGGATGAGCCTGCGCGAGGTCGTGCTTCCCCAGGCATTCCGGGGTGCAATCGCGCCGCTGGGCAACACGCTGATCGCGCTCACCAAGAACACCACGGTCGTCGCGACGATCGGCGTCGCCGAGGCGGCCCACATGATGAGCAACATGATCGAGTTCAACCCCGACCTGCTCTACCTCATCTTCGCGATCATCGCGTTCGGCTTCGTCGTGCTCACCCTGCCGACCGGCATCTTCTTCACCTCGATGTCCCGGCGTCTGGCGGTGCAGCGATGAGTGCCGAAGCAACCGTCCTCTTCGACGCGCCGGGGCCGAAAGCCCGGCGGCGTTATCTGCTGCTCACCATCGGTACGCTGCTCCTGCTGATCGCCGCCATCATCGGTGTGGTCTATGGACTGCAGAGACAACTCGCCCCGGCCAATTGGGTGCCCTTCACTGAGGCTCCGACCTGGACGCTCTATATCCTCCCCGGCCTGCTCGGCACCCTGCAGGCAGCGCTGATCGCCGTGGTGCTCGCCAGCGCCCTGGGCTTGCTGCTCGGCGCTGCCCGGCTCTCGCCGAAGAAGTGGCTCAGCGTTCCGGGCGGCATCCTGGTCGAGTTCTTCCGGGCCGTGCCGGTCCTGGTCATGATGCTGTTCGCCTTTTTCGTGTTGCTCTATGGCCAGATCCTCACCGGCTACATGCTGACGCTGACCGCCGTCGTGACGGGGCTGACGTTCTACAACGCCGCCGTGATCGCCGAGCTCATCCGTTCCGGCGTCCACTCCCTGCCACGCGGACAGAGTGAGGCGGGCCTGGCGGTCGGTCTCACCCGCGGCCAGACGCTGCGGACGATCCAGATGCCACAGGCCATCCGCGCCATGCTGCCCTCGTTGGTCACGCAGCTAGTCGTGGTCCTGAAGGACAGCGCGCTGGGTTACATGATCGGGTACGCCGAACTGCTGCGCGCCTCCCAGACCCTCGCCTCAGTCCGCGGCAACCTCATGGTGTCTTTCATCGTTGCCGGACTCATTTTCGTCATCCTGAACTACGCGCTCACGGGCTGCGCCCAGTGGCTCGAGCGGCGCATGTCGCGGCGCACCTCCGGCAAAGCCACCGCTGCCCCGGTCGCAACCGAGAACGCGCCGCTCTGAGCCGACGCCGTCGATCGACAAGAACCCCCACACCCGCCAGGGAGTGGGGGCTTCTTGCGGTCCGGCCAAGGTCCGTCCATCAGCGAAAGGCGTGGTGGTGAGCACACCGGCTCAGCGGGCCAACTCCGTGGCACGGGACTCACGCACAACGGTCACACGAATGTTGCCGGGATAAGTGAGCTCTTCTTCGATCTGCTTGACGATGTCACGAGCAAGGATCTGGGCCTCGATGTCATCCACGTGTTCGGGTGACACCATGACCCGGACCTCCCGGCCGGCCTGCATCGCGAAGACCTTCTCGACACCGGGGTGAGCGCCGGCGATCTCCTCCAGCCGCTCAAGCCTGTGGACATAGGACTCCAGCGATTCTCGGCGAGCACCCGGACGCCCGCCGCTGATGGCATCGCAGGCTTGGGTGAGAATCGCCTCGACCGTGCGTGGTTCCACTTCGTTGTGGTGCGCTTCGATGGCGTGGACGATGTCGGGATGTTCACCATATTTCCGGGCAAGGTTGGCGCCGATGATCGCGTGCGTGCCCTCCACCTCGTGGGTCAGGGCCTTGCCGATGTCATGGAGGAACGCGGCGCGTTTGCAGGCCTCGACATCGAGATGCAGCTCGGCAGCCATCACCCCGGCAAGATGGGCACACTCGACCAAGTGCTTCAAGACGTTCTGGCCATAGGAGGTGCGATAACGCAACGCGCCCAGGACCGGGACCAGCTCCGGGTGAAGATCGGAGATGCCGACCTCGGTCAGGGCGTCCTCGGCTGCCCGGACGCAACGCTCGGCGATCCGCCCACGGCTGCGTTCGAAGACTTCTTCGATCCGTGCCGGGTGGATCCGGCCGTCGGCCACCAACTCGGTGAGTGTGAGTCGGGCAGTCTCCCGACGAACCGGGTCGAAACACGAGAGCAGGACGCTGCCAGGAGTGTCGTCAATCATCACGTTGACTCCGGTGACCTGTTCGAAGGCCCGGATGTTGCGACCTTCCCGTCCGATGATGCGACCCTTCATCTCGTCACCGGGGAGTTCGACCGTTGATACGACTGATTCCGCGGTCTGTTCCGAGGCGACCCGCTGGATCGTGGACACGATGATGTGCTGGGCCCGGCTCTCTGCCTCCCGGATGGCATCATCCTCGATCTTGCGGGCCAGCACTGCGCCCTGGCGCCGAGCCTCAAGCTCGATCTCATTGACCAGTTCGGACCGTGCCTGTGCTGCAGTCAGTTCACCGACGCGTTCGAGTTCTGTTCGACGCTCCTGCTCGAGATCCGCGAGCACTCGCTCCCGGTTGTCCAGCTCGAGTTGGCGCGCATCAAGGGCCAGTGCCCGCTCGTCGTGGCTGCGCGCCTCGCTGTCCAAGCGTTCTTCCCGCAGCGCGAGACGCTGGTCTCGACGGTCACCGGCTGCTCGCAATTCGCGGATCTCCGCACGTTGCTTGTCGAGTTCGCGTGCCGCTTCATGCAAGCGCCTCTGCTCCTCCACGCGCTCGCGTCGCACCTCATCGCGCGCTGCCTCCACCTCGCGCAGCAACTCATCGGCGCTCGCCCGCGTTTCCCGGTCCTGTTCCTCGGCGATTGCCCGCAACTTGCTCAGCTCGGCCTCAAGTCGATAACGCTCTTCCTGTCGCCAGACCTCGCGTTCGCGCTCGCGTTCGACGCCGGCCTGTCGCCCTCTGCGCATGGTCAGCGAGAGTCCGACCAGGGCGGTCACTACCAGCACGAGCACGACCAGCTGCATAATGTCCCAACCGCCCATGCCCGCCTCCGTCAACTCTTCAGGACTCCTTGTCCACGCTGCCACGAGCCACGTTCGGGGACGGACCCAGATCCCCTATTCGTGCGATGGGGCGCGATCCAGGTCACTGCCACTTCGGAATGCACCGGCATCGGACTGCGAGAAGCCTCACCTCAGCAGGCTAAACGGGCTCACTGCGGGATTCAAGGAAAGATGTCCCCCGAGTCGTCACCCCCCCTCGACTTCGAACGTCAACTCGCGCAGGATGCTGCCGACCACATCACCGGAGAAGCCGCGCCGAGCGAGTGCGCCCGCGATCCGCCGCCGCTGCACGTGGGCTTCGAGCCCCCGACAGGATCTGAGCTTCTTCTGCGCGAGCGCACGAGCCGCTGCGCGTTCGTCCTCACCGGACACACGGCCCACAGCCTCTTCGACGAGCTCCTTGTCCACCCCCTTGCGCCGGAGTTCTCGGCGCAAGCCGGTCTTCGACATCTGTCGGCGCTGTTGACGGGAATCCACCCAGGCGTCGGCAAACTCGGCGTCATTGATCAGGCCGACCTCGGTCATCCGGTCGAGGACCGCCGAAGCAGCCTCCTCCGGAACGTTGCGGCGCTGCAACGCGTCCGCCAACTCCTGCCGAGTTCTGGCCTGCATGGTGAGCATGCGCAGCACGATGGACCGCGCCACCTCTTCGGGGTCAGCGTCCCGTTGTGCCGCTGACGCCCGCTCCCGACCGTCCGAGGCGGTCAGAACTCCACCTCACCGGTCTCGGGGTCAATCCCGGCAGGCACTTCTTCCTTCGACACTCCGATGCCAAGCTTTTCCTTGATCTTGCGCTCGATCTCGTTTGCAACGTCAGGATTGTTCTTCAGGTAGTTGCGGGCGTTCTCCTTGCCCTGACCGAGTTGGTCCGACTCATAGGTGAACCAGGCGCCGGCCTTGCGGATCAGACCCTGATCCACGCCCATGTCGATCAGGCTGCCCTCGCGCGAGATGCCCTGACCATAGAGAATGTCGAACTCGGCCTGCTTGAACGGGGGCGCCACCTTGTTCTTCACCACCTTGACGCGCGTCCGGTTGCCGACCATGTCCTGTCCGTCCTTGAGCGTCTCGATGCGACGCACATCGAGGCGGACAGACGAATAGAATTTGAGCGCGCGCCCGCCCGTGGTCGTCTCGGGGGATCCGAACATCACGCCGATCTTCTCGCGCAACTGGTTGATGAAGATGGCGGTCGTGCCGGCACCGTGGAGCGCACCGGTCATCTTGCGCAGCGCTTGGCTCATGAGACGCGCCTGCAGACCGACGTGGCTGTCACCCATCTCGCCCTCGATCTCGGCGCGGGGAGTCAGTGCAGCGACCGAATCGATGACCACCAGCGCCAGCGCACCGGAGCGGACCAGCATGTCCGCGATCTCCAGCGCCTGCTCCCCGTTGTCGGGCTGGGACACCAGCAACGCGTCGGTGTCGACGCCGAGCTTCTTGGCATAGTCCGGGTCCAGGGCATGTTCGGCATCGATGAAGGCACAGATGCCGCCGAGCGCTTGGGCGCTGGCGATCGCGTGCAGCGCAACCGTCGTCTTGCCGGAGGATTCGGGGCCATAGATCTCAACAACACGTCCTCGGGGCAGACCGCCGATGCCGAGGGCGATGTCCAGTGCCACAGAGCCGGTCGGGATCGCCTCGATCGGCACATAGGCACGCTCCCCCAGGCGCATGACCGATCCCTTGCCGTGCTGCTTGTCGATCTGCGCGAGCGCCGTCTCGAGTGCCTTGTGACGGTCGGCAACAGCCATGGTCGTCTCCTTCTCAGACCCCGAACTGCAGCCCGGGAGATAGTCGTTCACTGTCAACCAGCACGTTATGCAGCGCCACTGACATTTTCTGCAGCGAAGCACTCGTCTGTGGACGGTGCTCGGTGGTCCGTGCCGCCTGTGGAGAAGATACCGAACAAGTGTTCGAACGCAAATCACATGGTGGGCGTGTTCTCCGATCGCCCGCCGGCATCGACCTTTCAGCGTTCGACAGCGGGAAGCTCCAGGGCTTCCCAGACAACACGCCAGATCGCCTTGCACGGCACCCCCGCATCCAGGGCCTCCCGGACCGTGCGATTGCCGAGCCCGGCGAGATTCGTCTGATCCGCCCACACCTGGGCGTACGCCGACCCCAGATGACGACTTAGTCGCGCCCACAGATCCGTCTCTCGCACTGCGGCAGTCTATGCGGATTGTCCGCACGCGCACCCGACTCGACGAGGGCGTGGACCCCGCAGAGGGACCGGAGCAACCACAGAAGGGAGGAAGCCGTCGGACACCCCTGACAGACTGTGCACCATGTCCGACCCGACCGGCCCCGATCCCCTGGCGGGTTTCGGCGCGGCCACCCGCGAATGGTTCACGAACTCGTTCGCCGCGCCGACGCCGGCCCAGGCCGAGGCGTGGCGGGCCATCCACTCCGGTGAACACGCTCTGGTCGTCGCCCCGACCGGCTCCGGCAAGACCCTGGCGGCTTTTCTCGCAGCCCTTGACGATCTGGCTCAAGACCATGACCCGACCCATAGATGTCGAGTCCTTTATGTGTCACCACTCAAAGCTCTGGCCGTTGACGTCGAGCGCAACCTCCGCGCGCCTTTGCGAGGCATCGAGCAGGCGTCGCTGCGACTCGGCCTGGCGGTCCCTGACATCCGGGTGGGCGTGCGGTCCGGGGACACGCCTGCCGCAGAGCGCCGGCGACTGATCGCTCATCCTCCCGACATTCTCATCACCACCCCCGAATCGTTGTTCCTCATGGTGACATCGGGAGCGCGCGAAGCCCTGCGCGGTGTGCGTACGGTCATCATCGACGAGATCCATGTGCTCGCCGCCACCAAACGAGGCGCCCACCTGGCACTGTCGCTGGAGCGGTTGGCTGCGCTCACCGAGTCACCTCTGCAGCGGATCGGATTGTCGGCGACGGTACGCCCGGCCGAGCGCGTGGCGGATTTCCTGCACGCGACCGAGGACGTACGGGTCGTTGCGCCACCGGCACCGAAGGTCTGGGAGCTTGACATCAGGGTTCCCGTTGACGATCTGGCAGCCCCCGATGACGGCAACGAACCGGGCGAACCCCGCAGCGGATCGATCTGGCCCCACGTGATCGAGCAGATCCTGGACATCGTCCTTGAGCACCGCTCAACGATTGTGTTCGTCAATTCCCGCCGGCTCGCCGAACGTGTGACCGCCCGACTCAATGAGTTGTGGGCGGAACGGCAGGGCGTCGCGTTGCCCGGCAACCCCACGCCGGCCCAGTTGATGGCCCAGTCGGGCGCGAGTCGGGGCGCCGACGGGGGGCCGGGGATCGTGGCGCGCTCCCATCACGGCTCGGTGAGCAAGGAACAGCGCGCGCTGGTGGAAGCAGACCTCAAGTCGGGCATCCTCCGCTGTGTCGTCGCGACGAGTTCCCTCGAACTCGGCATCGACATGGGCGCCGTGGACGTGGTGGTCCAGGTGGAAGCACCACCCTCGGTGGCCAGCGGGCTTCAGCGCATCGGGCGTGCCGGCCACCACGTGGGTGCGGTCTCGAAGGGTGTCTTCTTCCCGACCCATCGGGGAGATCTCGTCGAGACGGCCCTTGTCGTCCAACGGATGCGAGAGGGTCTGATCGAGGAGGTCGCCGAGCTGGACAACCCCCTCGATGTGCTTGCCCAGCAGATCGTGGCCATCACCGCCGGAGAGTCGCTGAAGGCCGACGATCTGTTCGCGCTGATCCGTCGGGCAGCGCATTTCACGCGGCTGCCGAGGTCGGCCTTCGAGGCGGTGCTCGACATGCTCTCGGGTCGCTATCCCAGCGAAGACTTCGCGGAGCTGCGCCCGCGACTCATCTGGGATCGCGAGTCCGGATTGCTCACCGCCCGCCCGGGTGCGCAACGGCTGGCCGTGACCTCCGGCGGCACCATCCCCGATCGTGGTCTGTTCGGGGTCTTCTTGGTCGGCGAGGGTACCGCCCGCCGGGTGGGCGAGCTGGACGAGGAGATGGTGTATGAGTCCAGGGTCGGCGATGTGTTCACGCTCGGCACGACGTCCTGGCGCATCGAGGCCATCACCCATGACCAGGTGCAGGTCTCCCCGGCCCCCGGCATCCCCGGTCGGCTGCCGTTCTGGAAGGGTGACTCCCCCGGTCGCCCCGTGGAGCTCGGCCTCGCCCACGGCACCTTCCTCAGAGAATTGATCTCCGATCCGGGCCAGGCTGCATCCACCCTCGCCGACCGCGGCCTCGATGCTCGTGCCGTCGAGAATCTCCTGCGCTATCTCACCGAGCAGCAGGAGGTGACGGGTGCCCTCCCCACCGACACCACGCTCGTGCTCGAGCGCTTCCGTGACGATCTCGGCGACTGGCAACTGTGTCTCCACTCGGGGCTCGGCACGCCGGTGCTCTCGGCGTGGGCGCTGGCGATCGGTCGCAACGCCCGCGATCAGCACGGGGGCGATGTGCACGCCACCGCCACCAACGACGGCATTGTCATCAGGATCCCCGACACGGACGGACAGCCCCCGGGGGCGGAATTGTTGATGTTCGATCCTGATGAGCTGATCCGACTGGTCACCGAAGAGGTGGGAGGATCAGCCCTCTTTGCCTCCCGTTTCCGGGAGTGCGCAGCCCGCGCGCTGCTGCTCCCCCGCCGTGCCCCTCGCGCACGTGCACCTCTGTGGCAACAGCGAATGCGCGCAGCCCAACTGTTGTCGGTCGCCGCTGGCCATCCGGAGTTCCCCATCACGTTGGAGACCATGCGGGAGTGTCTGCACGATGTCTTTGATCTGCCCGGGCTCGAGCGGGTCCAGCGTGCCCTGCAGGCACGGGAGATCCGGGTCGTCGAGGTGGAGACACGGAGTCCTTCTCCCTTCGCACGTTCCTTGCTTTTCGGCTATGTGGGGCAGTTCGTCTATGAAGGGGATACGCCCCTCGCCGAGCGGCGGGCCGCCGCCCTCAGCCTGGACACCGCACTGCTGGCCGAGCTGCTGGGCACCGATGGGTTCAGTCAGGTGCTCGATCCTGACATCATCGTCCGTGTCGAATCCGAGCTCCAGGGTCTGGCAGATGATCGTCAGGCCGCCACGGTCGAGCAGCTGTTCGACCTCATCCGCACGGCTGGCCCGTTCGGCCTTGAAGAGCTCGCTGCGCGGAGCACCGACCTCGATGTCACGGCCGCGACCGACCACCTGATCCGGGACCGCCGGATCGCTCCCGTCCGCATCGCCGGCCAGCACAGGTTCGCCGTGGTCGAGGATCTGCCGAGACTCGTGGACGGGGTCGGCGTGCCGGCGCCGCCAGGCTTCGGGGTGAGTCCGGCGAACGGCGATCCGATCGAGGATCTTGTGCTGCGCTGGGCCCGCACCCACGGACCGTTCGATGCGCACACCGTGGCGGACCGCTATGGACTGGCCCGCGGACTCGTCAACGCTGCCTGCCGGCGGCTCGCCGATGCCGGGACTCTGGTGCACAACCGATTCACGGAGAACCCGGAGCCGCTGTGGTGTCACCATCGGGTGCTGGCACTGATCAAACGGCGGAGCCTCGCTGCGTTGCGCTCGGCAGTGGAGCCTGTGGATCAGACAACGTACGCACGCTTCCTGCCGATGTGGCAGGGCGTCGGCAGCGGCGCCCGGGGAGTCGATGGGCTGCTGGGCGTCATCGATCAGCTGGCCGGGTGCGCGGTCCCGGCCAGCATGTGGGAATCGCTGGTATTGCCCTGTCGGGTCGTCGACTATGCCCCGGCGTTTCTCGATGAGGTCCTCGCTTCCGGAGAGGCGGTGTGGACCGGGGACGGCGCGATCGGGGACTCGGATGGGTGGGTACGCCTGTGGCCCGCGGAGCTGGTCGCCCCACCCACGCGTCCACTTCCGGAGTCTGCTGCCGCGCTGGCGTTGTGGGAACGCCTCAGTGGCGGCGGGGGCTGGTTCTTCGACGATCTCATCACCGACGAACTCGGCCGCGCGGATTGGGAGCGCGGCCTCTGGGAATTGGTGTGGGGCGGTCGGGTCAGATCCGACACGTTTGCCCCGATCCGTGCACTCGCCGGTCAGGGCTCGCTCAAGACCCGCAGGGCCCCACGCACCCGATCCCGCAGGGGCATGCTCCGAGCCAGTCGCCGGACGGTCACGGGTGCTGCGGCTCCCCGGGTTGCCGGACGGTGGGCCGCAGTCGGGGAACCGGTACCAGCGGACCGCTTGGACCAACTCCTGCTGCTCCTCGATCGGCACGGTGTGGTCACCCGGGGCGGAGTCCTCTCCGAGCAATCCAACAGCTCGTTCACGCCGACCTATCGTGGGCTCAGCCAGCTCGAGGATGCGGGTCAGTGCCTGCGGGGCTATTTCATCGATGGTCTCGGCGCTGCCCAGTTCGCCGCTTCGGGCACGGTGGACCGCCTACGCGAACAGCCGGAGACGGGTGCTGTGGTCCTCGCCGCAACCGACCCGGCGAATCCCTATGGCGCGGCGCTCCCATGGCCGGAACGAGGCCACGGTCATCGGCCCGGACGAAAACCGGGTGCGTTGGTTCTCCTCTCCAATGGGAGCCTGGTGGGCTATGTGGAGCGGGGTGCAAAGACCTTGCTGACGTTCTCCGTGGAGCCACAGGAACTGACTGCCGTTCTCGACGAACTCGTCAGGGTTGCGGCACGCGCCCAGATCCCTGACATCACCCTGGAACGGGTCGACGGGCGCCACGTGTTCGAGGATCAGCAGATCAGAGCCGCACTCGAAACGGTCGGATTTGTGATGACGCCGCAGGGCATGACACTTCGCACTCGATGAACCGGTCCGTGCGTCCCTCTGGGATTCAGGCAGCGGCTGCTTGGACCTCGAGGGGCATCTCCTGCACCGCGCACTTCTCGCTCATGATCGAGAGCAACGTCGACAACGGAAGATCGAGCGAACCGCAGATGGCTGCCAGGAGTTCGCTGGAGGCTTCCTTCTGTCCTCGTTCAACCTCCGACAGATAACCGAGGCTGACACGGGCGGAGGCCGAGACTTCACGCAGGGTCTTCCCCTGCGCTGCGCGTTCGGAGCGCAAGGTCTCACCGACCAACTCACGCAAGAGCATCGGCTTCACCACTTCCTCGACCATGAATCGACTCTACCCAACGACCGGCACTGACGCACAGGCACCATCACCAACGATGCAGCGATTCGTTCTATTCCGGAGCTCCGTCCTGCTGCGGCACGTCACCTTGGACGAGCGCAAGGGCCAGCTCGAGTGCCTCGCGCACGGCTGCTGCGCGGATCTCGGGCCTTCCCCCGACCAGATGCAAACGCTGGGCGCCGGATTCGCCACCGGTGACCGACCAACCGAGCCAGACCGTGCCCGGTGGTTGGCCCTCCTGCGTCGCGGGCCCAGCCACTCCGGTGAGCGCCAGCCCCACATCGGCCCCGCACCGTTTTGCTGCACCTTCCGCGAGCGCCCGGGCGGTCGTGGCGGCCACCGCGCCATCCTGTTCGATCACCTCTGCCGGCACTCCGCCCAGAGTGTGTTTGACGTCGGTCGCATAAGTGATCAGACCTCCCCGATAGATCAAGGAGGCACCCGGCACCGAGGTGACGGTCGCGCCCAGCAGTCCCCCGGTCAAGGATTCCGCTGTCGCAAGCGTCCGTCCGACCGCACTCGCGGCCAGCACCACGGCCCGGGCGAGCCCCAGGCCTTCCTGATCGAGGATCACGGCTGTCCGTCCCCACGGTGGCTCATGGCTGCTTCTTCTCCTGATCGAAAGCACCCCGGACATAGTCGATGCCGGTGATGACGGTGACGATCGTGGCCAGGGCCATCACCAGCCAGGAGAACACCTCGGGCAGCGCCGCGAGAGTCAATGGGGTTCCCCATGCATAAGCCGGCAACGGCAACAGATACAGAGCGAGCGCCACCGCCTGCAGCACCGTCTTGAGTTTTCCACCCCTGTTGGCTGCCAGCACGATTCCACGGCGCAACAACAGGAACCTCATCAAGGTGATGCCCCACTCGCGGACCAGGATGATGATGGTCACCACCCAGGACAGCTCACCCAGGATGCTCAACCCGACGAAGGCCATCCCGGTGATGGCTTTGTCGGCGATGGGGTCGGCGATCTTGCCGAAGTTGGTCACCAGATTGGCGCGCCGGGCCCACCATCCGTCAACCATGTCGGTCAGGATCGCGAGCACGAAGACGACTGTGGTCCAGATCCGCCAGTTCTGTTCCTGCCCGTGAGCCAGGAGCATCCACGCGAACACCGGCACGACGAGCAGTCGCAGGCTGGTCAGGACATTGGGGCCGTTCAACGAGGAGGGCGCAGCTTCCGTTGTCATGACGCAGTCACTTTCACGATGAGATCGACCCCTTCGCTGTCCACGACGACTCCTTCGACGATCGTCCCGATGGCGGGTGCGAAATCCAGCACGTCGCTGGCCACCAATTCGCAACTGCCGTCCACCTCAGGGCCCTGGTGCTCCGCGCGGCCCACGATGGCACCGTCGGAATCGACTTCCTCCACCAGCACCCGGACACGTTCTCCCAAGCGCTCCTCGGCGCGTTGATCGACCAGGTGATCCGCCAGATCGGCGATATGCGCGCGTCGCTCCTCAATGGTGTCTCGATCCAGCTTGTCGCTCAGGGACGCAGCCTCGGTGCTGTCCTCGTCGGAATATCCGAAGACTCCGATCGCGTCGAGGCGTGCCGCTTCGAGAAAGTCCTCCACGATCTGCACGTCGGCATCCGTTTCACCGGGGAAACCGAGGATGAAGTTGGAGCGGATCCCGGCCGTCGGGGCGACCCGGCGTACCGAATCGATCAGGCCCAGGAACTGTTCCGCATCACCGAACCGCCGCATCCGACGCAGCACCGGACCGGAGGCATGCTGGAACGACAGGTCGAAATAGGGCACGACCTTGTCGGTCGCCACCATCGCCTCGATGAGGCTGGGCCGGGTTTCGGCCGGCTGCAGATAGCTCACCCTGATCCACTCCAGCCCATCGATCCTGGACAGGTCGCCGAGAAGGGTTTCGAGGAGGCGGAGGTCGCCGAGGTCCTTGCCGTACGACGACGAATTCTCACTCACCAGGAAGATCTCCTTGACCCCCTGGTCAGCGAGCCAGCGCGCTTCGGCGAGAACGTCGGTGGGCCGTCGCGAGAGGTACGCCCCCCGGAACGCCGGAATCGCACAGAAGGCACAGCGTCGGTCGCAACCGGAGGCCAGTTTGAGCGGCGCCATGGGTCCGGACTCGAGCCGTCGCCGCAGGACGCGGGCGCCATAGGCCTCACCCGCCTGGGCACCGACTGCGGCGTACTCATCCCCATGCCCCGGCACCGGAGTATGTCCACCGGAATGGCGGGCGACGGGGCTGAGGGGCAGGAGGGTACGCCGATCCCGCGGCACGTGCGACTGATGCGCCTGGCCACCCATGATCGAGTTGAGCCGCTCGGCGATGTCCGCGTAGTCGTCGAAGCCGAGAACGGCATCCGTCTCGGTCAGTTCGCCGGCGAGCTCCTGGCCATAGCGCTCGGCCATGCAACCGACGGCCACGACCGCCTTGGCCCGGCCCTGGTCCTTGAGGTCCGCCGCAGCCATCAACGTATTGATCGAATCCATCTTGGCGGCCTCGATGAACCCGCAGGTGTTCACCATCACTGCGTCGGCGTCGGCGGGTTCGTCGACCAGCCGGAACCCGCCGGCCTCGAGCCGCGCCGCGAGTTCCTCGGAGTCGACCTCGTTGCGTGCGCAGCCGAGAGTGACCAAGTGGACGGAGGTCAGGGTGTCGTCAGTCATCGTCGGCCATTCTCCCACGTCCGGCCGGGTGCCGAGCCCCGCGTTCTGCTGTCAGGAGGCCTGCAGGTTCGCCATCACGTCATCAAGATCGTCCGGCTTGACCAGCACCTCACGCGGCTTGGATCCCTCGGAGGGACCGACCACGCCCCGTGTCTCGAGGATGTCCATGAGTCGCCCTGCCTTGGCGAACCCGACCCGCAACTTGCGCTGCAGCATCGACGTTGACCCGAGCTGCAGGTTGACCACGAGTTGCACGGCTTCCAACACGAGCTCGAGGTCGTCACCGATGTCCTCGGCGACCTTCTTCTCGGCGCCGGCAGCGCCGGTCACGTTGTCCTCATAGGTCGGGGTGAGCTGCGCGGTGACGTGCTTGACGACCTCGCGGATCTCCTTCTCCCCCACCCACGAGCCCTGCACACGAACCGGCTTGCTCGACCCCATCGGGAGGAACAACCCATCGCCCTGCCCGACGAGCTTCTCCGCGCCCGGCTGGTCCAGGATGACCCGCGAATCGGTCATCGACGAGGTCGCGAACGCCAGCCGCGAGGGCACGTTCGCCTTGATCAGACCGGTCACGACATCCGTCGAGGGCCGCTGGGTCGCGAGCACCAGATGGATGCCGGCAGCGCGGGCGAGCTGGGTGATCCGGACGATCGAGTCCTCCACGTCCCGGGGAGCGACCATCATCAGGTCGGCGAGCTCGTCCACGACGACCAGCAGATAGGGATAGGGCGTCAGAACGCGCTCCGAGCCCTCGGGCGGCTGCACCGCCCCGGCCCGGACCCCCTTGTTGAAGTCGTCGACATGACGGAAGCCATAGTTGGCCAGATCGTCATAGCGCATGTCCATCTCACGCACGACCCACTGCAGCGCCTCGGCGGCCTTCTTCGGGTTGGTGATGATCGGGGTCACCAGATGCGGAATGCCCTCATAGGCCGTCAGTTCGACCCGCTTCGGGTCAACCAGGAGCATCCGGACCTCATCGGGAGTGGACCGCAT
This sequence comes from Propionibacterium sp., assembly GCA_012839035.1. GTDB lineage: Bacteria > Actinomycetota > Actinomycetes > Propionibacteriales > Propionibacteriaceae > Enemella. The sequence goes on from DUOB01000131.1 coordinate 69,464, forward strand.
CATGATCGAGGTGATCAGCGAGTTGATGAACGACGACTTGCCCGAACCGGTCGCACCGGCGACCAGCAGGTGCGGCATCTTCGCCATGTTGGCGATCACGAAGCCGCCCTCGACGTCCTTGCCGAGCCCAACGGTCATCGGGTGATGGTCGTTGCGGGCGCGGGTGGACCGCAGGACGTCGCCCAGGGAAACGATCTCCTTGTCCGCGTTGGGGATCTCGATGCCGATCGCGGATTTGCCCGGGATCGGCGAGAGGATCCGCACGTCCTGGGAGGCGACGGCGTACGCAATGTTCTTGCTCAGCGCCGTCACGCGCTCGACCTTGACCGCGGGGCCGAGTTCGACCTCATAGCGGGTGACCGTGGGGCCACGCGTGTAACCCGTCACCGCGGCGTCCACGTTGAACTGGTCGAGCACATCGGTGAGGGCGTGGACGACCCCATCGTTCGCCGCGGTGCGGGCCTTGGGCACACTGCCGGACTTGAGCATGGCCGCGTCCGGCAGGACGTATTGCACGTCCCCGGAAAGCTGCAATTGCTCCACGCGGGGCGGCATCGGCGAATGCACCGGCGCCTCGACCTCGCCCACCTCGGGCTCGGGCGTGTTTGCGCGCTTCGAGTCCTTGCGTTCACGCGGAAGGCCCGCGGTCACCTTCCCCTCGGGCTGCGGCGTGCCACGGCGACGGCCCGCGAGCGTCGGCTCCTCGTCCCCCAATGCCTCGATGTCGAAGACCCCGCCCGCCTCCTCGTTCGGCAGATTGCTCTCGACCGGCACCGGTGTTTGGGGAGCAGTGCGAGTACGCCGTTTGCGCGGCTTGGGCGTCTCGGGCTCCGGTTCGGTCTCTCGCGCACGTTCCCGCACGATCGGTGTCTCGTACGCCTCGTCGACCCCGTAGTCGAGGTCGGGGTCATCGGCCTCTCGCTGGTCGCGGACAACGAGGCCACGGATGCGCTCCCCGAGCTCATAGAGCGGCATGCCCAGGATCACCAGCATCCCGAACAGCATCAGCAGCACGAGCAGGGGCACCGCGACATAGACGCTCAACAGATCGGCGAGCAGGCTTGATGAGATATAGCCGAGCATGCCGCCGGCGGTGCGCAACTTCTCCGGAGTTTCCGGGCGCGGGAGCCCGTGGGCGATGTTCACCAGGCCGAGGAGACCGAGCAGCATGGCGAGCCACCCGATGACCTGTCGTCCGGCGGGGCCGTTGCGCTCGGGGTGACGCAGCGTACGCCACGCCATCCAGCCGAACAGCAGGGGCGAGGCGAACGCCAACGTCCCGATGACGGTGCTGACTCCGGTGACGATGCCGGGGCCGACGGGGTCCGGGATGGACCACCAGAGCGACGCCGCGAGCACGATCGCAGCACCCAGCAGGAAGAGACCGGCACCGTCCCTGCGCAGCGCGGGATCGAGGTCGCGCGCCCCGTGCCCGATCGACCTGACCGCGCTGCCGATTCCGTGGGCGATGCCGCGGAACATCGCGATGATGCCGCGCGCAATCGTCTCCAGGAGGCCGCGCCGCGGCGGGCGGCGCTTGGCCGCCGGACGGCGTGCGGCCGGTTTGCGGCCCGCGGCCCCCTTGGTCGTGGACCGGGCAGCAGAACCGCCCCGGTTCGCGGGGCGGGAAGACGTCTTTTTGGTTCCGGACGGTCGCGGACGTGAACCCGACGCGGCGGTCGAGCTCCTGGTCCGCGCCGGGGAAGTCGCGCGGCTCGCCATGCCTCCACCCTAGGCGATACCGCGGAACGCGCTTGCCGTCCCACGCCGGAGACCCGTCCCGCGACCTGTGCGCGGGCGCTGAAGTCCCGCCGACCGGGCAGGTTCAGGAGCGGTGGAAATGGTCCCAGCCCGCACTGCCCTCCCACTCGGCTCCGTCCACCGTGACCGCCGGTTCACCGGCGCTCACCTCACCGATCCGCACCCAGCCGGCCGGCAGCACCGCATCGGCAGGGAACGTCGCAGCGAAGGCGTGGTCCTCACCACCGGCGAGGACGAACGTCCACGGGTCCACCCCGATCGCTGCCGAGACTGCCTGCAATGGCTCCGGGAGGGTGAAGGCGGCCCGCTCGATGTTCATCCGTACGCCCGACGCCGCCGCCACATGGCCCAGATCCGCCAGCAGACCGTCGCTGACGTCGATCAGGGTCGTCGCCCCGGATGAGCGTGCCTCACCACCGGCCGAATAGATCACCTCCGGCACCTTGTACGCCTCCACGAGCACCCGCGGGGACCGGAAACCCCGGCTCAGCACCCGCAGGCCGGCGGCGGACCAGCCCACCCGGCCCCGCAGCGCCACGACATCGCCGGGCCTGGCGCCCGACCGCAGGAGCGGCGGATGTCCGGCGAGATCACCCATGACCGTCAGCGCGAGGGTGACCACCGGACCGGCGGTGACGTCCCCGCCGACCAGCGCGATGCCGGACTTGGCGGCCTCGATCTTCATGCCCTGGGTGCACTGTTTGGCCCAGGAGGCGGCCAGCTCGCCGGGGGCGCTGAACGCAATCACAAGAGCCACGGGTCGGGATCCCATCGCGATCAGGTCCGCCACCGCGGCCGCCACCGCGCGCTGCCCGATCTCGTGGGGCAGCGACCAGTCGTGCCGGAAGTGCACGCCCTCCACGAACGTGTCGGTGGAGACGACGAGGTCCCCGTCGATGCGGACCACCGCACCATCGTCGCCGGGCCCGACGGGCACGCGGTCGTCGGCGGTGAGATCCGCGGTGATGCTGGCGATCAGCCCGAACTCACCCAGCTCACCGAGGCTGTTGGATTCGTTGGGGGACGGGGTCGGCATGGGCATCTCCTGGGGTCGCGGGTCTTTGCAGGGGTCCACTGGGGGGACGGCGACAAGGTACCGTGACCGCAAGATCCGAACCCCGAGGAGACGACCGATGACAGTCAAGGCCTACATCCTGGTCCAGACCACGGTGGGGAAGGCGGCCGAGGTGGCCCGCCAGATCCGCCTCATCGAAGGGGTGCTCCTCGCGGAGGACGTCACCGGCCCCTATGACGTGATCGTCAGCGTCGAGGCGGACGGTGTCGACAAGCTCGGCCAGCTGGTCGTCGCGCGCGTGCAGGCCGTCCCGGGCATCACCCGCACGGTCACCTGCCCTGTCGTCACGTTCTGACGGGGTACGCAGGTGAGACTCCACCGTGTCGTCGCCCTCACCGCTGCCATGGCTGTTCCGCTGCTCGCCGCCTGCGCGGGCCCGGTGTCCGTCACCGAACCGGACGTGGACCCGGCCACGCGGCAACTCTGCGAACGCATCGTCGGCGACCTGCCGCGTACGGTCCTCAACTCCCCCCAGCGGGACACGACTGGCACGATCAGCGCGGCGTGGGGCACGCCCCCGATCACGCTCACCTGTGGCGTGGCCGAGCCTGCGGCGATGGAGACGGACACCCGTTGTTTCGAGGTCAACGGGGTCGGCTGGTTCGCCGAGGAGGGCGAGGGCGGTTGGTTGTTCACGACGATCGGGCGTGAGGTGCGGATTCAGATGGGGGTGCCGAACAAGTACGCCCCGGAGGCCGACGCCCTCGTCGATGTCGCGGAGGCCATCAACACCCACAACACCGAGCACACCCCCTGCCTCTGAGTGGGGCGCCCGGAAGGGACAGCCGGACGCGTTCAGCGCAATCCGAGCGGTCTGTTCAGCGCCAGGTGAATGAGCCGCGCGATCAACTCCGGATAGGCCAGACCGGAGTGCTCCCACATGCGCGGGAACATCGACAGCGCCGTGAACCCGGGCATGGTGTTGATCTCGTTGATCGACACGTCACCGGTCCGGCTGACGAAGAAGTCGACCCGGGCCAGCCCTTCGCCGTCGAGGGCGTGGAAGGCCCGCACCGCGAGCTCCCGCACCCGGTCGGCGATCTCGGGCAGAATGTCGGCCGGAACGTCGAGGCTGACCTGTTCATCAGGCAGATATTTGGCCTCGAAGTCATAGAAGCCGTCCTCGGTATGCATGCGGATCTCCGCCGGCACCGAGGCCTCGGCCAGCCCTCCGTCGAGCGCACCGAGCACCCCGCATTCGATCTCCCGACAGTCGATGAACCCCTGCTCGACCAACACCTTGGGATCGAACTCGCGGGCCGTCTCGATGGCCGCCTCGACGTCCTCGAGCCGCTCGACGCGGGTGATCCCCATCGACGACCCGCCCCGGGCCGGCTTCACGTAGACCGGAAAGTGGAGGGAGGCCACCGCATCCAGCGTGGCCGCGGGATCCGCGGCCCACTCGCGCGGGCTGATCGCCACATACGGGCCGATCGGCAGGCCCTGGGCCTCGAACACCAGCTTCATGAGGTGCTTGTCCATGCCGATGGCGCTCGCCGCGACACCGGAGCCGACATAGCGTACGCCGGCCATCTCGAACAGCCCCTGAATGGTGCCGTCCTCGCCGAACGGGCCGTGCAACAGGGCGAGTGCCACGTCGACGGGTCGCGGATCGATGAGCCGGTCACCGTCGCGGAGCACGAGCTCCGCACCCTCGGCACCCCTGTGCAGGATCGCCTCGGGCCGGTTCTCGGAGAGTTCCGGGAGCACCTTGTCGACGACCTTGAGGTCGCGGATCTCCTCCACCGGCACGTGCACCCACCGGCCAGTGCGGGTGATGCCGATCCCCACGACCCGGAATTGTTGCGGGTCGATGGCCCGCGCCACGCTGGCAGCGGTCAGACAGGAGATCTGGTGTTCGCTGGAGTCTCCGCCGAAGACGATCGCGACGGTCGGGATGTCGGTGTTTCGCACGGGGCGACCCTACGGCACCAGCACGCTGACGCGCGTACGCATGCCGGCGTGGCCCGCCCCGCGGGGGGACGGGACCTCGCCGTCAGTTTCCCGGGCGAGGAAACCCCGCCCGAGCCGGTTGCACTCCTCGGCGTGCTCGGTCTGTGGCCAGTGCCCGCACCGATCGGGTGGCATCCCCACCGTCGATTGCGATGACGACCGAGCGAGGAGCATCAGTCAGGTCGCCTGGGTCCCGGCACCGTCCGCGGGGACGCCCACGTGCAACCAGATTTCGTCCCCCCGCAACTCCACCTTGTGTGTCCGTGCCGGTTGGCTGGCCGGCAGGCACAACGCGGCGCCCGTGCACAACGAGAACTTCGCGGCGTGGATGGGGCACTCGACCTCATCGCCCTCGATCCAGCCATCACCCAGCGATGCTTCCTCGTGGGTGCAGGTGTCATTGAGCGCATAGTATTTGCCGTCGGAGAAAAAGATGGCGATGGCATCGTTGTTGCCGGTTTGCTCGGCCGACAGGATGAGCGCCTCTTCGTCCTCGATGTCACCGACATTGGCTACTTTGATCACATTGGTCATATCACTTCTTTCATCAAGCGCTGCGAATCCGTGGGGAATCAATAGAAAAGTGTCAAGTTCTTGATCAGGATCGTGGCCATGTCGAACAGGATCCGGCGTTCGCTGATCTCATAGCCCCATTCGGATTCCGGTGCACGACGGATGGTATCGGTGCGCTCACCGGTGATGAAGTCCTGCGAACGCTGGCCCTGGGAGCGATAAGCCATGAAGTTGGATCGCACCGTGAACTCGCCGTCCCCGGCCCCCTTGCTCACGCGCACATTGGTGACCAGGTGCCGGGCCCGGGAGGGCGGCGCCTCACCCCATGCCTGATCCGTCATCAGCCGGTCGACCCGCTGCTTGAGCTGAGCCTTGTTCTCCTCGAAATAGACCGCGGTCCCGAATTTGGAGATCCGCTCAGCGCGTTCGCGCGGAAGCCGGTCGAGCTGGGTGGGGGCCCAATACATGCAGTCCTCGGCAAAGAAGTCCAGCCACTTGGGCCACTGCCAATCATCGAGGACCTGCACTTCCTCGAACAGGAAGCGCGCGATCGCGCGTTCGTCCGCGGGATCCACCTCGGCCAGGATCCTGGTGATGTTGTCCGTCATGTCGATAACCTCTTCGGATGTTCGTCGTGGTGAGTTGTTGACGCTCAGGACGTGGGTCCCATGCGGTGCTCGTCGCGGAGCCGCCTGAGTTCCTGCCAGTTTTCGGCGTTCATCATGTCTTGATAGGTGCGCCACATGTTGATCGCCGCGTTGTCGGAGAACACGTGAGCGCTGCTGCCACCCGGATAGGGGCCCTCATCCCATTGAATCGGCGCGCCGATCATCTGATAGGCCAGCCCGGATTCGCGCGCCATGCTGCCCTTGAGCACCTGCTGGATTTCCTCCCAGTTGAGCGCATCGTCCCCCTCGAACATGCCGCCCGGGGTGAACGTGCGCATGACATCGCGGCGGATCGAATCCTTGATGTCGGCCGGTGCTTCAGCCGGGACGAAGGTCCAGGCCCAGATCTCCTGTTCATTCGGACCGCGTGGGTGGGTGACGCGGATGGTGTAGTTGCCGAGCACCATGAAAGTCGGCCAGATGTTGAGGTGGCCACGCACCTCGCGGTCATCACCGAGCCGGCGCGCGATCATCGAGGCAATCTCCGGCTGGGCCTCCCAGCGCTGCATGGCCTGGCCGGTGTTGGGCACCTCGGCACCCTTCTCCCCATACCAGGCCCCACCATGGCCATAGTCGGAGAAGAACTGGCGACCCACTGGGTTCTCGCCGCGCTTGGTCCGGTCCGCAGCGTCCGATCCCTTGTTCAGCACCTGCGCCGCCGACACATGGCTGATCTCGGAGTGCTGCATGTCGGAGGTCGGCTGCTCGGCCATGAACTTCCAGTTGTTCGGCAGCACCCAGCGATGCAGCGCGACCGCCTCCATGCCGCCGTCCCAGCGGTCGATATAGCCGTCAAGATAGTATTTGGCGCTCCCGAGGTACTCCTCGAAGTCCGGTGCATCCTCGTCCCACGTGCCGAACCAAAAGCCCTTGTAGTTCTCCAGCCGAGGCACCTGGCGGGCCCCGAAGTCCTTGCGGTCGAATGACTCGGGATAGGCCGTGTCCTGCCGGGGCACCTGGAGCAGGCTGCCGTCAAGGTCATAGGCCCAGCCATGGAAGCTGCACATGAATGATTTCGCTTTGCCTTTGTCCACGCGACAAATCCGCATGCCGCGGTGGCGGCACTGGTTGAGGAAAGCCTTGACAGACCCGTCTTTCTGACGAACGACGAGAACCGGGTCCTCACCAATGTAGTTCTGAATGAAATCCCCCCTCTTGGGGATCATCGAATCGTGGGCGAGGAAATTCCACGCCCGTCGCCATACCCTGTCCAACTCCTGCTGATAGATCTCCTCATCGGTGAAGACGTGGCCGCTCAGCGAGCCGTTGTCCATGTCCATCAGCGTATTGATGTCAGCCATCAAGACTCCTTTGTCATCCTCCGGGCGGGCGCCGACGGCGCCAGGAATGGTCGGGGCCGACCCGCTTGTCCGATCGGCCACGTCAACTTGAGCGGTTACTCAAGCAAGGTCAACGATAGGTCACGAAAGTTTCTTGAGCAAGTGATCAAGTCATTTGATTGAGTGCGGACTCAAGATCGAATACGGTGAGCCAACGAGGAGGCGGATAATGGCCAGAGCTCAGGACCCGGATACCCGGGAGCGGATCCTCACAGCGGCGCGCTCGATCGCGCGCACGCGTGGCTACAAGGGCACGACGTTGGCGATGATCCAGAAGGCGGCCGGAGTCCACCCGGGATCGTTCTATTGGTTCTTCAAGGACAAGGACGAGCTCTTCGCCGCGCTGGTCAGACACGCCCACGCCGAAGCCACCAAGGTGGCGACCGGCGTCGCCCTGACCGACCACCCCAACCCCGTGGGCGAAGCGCTCGGACGCATCGTCAACAATCCGGCGCGATTCGGGCTCTGGCGATTCAATGTGCAACTCATGCTTGATCCGGACATGCGGACCTCCAAGACCGCAGACGCCATCCGTGGCCTCCGCGATCTGACCAAGGAAGCCATGGTCGAGCAGTGGCTCCAAGGGCTTGATCCCGTGGTTGTTGCGCAGTTCCCCGATCTGCCGCGCCAGCTCTCCGAATACTCACTGGCCACCGTCGAGGGCTGTGTTCTGTCCCGCATCGCCAACCAGCCACTCGACGACGAATTCATCACCCGGGTCTCCACCACCCTCATGGACACGTGGGTGGTGGACGCCTGCCGCACCGCTGGCGTGAGTGTCCCCGACGGAGTCGCCCGACGCATCAAGCACCGCGAAACCTCGAAGCCCGAGGCCCGGACACCCCGAGCCGAGCTGTCAGGAGAGAGCGGAGTCCCGTCACGAGCTGGCTCAACGGCCAAGTGATCGCCCTGGGCCAGCTCAACGTTCCGGCTTGGTTTCCCGGGCCATCAGTGAGCGGATGGATTCCTCGGGCTCGATCTCCCCTGCCAGGACGCGAACGACCCGTTCGACAATGGGCATTTCGACGCCCTGTCGTTCGGCGAGTTGCAGGATGGAGGAGCTGGAGCGTACACCCTCCGCGATCCCCCGCGACGCCTGCGCCGCCTCCTCCACGCTCAACCCGCGCCCCAGGTGCTCACCGAAGGTCCGGTTGCGCGAGAGCGGCGACATGCACGTCGCCACGAGATCCCCCATGCCGGCGAGACCCGCGAACGTATGGGGGTCCGCCCCCAGGGACTCCCCCAGGCGGGAGGTCTCCGCGAGCCCCCGGGTGATCAGAGAGGCCATGGAGTTCGCCCCGAACCCTCGGCCGAGGCCCATCCCCACCGCGAGCGCGATCGCGTTCTTGGTGGCCCCCGCTATCTCGATGCCGATGACGTCGGTGGAGGTGTACGGGCGGAAATAGGGCGCCCGGCACCGCAAACCGAATTCCTCGGCCGCGGCGGCGTCGTGGCCGGCGACGACCGTGGTGGCCGGCTGTTTGGCGGCGATCTCGTCGGCCAGGTTTGGCCCGCTGACCGCCAGGATGCGCCGTCGCTCGACGCCGGTGCCCTCGATGACCCGGCTCATCGTCAGCAGAGTGCCGACCTCCACGCCCTTGGCCAGGCTCACCACCAGCGCGTCGGACGGGATGTCCCACCGCTCCAGGTTGGCCCGCAGCTGCTGGGACGGCACTGCCAGCACGACTGCGTGGGCGCCCGCCAACGCCTCGACGGGGTCGCTCATCGCCTGGACCGTCGGGGGCAACGCCACGTCACGCAGATAGTCGGGGTTGCGACCGGTCCGCCTGATCCCGTCGGCGATCTCGGGACGCCGGGCCCACAGCCGCACACGGTTGCCGGCATCGGCGAGGATCATCGCGAACGCGGTCCCCCACCCGCCCGCACCCATCACCGTGATAGGCCCGGGGCGCGGGATGTTTCCGAAATCGGGGGTCATGAACGGTCCTCCCTGATCAATCGACGATCCGCCGCCATGTCCCAGCGCCCGGGTGGGGGTGTTTCCTGCCGCAGTTCCGCGACCAGGGCCGTGATGGCGTCCAGGATCCGTTCCGTCGCCTCGTCCAGCACTGCCTCATCGACCGGGCGGGCCCGCAGGTCGTCGAGGGGCACAGGTTCACCCGCGAGCACGTGCATGGTCTTGCGCGGGAGGAGCCGGGGCCAGGTCAGTTTCTTGCCCGGCAGCACGTGGTTGGCGCCCCACTGGCCCACCGGAATCACCGGACAATTGGCCGCCAGCGCGATGCGCGCCGCACCGGTGCGTCCCGTCATCGGCCAGGTCAGCGGATCGGCGGTGATGGTGCCCTCCGGATAGACCGAGACGCTTTTGCCCTCACGGATGGCAGCGACGGCGGCGTCGACGGCGGCACCCGCGTCAGGCCCCCCGCGGCGTACCATGATCTGCCCCGACCGGCTCGCCACCCACCCCAGCAGGGGCACCCGGAAAATTGCTTCCTTTGCCAGGAACCGTGGCCAGCGCCCCGCCCAGCTCAGGTAATGCCCATAGGCCAGCGGGTCGAAGTTGGAGATGTGGTTGACGACGAACACCACGCCCCCGGTCGCCGGGATCCGGTCCCGACCGCGCCAGTCCTGATGGGTGAGCACCCGGAGCAGGGCGGCCAGGGTGGCGACGGTACGCCGCAGCACCGGCTCGGCGGGTTCGGCGATGACTCGGTCGAGGGGCAGACGGGCGATGTCTCGGCTCACGGGCATCCTCCCTTGCACCTGAGCGGTCGGCTCACTTTAGCGCCGCCCCTGCGCCATGTGGCAGCATCCCTGGTCATGGCGTGCCCTGAAGAGGATCCGGAACCACCCGCTCTCCCGTGCCGGGCGGGAGCGGTCATCGCGGTCAAGGACCTGAGCCGGGCGAAGTCCCGGATGGCGGCGCTGCCCCCGGCTCACCGGGGACGACTGGCCGGACTCATGGCAGTCGTCGTCGCCAAGGCCTGCGCCGAGGTCCTGGACGCAGTGGTGATCGTGACGACCGCACCCGGGATCGGCACCCTGTTGGCGGCCCATGGCGTATCGGTCCGGGTCGTCGCCGATCCCCGCTCGGGACTCAACGCCGCCTTCGAGGCCGGCGCACAGGCGCTCGTGGAATCCGGCTGCGAGCTCGTGGTGGCATGCATGGGCGACCTTCCTGCGTTGACCCCTGCAGGCCTCGCGGATGCGTTGGCCGGCTGTTCGGGACACGGCCGCTGGTTCGTCAGGGACGACGAGGAGACCGGCACGACCCTGCTGGCGGCTCGCGGGGCCTCCCTCGCCCCCGCGTTCGGACCCGACTCCGCCACCCGGCACATGGACTCCGGCGCCGTCGAACTGACCGCATCAGCAGGACTTCGGCTCGACGCCGACACCCCCGATGATCTCCTGCGGGCGGCCGCCCTCGGCATCGGCCATCCCGTCAGCCCGCTGATCGACGGTGATCAGATCGCCCGCCACACCACCGGCACCGTCGTCGGCGGATCGGGCGAGGGCTGGGAGTTGCTGTTGACGACCGGTTTCCGCACGTACGCCCCAGCGGGTGCGTTGGCCCCTGAGGTGCGGCAGCTCGCCCCCGGACAGCGCGTGCACCTCGTGCGGACCGCCGATGGTGCGGTGCGCCATCTGTGGATCTGACCCTGGCCCGTCCAGAGCCACGAGAGCGTCACTTCTTCTTGCGTGGCCCCCGGACATCGCGCACGGTGGCCAGCGGCGGCGGGAGTTCCTTCTCACCGGTCACATAGGCCTTCATGTCCGACCCCGGCCGGAACCGGACGATGGTCGTGGCCTCGGCGGTCTTCCGTTCACCCGTGCGGGGGTTCCGCACGATGCGCTGTTCCCGGGGCACGGTCTCGAAGACCCCGAACCCGGTGATGCCGACTTTTCCGTGCCGCGCGGTCTCGTGGATGATCGTCTCGACGACGACGTTGAGCATCCGGGCCGCTTCCGCTTTGTTGCCGGCAAAGTGAACGGACAGGGCTTCGATCAGCTCGGCCTTGTTCACGGTGTCCACCTCCTGGAGACGCCAGCCGGGGCTGGGCCGCATGTGAGCGACACCCGGCGGCGTCGCCTCAGATCTATAACGCTAAGCATTGAAGGATCCCGAGCACAAACACCCGACCAACAATTCGTTGTTCGTCACGGGTTCCCGCCCCAAACCTCCCCGGTCCTGTGCACTTCAAACAAAATGCTTGTGGGCAAAGGAATGGCCCGGGACCCCAGCGGTCCCGGGCCAGCAACCAAGCGGCTGTTTCCAGCGGTCAGTCGGCGACCTTCGCCGGCAACGTCTTCGGCTTGAACGCCGGACGCTGCTGCTCATAAGCCGCGATGGTCTCCTCCTGGCGCAGGGTGAGCCCGATGTCGTCCAGACCCTCCAGGAGGCGCCACTGGGTGTAGTCGTCGATCTGGAAGGGGATCTCCTCCCCACAGCAGGTGATCGTGCGCGCCTTGAGATCGATCGTGAGCTCCTGGGCGGGGTTGGCCTCGGTGCAGGCCCAGAGCTTGTCGACCTCGTCCTGGTCGATCACGGCGATGAGCAGCCCGGCCTTGCCGGAGTTGCTGCGGAAGATGTCACCGAAGCGGGAGCCGATGACGACCTTGAACCCATAGTTCTGCAGGGCCCAGACCGCGTGCTCGCGGGAGGAACCGGTGCCGAAGTCGGGTCCGGCGATGAGGACCGTGGCGCCCTCGCGCTCGGGCTGGTTGAGCACGAACTCGGGGTCGTTGCGCCACGCGGCGAACAGGCCGTCCTCGAAGCCCGTCTTGGTGACCCGCTTCAGATAGACGGCGGGGATGATCTGGTCGGTATCGACATTGCTGCGTCGCAGCGGCACCGCGGTGCCGGTGTGGGTGGTGAATTTGTCCATCACAGGGCTCCTTGGCTCAGAGATCGGCGGGGCTGGCGAGATAGCCGCGCACCGCGGTGGCGGCAGCGACCGCGGGCGACACGAGGTGCGTGCGACCGCCCTTGCCCTGCCGTCCCTCGAAGTTGCGGTTGGAGGTGGACGCGCTGCGCTCACCCGGGGCGAGCTGGTCGGGGTTCATGCCCAGACACATCGAGCAGCCCGCCTCCCGCCATTCGGCACCGGCGGCGGTGAAGACCTTGTCGAGGCCCTCACCCATGGCCTGCAGGCGTACGCGTGCGGAACCCGGCACGACGAGCATCCGGGTGCCGTCGGCGACCCGATGGCCCTCCAGCACCTTGGCGGCGAGGCGCAGGTCCTCGATGCGGCCGTTGGTGCAGGACCCCAGGAACACGGTGTCGACCTTGACCTCGCGCATCGGCGTACCCGCCTCGAGACCCATGTATTCCAGCGCCCGCTCCGCGGCCGACCGATCCACCGGGTCGGTGAAGTCCTCCGGCGACGGCACGTTGGCGCCCAGCGGCACGCCCTGACCCGGGTTGGTGCCCCAGGTCACGAACGGGGTGAGCCTAGTGGCGTCGACGGTGATCTCGGCGTCGAAGGTCGCCCCCTCGTCGGTACGCAGCGTCTGCCAATAGGCGACGGCCTCGTCCCACTCGGCCCCCTCGGGGGCATGGGGCCGGCCCTTCAAATAGTCGAAGGTGGTCTGGTCGGGCGCGATCATGCCGGCCTTGGCACCCCACTCGATGGAGAGGTTGCACAGCGTCATGCGGCCCTCCATCGACATGTCCTCGATCGCCTTGCCGCGGTATTCGACCATGTGGCCCTGGCCGCCACCGGTCCCCACCTGGGCGATGAGCGCGAGCGCGAGATCCTTGGCGGTCACACCGTCGGGCAGATCGCCCTCGACGTTCACCGCCATGGTCTTCGGCTTGGCCTGCGGCAGGGTCTGGGTCGCGAGCACGTGCTCGACCTCGGAGGTGCCGATGCCGAAGGCGATCGCGCCGAACGCCCCGTGCGTCGAGGTGTGCGAGTCACCGCACACGATCGTCATGCCCGGCTGGGTGATCCCGAGCTGCGGGCCGATGATGTGCACGACTCCCTGGTCGAGGTCGCCGAGGCTGTGCAGCCGGATGCCGAACTCCTTGGCATTCTGGCGCAGCGTGTCGACCTGAAGCTTGGACACGGGATCCGCGATCGGCTTGTCGATGTCGATCGTGGGCGTGTTGTGGTCCTCGGTGGCGAGGGTGAGATCGGGGCGGCGTACGCTCCGGCCGCTCTGCCGCAGGCCGTCGAAGGCCTGGGGGCTCGTGACCTCGTGCACCAGGTGCAGGTCGATGTAGAGCAGGTCGGGTTCGCCCTCGGCCGTGCGCACCACATGGTCGCGCCAGAGCTTCTCGCTGAGGGTCAGGGGCCGATCGGCGTCAGCCGCGGCGTTCGTGGGCTCGTCTGTCATGACTCCATCCGGGGGTTGGCGACCGGCGAATATTGATGAGGTGCTTAAGCGCCACTTAGGGCATATCGAGCACACCGTCAGCAACGTTTCGCAGAGCGGACTATAGGAGTGCCCAGATTGTGGACACTTGGCAGTATCACTCTATGGACAACACAAGCGGTGTGGGAGTACTCGACAAGGCCGCACTGGTGCTGGGAGCACTGGAGACGGGGCCTACGACTCTGGCGGGGCTGGTCACAGCCACCGGCCTGGCGAGGCCGACGGCGCACCGCCTGGCGGTTGCGCTGGAGCACCATCGTCTCGTTGGGCGAGATCTGCAGGGTCGTTTCGTGCTCGGTCCGCGCCTCGCCGAACTCGCTTCCGCCGCCGGTGAGGACCGCCTCCTGGCCACCGCTGGTCCGGTTCTGGCTCGCCTGCGTGACATCACCGGTGAGTCGACCCAACTCTTCCGCCGCCAGGGCGATCTGCGCATCTGTGTCGCCGCCGCCGAACGCATGTCCGGTCTGCGCGACACCGTGCCCGTCGGCAGTCAGCTGACGATGGCGGCCGGTTCCGCCGCCCAGGTCCTCCTCGCCTGGGAGGAACCCGACCGCATGCAGCGCGGGCTGCGTGGCTCCCGCTATTCCGCCGTGGCCCTCGCCTCCGTCCGTCGTCGCGGCTGGGCCCAGTCCGTGGGTGAGCGCGAGGCCGGGGTGGCCTCCGTGTCCGCTCCCGTGCGGTCGCCCTCCGGCAAGGTCATTGCCGCGCTGAGCGTCTCCGGCCCGATCGAGCGGCTGTCCCGTCAGCCCGGTCGCCTGCATGCCCGCGCGGTCATGGCGGCCGCTGACCGGCTGTCCGAGGTCCTGCGCCACAGCGGTTCCGAGAGCTGATTGGGCCTAGGCTCATCCGGTGATGAGCAAGCCACTCCCCCCGTCGACCATGGCCTCACCGCACCCTGCATCGTCCATCCCCCGCACCGCAGACTGGTGGCCGTGGGCACTGCTCGGCTTCCTCGGCGCTGTTCTCGTCGCCGGCATGGCCTTCGGCGTCGGCTATCTCGAGGACGGCCCACGCGGCTGGCTCGAGCGCAATCTGCCATGGACCCGGGAAGCAGTTGGCCGCGCTGTCGCCAGGCTCAGCGGCCTGACCGGCTCCTTGTTGCTCTTCATCGCCTGGTGGCGACTGCGCCCACCTCGCCGGGAGGCTGACCGCACACCGGCCGAGCAGCAGCGCGGCGTACCCCTGCGGCGCATCGCCCTCCTCTGGACCGTCCCCTTCCTGCTGGTCCCCGCCCTGCTGACGGCGGACGCGTACGCCTATGCCGCCCAGGGCTGGCTGCTGCACCAGGGGCTCGATCCCTACACGTTCGTCATGGGCTATCCGAGCCCGTTCGCGGAGAGCGTCTATCCGACCTGGCGGCCGACCACGGCGGTCTATCCCCCGCTGGCTCTTCACCTGCAGCACTTCATCGTGGACCTGACCGGGGCCCACCCCTATTGGGCACCGGTCGGCATGCGGCTCATGGCCCTCGCCGGGTTCGCGATCATGATCGCGGTCACCCCGGCACTCGCCCGTGCGGTCGGCGCCGACGAGCGTTCTGCGCTCTGGTTCGTCGCGCTCAACCCGCTGTTGCTGATCCAGTTCGTGGGCGGCGCCCACAACGACGCGCTGATGGTCGGGCTCGTCATGCTTGCGCTCTGGCTGGCGCGGACGCGGTACGGGCTCGTGACGGGCTCCATCGTCATCGGCCTCGCGGCCGCGGTGAAACAGCCGGCGGTGTTCGCCGGCATCGGCGTCGTCCTCCTCAACGTGCTCGGTGAGCATCGCCGCCCCGGCACCCCCGTCCCCTGGCGCACGCTGCTGACGCGCCTGGTGCTCGGCGGCGCGATCGGTGCCGCGACGTTCCTCGCCGTGTCCGCTCCGCGCAATCTCTGGTTCGGCTGGCTCAGCGACAACGCCGGCTCCCCCAGCCTGGTCATCAACCACTCACCGCTCAGTTGGCTCACCCAGGCCGCGCTTGCGCTCAAGGCGCCTGTGAGCGTGGTCGATCCGGTCCTCTCGATCGTGTCGGCGGCGCTCACCGTCGCAGCGTTCGTCGTTGTGACGAAACGCTGGGCGCTCACCCGTCCGATGCGCTTCACTGCCGGACTGTTGCTCGCGTTCGGCTTGCTGGGTGCAGCGATCCAGCCCTGGTACATCCTCTGGGGCGGCCCCCTCCTCGCCTTCTGTCACCCGTCCCGGCGCGTGGTCCGGTTCGCCGGGGCCGTCACCCTGCTCCTGCTCGTCTCCGGCGTCCTTCAGGAATACCTCTCCCCCGCCATCGTGGTCCCGTTGGGGGCTGTGATTGCCCTGGCGTGGTGGCGCTGGGGGGCCCGTGTCACGGGGGTTGCCCAGCACGTCTGAGACCCGTGGAAGTACGCCGCAGCGCGGCTCCGGGCACCCTCTTCGCCCTGCTAGGTTGGCGATCATGACCGAGGCAGCGAACCCCGATTTCATCCGTGCACTTGTCCACCGTGACAACGAGCAAGGGACCTTCGGTGGGCGCGTCCAGACCCGGTTCCCACCCGAGCCGAACGGCTATCTGCACATCGGTCACGCCAAGGCGATCGTGATCGACTTCGGCATCGCCCGGGAGTTCGGCGGCGTGTGCAATCTCCGCCTCGACGACACGAACCCGGACACCGAGGAAGCCGAATACGTCGACTCGATCATTTCGGACATCGAGTGGCTCGGCTTCACTCCCCCGGAGCCGACCCTGCACGCGTCGGACTATTTCGGCCAACTCTACGACTGGGCAGAACTGCTCATCGGCAAGGGCCTTGCCTATGTCGACGACTCCGACGCAGAGACGATCTCCGCCGAACGCGGCGGCTATGGCCAGCCGGGGGTGGAGAGCGCGTTCCGCAATCGCAGCCCGGAGGAGAACCTCGACCTGTTCCGCAGGATGCGGGCCGGTGAATTCCCCGACGGTTCCCGCGTGCTGCGCGCGAAGATCGACATGAACCACGAGAACATGCAGTTGCGCGACCCGATCATGTATCGGATTCGCCGCGCCCACCACTACCGCACCGGTGACGAGTGGTGCATCTATCCGACCTATGACTGGGCCCACGGGCAGTCCGATGCGATCGAAGGCGTCACCCATTCCCTGTGCACGCTGGAGTTCCAGGACAACCGGGCGCTCTATGACTGGTATCTCGAGCAGCTCCCGCTGCCCAGCGACCGCCCCCGCCAGACCGAGTTCGCCCGACTGGAGATCACGCACACGGTCACGTCGAAGCGGCGTTTGCGCAGGCTGCTGGAGGACGGCGTCGTCGACGGCTGGGACGATCCCCGGATGCCGACGCTGCGTGGTCTGCGGCGCCGGGGCTATCCTGCCGCGGCCATCACGGAGTTCTGTGACTACATCGGGGTGACGAAGAGCAACTCGCGCCAGTCGATCGAGCTCCTCGAGTCGTTCGTGCGCCGGGAGCTCAACAGAACCGCGCAGCGCCGCATGGGCGTCACCAGGCCGTTGAAGCTGATTCTCGACGATTGGCCGGTCGGGGACGACGGGCAGCCCGTGGTCGAGTGGTTCGAGCTCACCAACAACCCGGAGAACCCGGACGACGGCACGCGCAGGGTGCCCTTCACCGGCGAGTTGTGGATCGAGTCCGATGATTTCGCCGAGGTGCCCCCGCCCAAGTTCTTCCGCCTGTCACCGGGTCGGGAGGTACGCCTCCGTGGCGCCTTCCTGGTCACCGCCACCGGCGTGGACAAGGACGAGGCCGGCAATATCACAGCCGTCCACGCCACCCACGATCCCGAGTCACGCGGTGGCAATGCGCCGGACGGGCGCAGGGTGAAATCGACCATGCACTGGGTGTCCGCGGCCCACGCGGTGGAGGCGACGGTCGTGCTCTATGACCGGCTGTTCAGCGCTGAGGTCCCGGGCGAGCGGACCGGTGAGCCCCTGGACGATCTGAATCCGAACTCCCGTGAGGTCCTCAGCGGGTGCAAGGTCGAGCCCGCGCTGGCGGACACCCCGGCCGGCGAGGTCGTGCAGTTCGAGCGCCTCGGCTATTTCGCCCACGATCCGCGCGAACCACTGCTGTTCCACCGGACCGTCGGGCTGCGCGACGAGTGGGCGAACATCCAGAAGCGCCAGGGCAAATAGCCCGGAGCCGGGCGGACTCGCCCGCGCGGGGGGACGTCAGCCGTCCAGTCGCGCGGCGATGTCC
>DUOB01000132.1 GCA_012839035.1 Propionibacterium sp.
ACCGAGAACCCGGTGACCGAACCCGCCCCGACGACCCGGGTCCCGACGGCACAGCCGACCACGGCCGAGCCGGTGCCCACGACCCCCGCGGTGCCCACCTCACCCGCCGCGGTCAGCCCGACCGAGTCGACCCCGCCGACCCCGGACCCGGCTGTTCAGCCACCATCGATGACGTTGCTCGAAACCCGCCGCGTCCCCTCGGACACCGAGGGCGTCGACTGGGTCCACGTGTCCTATCAGCTGTGCTCCGGAAGCGGCCGTGCCCAAGTGGTCGGACCGATCGCCTATGACACCAGCCTGGTCAACGTGCCGGCCCCGGCCGACATGGGGCCGCGCCTGGGCTCCGGCGGCTCGATCGGCCCCGATCAGTGCATCACGCGGTCGGACACCGTGCGGGCGGTCAACAATCCGACCCGCTTCGATCTGGCCGTGGAGTTCACGTTCGAGCCGGGCTCACCCGAAGCGCGCTTCGACGCGCTCTACAACGTCACCGTCGGCGCCTGAGCCGCCCGCCCCGGACCGCGAGCGGCTCAGGCGAACCAGCCCTCAACTCGGTCGGCGTTCGCCTCCATCCAGCGCCTGGCCGAGGTGAGCGCATCGAGGTCATCGAGTTGCATCCAGCGATCCATCTCGTTGACGTCCGCGACCGTGTACCGAATCCGTCCCAGCACGGTTCGGTCCCGCTCGGCCATCCGATTCCAGAAGTCGGTGTACGCGAGCAGGGACGCCCGGTCCGGTGGCGGGAACACCCCCCGCGGGTCCGCGAGTGGACGGAGATCGTGCACGTCATTGAGGAACATCGGCTGCCACATCGGGGTCGCGAACCAGTCCCCCGCGGCCATGCGGGTGTTGACCGTGTCGATCACCGCCCAGATGTCGCCGATCTCATGGCTCCAACCGAGCTTGTCGAGACCGTATTCAGTCACCAACCGGTTGGACCGCATGCTCAGCCCGGCCCCGGCCTTGGTGCCCTGCACGCGGCGGGTCGTGAACCGCTCGGCGACCTCGGGCTTGGCCAGATCCTCCAGCGAGGACACCAGATCCTCGGGCACATACCCCGGCACCGCCCAGAAGAACAGACCACCGTCATAGAGCGGAGCCACCTCGGTCACCACGTCGGAGATCTGCTCCCAATAGACCTCGTGCCCGTGCGGCAGCCACGCGTCCGCGAAGAGATCCTGCTCGCCGGCGGCCAGCTGGGGGTACATATCCGGGTGCGCACCCTCGATCACCGTCACCTCGTGACCGAGCCGGATGAGCACCTCCTCCACGACCGCGGCGGCCACTTGATGGAACGACTCGTCGATCCGTCCCAGGACGATCGGTTTGCTCATGTCCACTCCCTCGTGTCGGGTCCCTGGTGTCGTGCGGTTCCGTTCGCCCCCGATTGTGCCAAGCGCTGTCCGCGAACGGCCGCCTCCCCGGCACGGGCGAGGCGGGCGACCTGTGCCCGCCGGTCGTCGCGCGCGATCCGCACCTCGATGATCTCGGTGCCACGCACCGGTTCCGCCAGGGCCTCCCGCAGGTCAGCGAGCGAAGCGATGTCGCGGTGCGTCCACCCGTAGCCCGCAGCGAGAGCCCCCATGCGCGCCCCCGTCGGCGTACCGAAAATCCTCTCGAAGGCCGCCGCATGCTCCGCAGCCCCCTGCTCGAGGATGTGGAAGATCGACCCGCCGTCGTCGTTCGCGACCACGATGCGCAGGTCCGGACGCCGTTCGAGCGGCCCGATGAGCAGCGAACCGGCGTCGTGCAGGAACGTCAGGTCCCCCAGCAGCAGGGTCGTCGGTCCCGTGGCCAGCGCGATCCCGGTCGCGGTCGCGATCGTGCCGTCGATGCCGGCGAGACCTCTGTTCGCGTACGCCGCCGGGGCGCCCGACAGCACCGGGGCCACGTCCAGATCCCGGATGGGGTGGGAGGACCCGATCACGAGGGCGCTCTCGTCCCGGCTGGCCGACGCCCAGACCGCGGCGGCGATCGCCACGCCGTTGAGGGTGTCGAGTTCGGCCTCGAGGGCGGGCGTCAGTGCCCGGTCCGCGTCCTGCCAGGCCGCCAGCCAGGCGGGGTCACCGGGGGCCGGGGCGATGTCGTCGACGACCCCTGACACCGCACAGCCGGGATCGATCCAGCGCGCCCCGGTCGTCACGGCGATGACCTCGACATCCTGGCGCGCGAGGAGCCGACTGACCGGCCGGGACAGCGTCGGATGGCCGAACAGCAACACCCGCTCGATCCGCTCCCCCAGCTCGGTCGCGAGCAGCAGCCGATACCCACGGATCGCCGGTGCCCGACGGGCATTGCCGGACGGCTCGCTGAGCAGCGGCAGGCCCGCGGCGTCCGCGACCGCCCGGGCCCGGGCGCCGACCTCGGGCGAGCAGTCGCCGACGAGGACGACGGTCCTCGGTTCGTGTGCCTCTGGAGTGCGGTCATGACGACACTTCAGGGGCACACGAGGTGCCGGTTCGCGCGGGGCGACCACCGTGGGGCGGATCTCCGGCCAGACATCATCGGAAGGGGTCAGCGGTTCGTCGAGGGCGAGGTTGAGGTGGACGGGACCGGGGTCCGCGCTGCGTACCCCCAACGCCCCCGCCACCAGCCGGCCCACCTGGTAGACCCACCCGGCCACGCCGCCCTCCGCGCCCGAGACCTGCGCGGACGCGCGGACGAACCGGTCGAAAATGCCCGCCTGGTGGGTGACCTGGTTGGCGCCGGTGTGGAGGACCGACACGGGACGGTCCGTGGACAGGACCATGATCGGGACGCCGCCGTGCGCGGCCTCCATGACCGCCGGCAACAGGTTGCCGACCGCGGTCCCCGAGGTGGTCACGATGGGCACGACGGTGCGGGTGGCTTTGGCGAGGCCGAGGGCGAGGTACGCCGCACTCCGCTCGTCGATGCGCACGTGGAGCTCGATCTTTCCTTGCCGGGCCAGGGTTTCCCACGCGAACGCCAGCGGCGCCGACCGGGAGCCGGGGCTCAGGACCACGTGGCGGACGCCCAGTTCGACCAGCGCTGACGTGACCGCGCGGGCACAGGTGGTGGCGCTCATGCGCGGGTCTCGGCGAGGCGACGGGACCAGAGGTCGGCGTCCTCCACCGACGCAGCGCACCGCTCCAGTGCCGCCTCGTCGACCTCCACCGGCCGCACCGCGATCGCCCCGTCAACCGCGATGAGCGAATCGGTGACGAGGTCATCGGTGAGCAGCGCGCGGGTGTTCAGGCCGCAGGCATAGGGGAGCTCCGGAAGCGCTGCGGCCAGCGCGACACCGGCGGCCAGCCCGACGGAGGTCTCCAGGGCACTCGACACCACGACCGGCAGGCCGAGCAGGTCGGCGAGTTCGAGGCAGCGGCGTACGCCACCCAGCGGCTGGACCTTCAACACGGCCACATCGGCGGCGTGGAGTTCCGCCACGCGTTCGGGGTCGCCGGAGCGCCGGATCGACTCGTCCGCGGCGATGGGCACGGAGATGTCGCGGCGCACCAGCTCCCGGCGCAGGCGAGCCAGGTCCTCGACGCTCGCGACGGGCTGCTCGGCGTACTCGATCCCGAACCGGCTCAACTCGCGCAGCGCGAGGATCGCCTCGTCGAGCGACCAACCGCCGTTGGCGTCGACGCGCACGTGACCGTCCGGGCCGAGGGCATCGCGGACCGCTTCGACGCGGGCGAGGTCCTCGGCGAGACTCTGACCGGGCTCGGCGACCTTGATCTTCGCGGTCGTGCACCCGGACTCCGCCGCCAGCACACGGGCGGGCTCTGGATCGAGGGCCGGGACCGTGCAGTTCACCGGGATCCGGTCGCGCACCGCGGGCGGGAAGCCGACCTCGGCCGCTTCGACCGCGGCCGCCAGCCACGGGCGCAGCTCGTCACCCGAATAGTCGAGGAACGGGCTCCATTCGGTCCAGCCGGCCGGGCCCTGCCACACCAGGCCCTGGCGGCGGGTGATGCCACGGAAGCGGGTGCGCAGCCCGATGTCGAAGACGTACACGTCCTGGTTCATCCCCTTCGTTGTCGTCCCCGATCCTAGGGTGTGGTGCATGACCCGAATGCTCGCCCTGTCCGCCGACGATCCCGGCCTTGATGCTGCGGTGGAGCGGATGCTGGCCGGCGGCCGGGCGGTGGCACCGGTGCCGATCGATCCGCAGGCGGCCGCATCGACGATGGCGATGCTGCGCCCGGACGAACCGCTGGCCGAACCCGATGCGGGGCTCATCGTCGGCACGTCCGGCTCAACCGGACAGCCCAAGGGAGTCGTGCTCTCCCGGGCCGCGATCCGGTCCGGGGTGGCAGCGACCCATCACCGGCTCGGGGGGCCGGGCACCTGGACGCTGGCGGTGCCGGCACATTACGTCGCCGGGATCATGGTCATCGCCCGGGCGGTCGCGGCCGGCACGACGGTGTTCCGGGCGCGGCCCGATCTCGGCGATCTCCCGCGCGGGCAGCTGAGCGACTCGGGGCAGCGCCACTATCTGTCGCTCGTGCCCACCCAGCTCGTCCGCGCGCTCGACCAGCCGAAGGTCACCGACGCGTTGGGGCACTATGACGCGATCCTTCTCGGGGGTGCGGCGGCGGATCCCGGACTGCTTGAGCGCGCGGCGGCGGCGGGGCTCACGGTCGTCACCACCTATGGGATGTCCGAAACCTCCGGCGGGTGTGTCTATGACGGTGTCCCCCTCGACGGTGTCTCGATCGGGCTCGGCGCCGAGGCTGGCCGGGTGACGATCGCGGGTCCGGTGGTGTTCTCGGGCTATCGGCTCCGCCCGGACCTGACGGCCGAGGTCCTGCGGTCCGGGCCGGAGGGGGGCGTCCTCCTCACCCGCGACCGCGCGGAGTGGGTCGGGACACCCGACGGGAAGCAATACCTCCGGGTCCTCGGTCGCATCGACGATGTGGTGATCTCCGGTGGGGTGAACGTGGACCTGGCCGCGGTCGAGGCGGCGTTGAAGGACCTCGATCCGCATGCGGTGGCGATTGGCGTCCCCGACCCGGAATGGGGCACCCGCATCATCGCCGCCCTGACCATCCCGATCACGCTCGCGGCCGTGCGGCAGACTCTGCACACCCTGGAACCGGCGGCCCGACCGCGCGGGCTGCTGAGACACCCGCACCTCCCCCACACGTCGAGCGGCAAGATCGACCGGCAGGAATTGATCGCCTGGTGGCACGCCGGGCCGGCGGAAAAGGAAGTGCTGTGAGCGATAGATCGGCTGAGACCGCGGGCGCGACGTTCGCGGACTGGCTCGAAGGGGCCCGGCCCCGGACCTGGCCCGCCGCGCTCTCCCCCGTCCTCGCGGGCTCGGGAGTGGCGTGGTTCTATGCCGGGTTCAACCTCGGCATGGCGTTGCTGTGCCTGGTCGTGGCGTTCGCGCTCCAGGTGGGCGTGAACTATGCCAACGATTATTCCGACGGCATCCGCGGCACCGACGCCGAACGCATCGGGCCGATGCGGCTCGTGGGTTCGGGGGCAGCGGCCCCCAGGACGGTGAAGGCTGCGGCGTTCGCGTGCTTCGGCGTCGCCGGCCTGGCCGGGCTCGCGCTCACCATCTGGTCCGGCCACTGGTGGTTCCTCGCCGTGGGCGCGGCGTGCATCGTGGCGGCCTGGTTCTATACGGGCGGCAGGCGACCCTATGGCTATCTGGGCCTGGGCGAAGTGTTCGTCTTCGTGTTCTTCGGACTCGTCGCGGTGGGTGGCACCACGTTCGTCCAGCTCGGCGAGTGGACGGTCGCCTCGCTGTGGGTCGCCTGCGCGATCGGCTTTCTCGCCTGCGCGATCCTCGTCGCCAACAACCTTCGCGACCTGGCGGGGGATGCGGAGTCCGGGAAACGTACGCTCGCCACGCGCCTCGGCGACAGCGGCACCCGGGCGTTCTATGCCGGCCTGCTCATCGCCACCGCCGTCGCCGTGGTCGGCGCGGCGATGACGACGAGCGTCTGGGCGCTGCTCGGGTTGCTGTTCGTGCCGCCGCTGGTCCCCGCGCTCCTGCGGGTGATGCGCGGGGCGACCGGCCGCTCCCTGATCGCGGTGCTCAAGGCCACCGGGATCGCGGAACTCATCTGTGCGGCCGGTCTGTTCGCGGGGTTCGTGATCGGCTGACGTGGTCCCGCGGGAACGTCAGCCCTTGACGCAGACCACCTGACGCAGGGTGGCGACGACCTCGACGAGGTTCTTCTGGGCCTCGATGACCTTGTCGATGTCCTTGTAGGCCCCGGGGATCTCATCGAGCACCCCAGCGTCCTTCCGGGACTCGACGCCCTCGGTCTGGGCGACGAGATCAGCGACGGTGAAGGTCTTCTTGGCCTTCGTCCGCGACATCACCCGGCCCGCTCCGTGCGAGGCCGACTGATAGGACTCGTCGTTGCCGAGACCGCGGACGACATAGGACCGTGTCCCCATCGAGCCCGGGATCAGCCCCATGTCACCGGCCCCCGCCCGGATCGCCCCCTTGCGGGTGACCAGCATCGGCACGCCATCGACCAGCTCCTCGGCGACGTAGTTGTGGTGGCAGGAGATCGGCTCCTCGAACCGCACGTCGGCCGCCTTGAACCGGTCGGCGATGATCTGCATCAGCAACGCGAGCATGACGGCGCGGTTGCGTGCCGCGTACTCCTGCGCCCACATCAGATCGTGCCGATAGGCGGCCATCTCGGGCGTACCCGACAGCAGCACCGCCAGATCCCGATCCGGCAGATCCTGGTTGTGCGGCAGCTTCTGCGCCGTCTCCATGTGGATCTTGGCGAGCTCGTTGCCGATGTGTCGCGACCCGGAGTGCAGCATCAACCAGACCCGGTCCTCGGTGTCGAGGCAGATCTCGATGAAGTGGTTGCCACTGCCGAGCGTGCCCAACTGCAGGTGGGCGCGTTCATGCAGTCGCTGCACGTGATCCGACAGACCCTCGAAACCGGCCCAGAACGGCCGCAGCTCGGGCTTGCCGTGGGCATCGGTGAGTACGCGGGGCAACAGCCCCTCCAGTCGGCGCAGGTCCACGGCCCGGTCATGGCTGCTGAAGCCGACCGGGATGGCGTCCTCGATCGACCCCCTGAGCCGCCCGAGATCCTCGGGCAGGTCGTCGGCTGTCAGGGACGTCAGTACGCCTTCCATCCCGCAGCCGATGTCGACCCCCACCGCAGCCGGGGCGACCGCATCCTTCATCGCGATGACCGAACCCACCGTCGCGCCTCGGCCGAGGTGGACGTCGGGCATCACGCGGACACCGTGCGTCCAGGGAAGAGCCGCGATATTGCGCAACTGGCCCACGGCCTGGGGCTCGATCTCCTCTTCGGGGGCCCACATCCGGACGTTGTCGGTGCCGCTCAGCGCGACGGGAAACATTGCGGTAGTCCTTTCACCGGGTGAACGCGTCACTGTGACGCGCTGGCTTTCCAGCCTAGGGACCGGCTCCAGCGGAGGCACGTTATTTTCCTGGCCGCCACGCGTACCATGGAACCTATGGTGCGGTTCCTTCCTGTCGTGGTGATCGTGCTGCTGATGATCTATTGCGTGATCGAGGTAGCACAGTCGCGGGCCGATGAGGTGCGCCGGGCCCCGCGCTGGTTGTGGGCCGCGGCGGTCATCGGGCTGCCCCTGGCCGGTTCCATTGCTTGGTTGCTCTTCGGTCGGCCCAACGCCCAGTCGATCGCCGACGCGGTCGATGAACGCTTTCCGATCGCGCCGGACGATGACCAGGACTTCCTGAACAATCTGCGCTAGCCCCCGATGGGCGTCCCGCCCGCGGCGGCCTTGCCGTTGGTGGCGTCCTCGGAATACTTCTCCAGGAGCTTCGACAGGTCCACGCCGGTGGTGTTCTTGATGAGCTCCATCGTCTGGACCACGTTGTCGGTGACCTGCTTGGGCACCGCACCCGCGCCATCGGTGGAGACGACGGTGAGCTTGTCGATCCCGGCCATGGGGGCGGCAACTTTCTCGGCCACCTGCGGCAGGACATCGACGAGCATCTGCAGGACGGCCGCCTCGTTGTAGCGCGCGAACGCATCCGCCCGCTTGTTCATCGCCTCGGCCTCGGCCTCACCACGCGCGAGGATGGCCGCGGCTTCCGCTTCACCCTCGGCACGGAGTGCTTCCGCCTCGGCCACGCGGCGGGCACGCTCGGCCTCACCACGACGGGCACCCTCGATGGCTTCGGCCTCGGCGAGTGCGGATCGGCGGGACTTGTCGCCCTCACCGGTGAGCCGGGCGGTCTCGGCGTCGGCCTCGGCCTTGGCGATCGCGGCCGCTCGCTGGGCGTCGGCCTGTCGGATCGCAGCGGTACGCCGCGCTTCCGCTTCGGTCTCGACCCGATAGCGCTCGGCGTCGGCCGGCTTGCGGACCTCGGTGTCGAGCTGGCGTTCCTTGAGCGCGGCCTGGCGTACGGCCACCTTCTCCTGCTCGGTGAGGATCGCCTGGTCCCGATCGGCCTGGGCGAGCGGGCCGGCTGCGTCGGCCTGTGCCTGGGCGGCATCCGTCTCGGCCTTGATTTCGGCGTTCTTCAGAGCGAGCGCCCGATCGGCGATCGCGATCTGCTGTTCGGCGGCGATGCGGGCCTCTTCGGCCTCCTGGCGGGCGTTGGCCTCGGCGATCGCGGCGACTCGGGCGACCTTGGCGGATTCGGGCCGACCGAGGTCGGACAGATAGGAGCCGTCATCGGTGATGTCCTGGATCTGGAAGGTGTCGAGCACCAACCCCTGGCCGGTGAGGGACGATTCCGACTCGTCGGCGACGCTCTGGGCGAAGGCCGCGCGGTCGCGGATGATCTGTTCGACGGACAGGCTGCCGACGATCGAACGCAGCGAGCCCGCGAGAGTCTCCTGGGTGAAGGTCTCGATCTCGTCCTGCTGGCTGAGGAAGCGCTGGGCCGCGGCGCGGATGGAGTCCTCGTTGCCGCCGACCTTGACGATCGCGACGCCATCGAGGTTGAGCTTGATGCCCTGGCCGGAGACCGCTCCGCGGATCTGGACCATGATCCGGCGGGAGGACAGGTCGAGGATGTGCAGGCGCTGGACGAACGGCATGACGAACACGCCGCCACCCATCACGACCTTCTGGCCGGACAGGTCGGTGGAGATCTCTCCCGTCTCGGGGTTGCGCACCTCCTTGCCCTTGCGGCCGGTCACGATGTACGCCTCGTTGGGCCCGGCGACCTTGTATCTGTTGACGATCAACAAGCCGACCAGCAGGACAACGGCGATGATGCCGATGATCCCCAGGGCCAGCGGGGTGAGCAGGAACATGCAAATCCCTTCAGGGTTGGGGTGGATTAGGGCTCGAGCGGCTCGCCGTGGCGAACCTTGACCGAGGTCGGGGTGAGCACCTCGGTGATCTGGATCAGCCGACCACCCGCGATGGGCTCGTCGGCTCTGGCATTGAGCATCGTCGGGTGACCGTGGACCGACACCCGGATCTGACCGAAGCCGCCCTCCGGGATCGGGTGGATGACGCGGCCCACCGCTCCGATCAGGTGGTGGGAGCGCACGGTGCTGTCACTGTCGCGGGACGGATCCCGGAGTCGCATCGTCAGCCAGGCGGCGAGTGCCCCGACACCGAGACCGACCACGGCACCGACGATGAGGGCGAGCACCAGGCTCGCGGCCAGGCTGAGCACGATCGCGCCCGTGAAGCCGAGCGCGCCGATGAAGCCGGCGAGGCCGGCCAGGGAGAAGAAGTCCCCACCGACGTCACCGAAGTCGAAGAGTCCGTCGAACAGGTCTCCGATCACGACCGCCACCAGCAGCAAGCCCGCTCCGACGGCGCCGATGATCAGAAAGACTGAAACCATCCACCTCGCCGTTCTCTGCCGACCCGTGTCCCCGGATGGCCAAGGGTACCCGGCGAGCGGGCCAGATCAGCCGCGCTCCAGCCACCGTCCGAACCGGCGGACGGACATACTGGTGCCCCCCGAGGAAGGACAACCCCATGAATCAAGGCCCCGCGGACCCCGGCGACGCCACCCCACGCTGGCCGACCTATCCGGCCGGGCCCGACTTTCTCGCACCCGGCGAGCCGTCGTCCCCACCGCCGCCCGAGCGCGACCCCGGTGCCCAGCGGCAGCCGGCGTACACCTCACCGCCACTCACCCAACCGCGACCCGTCCAGCCGCCGCTCACCCGACCCCAGCCGAAGGGGCCGATCATCGCTCTGGTGGCGACGCTGGCCGCGCTGGTGCTGTTCGTGGTCCTGGGGCTCGGCAGCGTCCTCTGGCTCCGGACCGCCACCGTCACCGATCTGCCCCCGACCGATCCTCCGGGGCAGGATCCGATCCCGGCCGCACCGCCGGGGGCGCCCGCCGAGGGCCCGCTGCGGGAGCAGTTGGAGCAGGAGTTCGGGACCTTCGAACCGATCGTACGCAGCGGGACCGGTCCCGCCGAGATCGAGCTGCCCCCGGAGTCCCGCCGGGCGCTGCTGTGGGCGAAGACGGACGGGAACGGCTGGTTCAGCGTGAAGGGTGTCGCGGAGAACGGGAACACGGCACCGCTCTTCTACAGCGGCGATGCGACCGAGGGCACCGTCGGGTTCGGTTTGCGCGACTATGCCCTGCGGCCCACTCGCCTTCTGGTCGAGAGCACGTCAGCGGATTGGGAGATCGAGGTACGCCCGGTGGCCAGCGCGCCGGTCTTCACCGGGGAAGCCAGTGGCACCGGGATGGCGGTGCTCATCGTCGATGGCCCGGCCCGTGACGTCCAGTTGGACTATCGGGGCGAGGCCAACTTCATCGTGGTCCAGCACGGCCTCGAGCGCAGCACCCACCACGCC
Source organism: Propionibacterium sp. (assembly GCA_012839035.1). Lineage (GTDB taxonomy): Bacteria > Actinomycetota > Actinomycetes > Propionibacteriales > Propionibacteriaceae > Enemella. Next base: position 10,738 of record DUOB01000132.1, read on the forward strand.
AACGAGATCGGCTCGACCTCGATCGAGGCCACTTTGGCGGAGGGCACGGGCCTGCTGGAGATCGAAGCCTGGCGCAACGGCCAGTGGGGCATCCGCGAACGCTGACACCCTGACACTTGCAGTGCTACTGTTAGGAAATGCACGAATCCGTCCCACCCCAGTGGGGCCTCGACGACTTTCTCGATGAGATCGCCGAGCAACTGACCCGTCTGGGAATCGCTGCTCCGCCGCCCGACCGGCGCACGGTTCGCTATTACGCGACACTCGGCACCCTCGACCGCCCCACGATCGAGGGCCGGGAGGCGCGCTATGGCGAACACCATCTCGCCCAGATGCTGGCCCTCAAGCGGCTCCAAGCCGAGGGGCTGCGCCTTGCTGCGATCGGCCCCCGGATCGCGGGCGCTTCCACCGAGGATCTGATGTCCCTGGCGGCAGGGAAATCCGGCGCGGCTCCACCCCCGGCCCCGCCAGCGGGCCTGCTCACGTCGCCTGACCGAAGCGGGCTGCGTACGCAATCGGTCCTCACCCTCGCGCCCGGGGTCCACCTCGTCCTCGACGACGCAGAACTGTCGACCACCGAAGCCGCCATCCTCCGCACTGCAGCCGCCGGGCTTCTTTCCCGGATCACCGCCCTCGGCCTCACCACCAGCCCCACCAAGGAGTGACCATGCGCACCGACCACAACGACATGCTTGCCCCTCCCCTCCCCCGGGAATGGGGCCTGATCACCGATGACGGGCCCGTTCCCCTGGAGAGCGTCGCGTTGACCGGCACCGTCACCGGGTTGGCCGCCTCCCTCACGATGGTCCAGACCTTCCGCAACGACCGCTCGACCCCGATCGAGGCTGTCTACGTGTTCCCGCTGCCGGACCATTTCGCGGTCACCGGTTTGACGGCGGTGCTCGGCGGACAGGAAGTCATCGGGCGGATCGACGAGCGCGGCCGGGCCCGCGACGACTACGAGGAGGCGTTGGCCCACGGACATCGCGCCGCCCTGGTGGAACAGGAGCGCGGCGACGTGTTCACCGCGCAGCTCGGCAACCTCCCGCCGGGCGAGGACGCCACGATCACCCTGCATCTCGCCGGCCGGCTGGCGGTCGACTCCGGCGAGGCGGCCCTGCGGATCCCGTTGCTGGTGGGTGAGCGCCACCACCCCGGCGTACCCACCGCGACCGATCCGAGCGGGGACGGTGTGTGGCCGGATACCGATCAGGTCCCGGATGCGTCGCGCGTCTCCCCGCCCCGGCGACCAGGTCCGACCGGGGTCGGCCTGACCATCGAGGTGCAGGTTGAGTCGGCCGGATTGCTGGCGGGTACGCCTCGCGTCAACCCGACCCTGCTGGTCGCCGAGGCCCCGTCCGGATGGATGCTGACGAACAGCCCCGATACCGACCTCGATCGCGACCTGGTCGCCCGGTTCGGTCTGCACACCGCGGCCACGACGGCGAGCGCGATCTTCACCGCTGATGAGGACGACCCCACCCAGGGCACCTGGCAGGTCGTGGTCAACCCGGCCGACGCCCCGGCCCCGACCCCACGCACCGTCGTGCTGGCGATCGACCGCTCCGGCAGCATGTCCGGCTGGAAGATCGTCGCGGCACGCCGGGCGGCCGCCCGCATCATCGACTCGCTCGGGGCGGACGATTCCTTTCTCGTGCTCGGTTTCGACCACCAACTGGCGAGCCCCGCGGACCAGCAGGGCCCTGCCCCGGCCACGGACCGGAACCGCTATGCCGCTGTCCGCTGGCTCAGTGGCCTGGAGGCACGCGGGGGAACCGACCTCGACAAACCCCTGATCGCTGCAGCCGAGGCACTGGCGGATGTCGCCGGAGAACGGATCCTGGTCCTGCTCACGGACGGCCAGGTCGGCAACGAAGCAGCCCTGTTGCGGATCATGGCCGAACGGCTGACGGGCTCCCGGATCTATGCCCTGGGCATCGACCACGCGGTGAATGCGACGTTCCTGCGCCGGCTCGCGGCGGTCGGTGGCGGCCGGTGCGATCTCGTGGAGTCCGAGGACGAGCTCGACCTCGTCCTCCAGCAGCTCCACCGTCGGATCGCGCGGCCGGTGGCTCGGGGCCTCGCGGTGGCGACCGACGGCGTACACATCGACCGGGACTTCACCACACCTACCTTCGCCGATCTCTTCCCGGCCGGACCGACGATCGTGACGGGACGCTGGCGGGGCACTCTCGACCGGGCACCGGAGGTGACGGTGTTCGCCGAGACCGACGAGGGCGTACGCGAGTGGCAGGCCTCGGTGAGCCTGCCGGGCTCCCTCGGAGGCGCCCTGCGGAGCACCTGGGCGCAGGCCCATCTCGAGAAACTGCAGGACGACCTCGCCATCGGGCGCCGCGGCGTGTCCGACGACATGATCACCGAGTTCTCCCTGGCCCATCAGGTGCTGAGCCCCTTCACCGCTTGGGTGGCGGAAGGCCCGGATGGGGTGACGGGCCCCCTCCAGACCGTCGCGCAACCGGTCGCCACCCACTATCTGCCCTATCTGCCGGCCGCGGCGATGCCCATGATGGCGATGCCCATGACGGAAATACACGCCAGTGTCCGGTTGGCGCCAGAGGACACGGACGTGCCCGCATTTCTCCGCGAGCCATCCTCACCATCGCGTCACCGGCGGCGGACCCAGGAGTGGCTCGGACTCGCAGCCCCGTCGGAGCGAAGCGACGAGCAAGATCCGGCCATGCCGGAGCTCGATCTGGCGCCGTTCGCGGATCGGGTGCGCGACATCTTGGCCCGATTCCATGCCGGAGGGGACCCTGCGTTGGCCCGCGAACTGGCGGAGCTCCTGTCCGACCTGGAGTCGGTCGGCGCCCCGGAGGATCTGATCGAAGCCCTCGCCGGCCTGCCGGACACTGTTGAGGAGCTGGTGCGGCTCTGGGAGCGCCACGCCGGATCGCCACTGGAGGACGACACCCCGGACCTTCGCTAGGTCACCGGCGCGAAATAACGGACCGAAACGCCGCGCACCGAAGATTCCCTCCCTCAAGCGATAAGCCAAGGGATTCTTGGCAGAACAATTGCCTAGGGCCTGCACAAAGGCAAGCGCGAATGCCCAGCGGGCCCAACCCCGAGGGCCGGGAGCCCAACCCTGCGCGGGCCGATCGGATGGAATCACTGCCCCACCAACGGAATTCGGCGCTCATGCGCAGAACGCCGGTCACCGGAGCAAGGAGCCAGAGGGGCCGCGGTAGCCGCGCAGCCCCTCTCGCCCCACCCCAATTCGCTTGGACAATTCTAAGAGCATTCCTACATTTAGAAACCCATTTCTCTAGAGATTCCAGCCTCGCAATTCCACTAAGCCTCTTCCGCCGTCATCCGCCATCGGATTGGCGGCTCTTGACTTCTTCGCAAGATTTTCCGCATGCGGAATAACCGTTCGGGGGACCTCGGAAAAATGACAGAAAAGATCCATCGGCGGACGCTGGCCAAGGGCATCGCCTGGTCCGTCCCCGCCGTCGCCATCGCAAGCCCGGTGCACGCCTTCGCCGCGTCACCGATGCCGCCCGATAGCCCGATTCGATTCACGGGCAAGGCCTGCAAGCTGCCGGGCAGCTCCTCAGAGTTCACCCATGGATACGTCTATGACATGTTGCTCGTCAACGAGCCCGGCCCGAATCCCCTGGACGCTCGTATCGTCATCAATTCGGTGGTCGTGGGCGGCGACGTGCAGCCCTATGTTGCCTTCAAATTCCCGAACAACGATGAGCCGGGCAAGACCGGCACGTGCAGCTCCTGCGTCTCGGACAGCCTGCCGGGCCAGGCCCCGATCGTCCTGAACGCGCCCGAGGACACGACGCATCGGGTGCTGCTCTATGCGAGCAACGCGGGCAACAGCGCGAACCTCACCGTCACGGTGCACTACACCGTCTATGACTGCGAGGGCGCGTGCGAGCCCGAGCAGTTCACCGCCGGCAGCGTGGGCAGCACCAACCCGATCATCGAGGGGGACGGGGGATCGTGCGACGTGCTGCTCTCCGCCGACGTCTTCCCGCTGCCCACCGCCGTGCACTATCCGAACGGGACCGCGGAGCCGCTCCCGGCGGTCTAGTCCTCACCCAACCCGCGCGCGGCGAGCGCCTCACCGGTCACCCGGGCGTACGCCACCGCCCCCACCACGACAGGGGTGAGCTGGGCGAGGATATTGCGCTCGAGCCCCCGCGCGCGGGCTGCGGCCCGGACGTCGGCGAACGAGCCGAACAGGAACGGGATGCTGCGGATCATCAACGCCGCCGCCAGGCCCACCCGCTCCGGGCTGCCCCCGACCAGTCGCACCGGCCGGGCGGCGACGACCAACGCATCCAGCAGCGCGGGGGCGGGGGTGGTGAGGGTGAGGATCCGGGCGGCGTACAGGCAAAGAACCAGATTGGCCACCAACATCAGCCCGATCTGCCAGGTGCCCCACACGAGCTGGTACGCCAGCAGCAGCGCGCCCATCACCCAGATCACGAGCGCCAACCGGAACGCTCGGCGCCACGGCACACGGGTGGCGGCGAGCAGGACCGCGGTGACGCCGAGGAGGGCGGTGGAGAGCCAGAGTTCACGCACGATCAGCGGCACGACGGAGACGACGAGCATGAGCACGAGCTTGACCCCCGCTGGGAGGCGGTGGAGCCAGGAAGTGCCGGGGACGAACAGTCCGAAGAGCTGGTGATGGGCGTTCACACCATCAACCCCCGATAGTGCGCGACCGCCGGGTCGGGGGCGCCGTCGAACACGATCCGGCCGGCGTCCAGGACGAGCGCGCGGTCGAAGTCGGCGATGAAATCCAGGTCGTGGGACGACACGACCAACTGTTGGTCGAGGTCGGCGAACACGTGGCGGAGCATCTCCCGGTTGCGCAGATCGAGCAGCGTGGTCGGCTCGTCGGCGACCAGCACCGCCGGCTCGACCGCGAGGACGGTCGCGAGTGCGACGAGCTGGCGCTCGCCGCCGGACAGGTCATAGATGGATTGACGGGCGAGGTGGGCGAGTCCGCGGGCTTCGAGGAGGGCGTACGCCGCCGCTTCGCGCGCCCGTCGCCCTCCGCGGCCGGCAGCCATCCGGCGCCGCAGGCTGAGTTCGATGTCCTCGATGGGAGTGGACATGACGAGCTGCGACAGGGGGTCGGTGAAGATGAACCCGACGCGCTGGCGCACCTGTTTGCCGTCCCGGACGGTGTCCAACCCATCAACGGCGACCGTGCCCTGGGTGGGCTCGATGAGGCCGTTGAGGAGCCGCAGCAGGGTGGACTTGCCGGACCCGTTGGCCCCGATGACCGCGATGCGACGTTCGGTGAGGGACAGGTCGATGTCCGCGAGCAGGGTCTTCTCGATCACGTCCCGGCCGCTGAACACCGGGACGTCGACGCGGACGCCTGCCAGCCGGATCATGCTCACCTGAGGACGCTATCCCCTGCCGCCGGACGGCGACGCCGCAGGACGAGATCCGGGAAGGCCTTGAAGACGGCGAGTGCCAGGCCCGCGGCCACCAGGTTCTTGATCACATCGCCCGGCCAGAAGGCCAGATCGGTGATGACCGCCTTGTCGAACGCCATGTTGGCGTTCGCCATCAACCCCGCGATTCCCGCAGGGTGGACGATGAGGATACTCGCCCCGAAGCCGGCCAGGAAGAGCCCCGGATAGCGGGGGAGGCGGGTCCGGATCAGCGCGCGCGAGAGCAGTCCGGCAAGGAGTGCGGCGATCGGGAACGACAGCAGATAACCGGCCGACGGCTTGCCGAGCACCCCGAGCCCGGCCGCCCCGCCGGCGAAGACCGGCAACCCGACGAACCCGACGAGCAGATAGAGCAGCACCGCGAGGAAACCCCGCACCGGCCCCAGGGTCAGGCCGGCGAGGGCGACGCCGAGGGTTTGCAGGGTGATGGGTACGCCGCCGGCCAGGGGGATCGCCGGAGCCAGCGAGAGCACGGCAACGAGCGCGGCGAAGACCGCGACGAGCGCGAGATCGACAGGCGCGAACGTGGTCCTGGCGGGGCGTTCGGTGGTGAGAGTGCTGGTCACGGAATACTCCTCGGTCGGAAGAAAAGCACTCTTGAACACTGTTCAAGTGGGGAGAGTGTATACCGTTGTGCCCATGAGGCATTCCGCTCGGCTGCTCCTCGTTCTCCTCCTGATCGTCGGATCGCTGTCGTTCGCCCCGCGGGCGTACGCGGAGACCGACCAGCCCTCGTCCTGGAACATCCCCCGCTATGACGTCACGGCTCAGCTCCAGCCCGACGGCCTGGCTCGGGTGACGCTCGACCTGGACTTCGATTTCGCCCATGAACCGGGGCTCGGGCCGTTCATCGTGCTGCCCCTGCGCCAGGAAGTGCTGGATGATCCGGACGTCTGGCGGATGATGGACGTCGACGTCGAATCGGTGACGAGCGCCACGGGCGCCAACACCAACCTCGACTATCAGCAGGAGAGCGGAAACCTGCTCGTGCGCGTGGGGCGCCAGGGAACGCGGTTCACCGGCGTCCAGAACTATCGGATCGTCTATTCGATCCGTGGGCTGATCGCCCCCAACCATGCCCAGAGCGGCCTCGACGAGTTCAACTGGAACGCGGTCGGCCTCGGCTGGCAGGTGCCGATCCACAACGCGACCGTGCGTGTCGAGGGCCCGGTGGGCATCGAGCGGGTGGCCTGCTGGAGCGGATCGAGGTTCTCGACCGAATGCCAGAGCAGCCAGGACGGCGATGCCGCGACGTATGCGGCATCGAACCTGGGCCCGAACCGGGGCATGCAGGTTGTTGCGGGCTTCCCCGCCGGCACCTTCATCGGAGCCGAACCGCGCTATGAGAAGCGGCCGAACATCGGGAACATGTTCCCGGTCACTCCCCTGACCGGTGGCCTCACCGGGGTGCTGACGCTCCTCGGCGTCGGCACCGTCCTCCATCAGGCCCGCCGCCGCGGCCGGGACGAGGCATACGTCGGACTGACCCCCGGGCTCACTCCCGTCGCGGGAAAGGAAGCCCAAGTCGGGGTCGCGAAAAAGAGTCCGGTCACTGTGCAGTTCACCCCGCCCAAGGGCGCGACGGCCGGCGAATTGGGCACTCTGATCGATGCCTCGGCCGACAACCGGGATGTGACCGGCTCGATCATCGACCTCGCCGTGCGCGGCCATATCCACATCGACGAGGTGGGCAAGAACACCTGGCAGTTCACCCGGCTCCAGAGCCGTGAGCCGATCCTGCCGTTCGAACAGGCCCTCATGGAGCGCCTGTTCCGCGGTCGCCACCGGGTGACGACGAAGGACATGCGGGACAAGGCGTACGCAGGACTCCTGCCCAACACCCGCACTGCGCTCTATCGGCAGGTTGCCGACGTGCGGGGCTGGTTCCGGCGTCGTCCCGACCTGGCCAAGGCCACCGCGCTGGGCATCGGGGTGTTGATCGCGGGCGCGGGTGCGGGCCTCGGGTTCCTGCTCGGCGTGGCCTCCGGCTGGGGTCTGGTCGGCGTCGCCGGGATCATCACCGGCCTCGTGCTCATGGCTGTCTCCGGCAAGATGCCGGCACGCACCGCGGAGGGATCGGCCGTGCTGGCCCAGACCAAGGGATTCGAGCTCTATCTGCGCACCGCCGAGGCCGATCAGATCAAGTTCGAGGAGGGCATCGACGTCTTCTCGCGCTATCTGCCCTATGCCATCGTCTTCGGGGTGGCGGATCGCTGGACCAAGGTGTTCGAGCAGTTGGCCCGCGAGGGTCGCTATCAGCCCGACATGTATTGGTATGGCTCGCCCCACACCACCGGCTTCTTCTATGGGGCGCACTTCGGCTCGATGATGGACAGCATGACGTCGGCCATGTCGAGCGCGATGAGTGCTGCTGTCACCTCCGCCGCCACCGCAGCAACCGGCGGCGGCTCAGGATTCGGCGGCGGCGGTGGCTTCGGCGGCGGCGGTGGCGGTGGTTGGTGAGTGGACCAGGATCAGATGTCGCGCTGTTCCTCGCGGCGCACGGCCTCACCCGGCGCGCGGGACTCGTGCACCTCGGTCACGCGGGACCGCGGACGGTTCACCAGGACCTCGATGACGAGCCAGACGAGGCCGGCGGCGAACAGGATCCAGCCCACCATGGTGAGGTCGACGCCCGGGATGCTGCCCCGCACGGCCAAGGCCAGAATCAGACCGATGACGGCGAGCACGATCGGCCCGCCAACCCGGATTGCACGCATGATGATCTCCTTCGCGTCCGGACCCGGTGGGCCCGATTGTCGTCCGAAAGATCCTAGCGACAAGATGCCAAGTCGATTCACAACGTGCCATGGGTGAGCCGGCCACCGAGCAGGGTGGCCGCCACCGGCATGCGCGTCATCCCGAGGAGGTCCATCGGGTCCGCGTCCAGCACGACCAGGTCCGCCCGCGAGCCGATCCCCACTGTGCCCTGTCCATCCGTGCTCGCGGCCAGCGCCTCCGCGACCGTCAGCGCCTGTTCCGGATGCCACGGCGCACGCTCGTCGCCGCTGCGGTGGACCGCGACACGGATCGCCAGCCACGGGTCGAGCGGTGACACGGGCGCGTCCGACCCAAGCACGAGCGGGATCCCGGCATCGGCCATGGCACGGAAGGGAAAGCACCGAGCCGTCCGGTCGGCCCAGCAGACCTCGGCCACATCGCGGTCATCGACCAGGTGGGCCGGCTGCACGCTCGCCGCGAGCCCGAGCCGCGCCATCCGCCCGATGTCGGCCGAAGCCATGAGCTGCGCGTGCTCGATCGATCCGCGCGCACCCGTGGCGGCGAAGCCATCGAGGGCCGCGGCGACCGCGGCGTCACCGATGGCGTGGACCGCGACCTCCAGCCCGGCCGCGTGGGCGCGCGTCAGGAGCCCGTGCAGTTCCTCGGCGGGCGTGTTCAGCACCCCGTGGTCATCGGCGCCGACGCCCGGTCCGAGATAGGGCTGGCAGCAGTACGCGGTCCGCGTGCTCAACGAACCATCGGAAAGGATCTTCAGCGGTCCCATCCGCACGAGTCCGGACTCCTCCAGCGCATCACCGGTCCGCCAACCCTTCTCGATCACGTCGTCGAGCCCGTCGGGATAGGCGGCCGCCCGGACCCGCAGTGCGGAAACACCGCGGCGCACGCGCGCGGGCCAGTCGGCGTACGCACCCCCGAACTCGAAATCCGTCACGCCCACCACGCCGAGCGCAGCTGCCTCGGCGACCACCCTCCCGATCGCGTCCTCGCCCTCCGCGCGGACCTCGGGCACGGCGCCCAGCCGCTCGTACGCCTCGAACCACTCCGCTTCCCGCACGACCTCCTCGCGCGGCGCCAACCCCAGCAACCGCTGGGCCGCGGAGTTGAGCCAGCCGTGGTGGGCGTCCCCGCTGATGAGGATGATCGGTCGCTCGGTGGAGACCGCATCGAGTGCAGCGGTCGATGGCTGTTCCGGCCAGTCGGCGATGCGGTGCCCGAACCCGATGAGAGGCCCCGGCCGGTCCTCGCCGAGCCGGGCCCGGACCCGGTCGACGACCTCGGCGGGACCGGTGGTGCCGGTGGTGTCGAGACGAGCCTTGAGCTGGGCCCACTGCAGCAGGTGGACGTGGTGGTCCCAGAGTCCCGGAAGCACCCAGCGGCCGTCGAGGTCGAGGGCGTGGTCACCAGTGGCCAGGGTCGGGGCGATCTCGGTGACGGTGCCGTCAACGATGCGCAGGTCGACGGGCCCGGGTGGGGCCGGGGTCGTCAGCGGCACCAGCCGAGCATCGTGCAACACCAGGGATTCCATGGGCACCTCGGATTCATGTGTCGATCATCAGACGTTCATCAAGGGATGGGAACGGGTTCAGCGGTTCTGCCTAACGTCCCACGCGGCCACCCTCACACCTTTCCCCAAGGAGCCATCGTGCACGATCACGACGACACGATCAGCAATCCGAGTGACAACCGCCTCTTCTCCGACATCGTCAACGCCCGCGCCACCCGCCGGGCCTTCCTCGCGGGCAGCGCCGGTGTTGCCGCGCTCAGCTTCTTCGGCAGCAACAGCGCTGTTGCCACCCCCGGCCGTCCGGCCACCGACAACGGCAACAACGGTCAGGGCCGCGGCGCCGACAAGGGCGACATCGGCTTCACCTCCATCCCACTGGACGGCGGCCCGATGCCGACGATCGCACCGGAATATGCCATGTCGGTCATTCTCCCCTGGCGCGAGAAGATCGACGGCAGCGGCGAGTCCTATCCCTATGACCTGACCTCCGAGCAGCAGGAGAAGGCGATCGGTCTGGGCCACGACGGCATGTGGCTGTTCGACGACGACATCCTGTGCCTCAACCTGGAATACGGCACCAACTTCCACATGTTCGGCCGCGACGAGCTGCAGAGCCTCGAGGAGGTACGCAAGGTCCAGGCTGCGCATGGCGTGGCCGTCGTCGCGCTGGAGCGTACGGGCGACACCTTCAGGATGAAGCGGGACAAGCGCAACCGCCGCATCCATGTCAACACCCCGGTCGAGTTCTCCGGCCCCGTCGCCGGGACCCACTACCTCAATGTGGCCGTCGACAACGACAACCCCAAGGGCACCGTCAACAACTGCTCGATGGGTCACACCCCGTGGGGCACCTATCTCACCTGCGAGGAGAACTTCCACCAGTACTTCGGCGCGACCGCCGAGGGCTGGGAGCCGTCCGAACGGCAGAAGCGGGTCGGGCTCACCTCCGGGCAGGGCTGGGACTGGCACAAGTTCGACAAGCGGTTCGACCTGTCGAAGAACGCCAACGAGGAGCACCGCTTCGGCTGGGTGGTCGAGATCGATCCCCAGAAGCCTGATCAGAAGCCGGTGAAGCGCACCGCGCTCGGCCGGTTCAAGCACGAGGGCGCGACCGTGGTCGAGGGCCAGGGCAACCGGGTCGTCGTTTATTCGGGTGATGACGAGCGCAACGAGTACATCTACAAGTTCGTCTCCGCCGGCAACTGGAAGTCGATGTTCGCCCGCGGCATCCACCCGCTCGACGAGGGCGTGCTCTATGTCGCACAGTTCAACGAGGACGGCACCGGCAAGTGGCTCGAGCTCAGCCGCAACAACCCCAAGCTGCGCAAGTGGTCGATGGAAACCATCCTCGTGCACGCGCGCATGGCCGCCGACGAGGTGGGCGCCACCAAGATGGACCGCCCGGAGTGGATCACGGTCGGGCAGAACGAAGAGGTGTTCTGCACGCTCACGAACAACACCAAGCCCTACGCGGAGGTTCGCCCCGGCAACCCTTCGGGCATAAACTCCGACGGCCACATCGTGAAGTGGGTCGACAGCAACAAGCACACCGGCACCGACTTCAAGTGGGACTTCTTCGCGATCGCCGCCGATGTCCATGACGAGAACGGCCAGATGTTCGGCTCGCCCGATGGCATTTGGGCCGATGGCAAGGGTCGCGTCTTCGTCGAGACCGACGGCGCCCAGCCCGGCGACGCCAATGACCAGCTGCTGGTGGCGAACCAGGCCACCGCCGAGTTCAAGCGCCTCATGACGGGCGTCAAGGGCGGCGAGGTCACCGGCATCACCGTCGCCGACAACCAGCGCGTGATGTTCGCGAACATCCAGCACCCGGGCAACGGCGACCCCGAGGTCTCCAACTTCCCGGAGGCCTTCACCGGTGCGGACGGCGCGGTGCCGCGTGACGCCACCATCGTCATCGTCCGCAAGAACGGTGGCATCGTCGGATCCTGATCCGCTGCGGAAAACCCCGATCTCGGGGCTATCGTCCAATGCCGTGAGCACTGACGGAAGCCCCGAGATCACGTCCGGGCCCGGGATCGGGAGCGGACCCGAGTTCTGGGGCCGGACCGGCGACACGACCTCCGGAGAGGGCTTCGTCAGCGCTCTCCGGAGTGCCGGCCCCTATATCCACGGCCACCACGGCCGCACGTTCGTGATTGCCGTCCCCGGCGAGAATTGCGCCCGCGAGGACTCCGACCGCCTGCTCGCCGATATCGCCCTGCTGGTGCGGCTCGGCGTCAAGATCGTCCTCGTGCACGGCGCCCGCCCCCAGATCGAGGCCGAGCTCGCCCTCCGGGGGATCCAATCCCGGTTCGCCGGCGACCTGCGCATTACCGATGAGCCCACGATGAAGGCCGTCCGCGCCGCCATCGGCGTCCTCCGCATGGACATCGAGGCCCGTCTCGCCGCCAGCGTGGAAACCGGGTCCCCCATGTCCCGCGTTCCGCTCAAGGTGGTCGGCGGCACCTGGGTGACCGCGCAGCCGGTCGGCGTACGCAACGGGGTCGACCACCAACTGACCGGACAGGTCCGCAAGGTCGACATCGCCGAGATCCGCCAGGTGCTGCTCGGCGACCGCATCGCCCTGCTGTCCCCGGTCGGCTATTCCCCGACGGGTGAGACGTTCAACCTCCGCAACGCGGACGTCGCCCGGGCGGTCGCCACGGGGCTCGGCGCCGACAAGCTCATCTTCGTCATGGAATCCGAACCGGGCAGTTGGCGCCTCACCCTGCATTCCGGGGATGCCGGCCAAGTGCCCCTCTCGGAGGCCGAGGAGACGCTGGCTGCGCGGGATCGGCAGGCCGAACTCTCCCCCGAGGACCGCAACTGCGTGGCGGCGGGGCTCGCGGCTGCACGCAACGGAGTACGCCGCGTCCACTTCATCGGCACCGAGGGGGCATCGCCGTTGCTGCGGGAGCTGTACACCCGTGATGGCTGCGGCCTCATGGTCTCCGCCGACGACGACTACGAGTCGACCCGCCAGGCCAGGATCGACGACGTGCAGGGCATCCTCACCCTCATCCGGCCCCTGGAAGAGGCGGGCATCCTGCGGCCCCGCAGCCGGGAACAGATCGAGCTCGACATCGACGAGTTCGCCGTCATGGTGCGGGACGGGATGGTAATCGCGTGCTACGCGCTGGCCGAGCATGCCGACGAGCTCAGCGCGGAGTTCTCCTGCGTGGCGGTGCATCCGGACTATCAGGGCCGGGGCCTGGCCGCAGTGATGCTGCGGCACGCACGGCGGGCGGCCAAGGCACGGGGCATGACGCAACTGTTCGTGCTCACCACGCAGACCCCTGCCTGGTTCGTCGAACACGGTTTCAGCCTCGGGACGGTCGCGGATCTGCCGGCTTCGAAGCGAGCGGACTATAGCCCCGCCCGGAATTCCCTCGTGTTGACCCACCCACTGTGAGCGCGTGCGCGCATAGCGACAAACGCCGCTCAGATCAAGCCCCCCGCCGCGGAATGGAACGCACGTCCCATTGCAGGGCAGACAAGTGATAAAATGGAGACCCGACTCGCGGAAGGCCGGGGGCTTCACCATTGGAGCCCATGGGCACCGTGATCCCGCATCTTCCTCCCCAGACCATGCCACACATGGATTGGAGCGGGACCGCGCAGCGATGCGCTGAGACGGTGGTGGTTCGAGTTCAGCGAGGCATTTGCATGGAGTTCACTGTAGGCCAGACCGTCATCCACCCCCACCATGGACCGGCAGTTATCACCGGGACGACGACCCGCAAGGTTCGTGGGGTGCCAGTTGACTACCTCGATCTCGAGATCAGCGAAACTGGGATGTCGGTCTGCATGCCTGTGGCCAAGGCCGAGGAGATCGGACTCAGGACCGTGGCGGGCAAGTCCCTGCTCGAGGAGCTCGTGTCCGTGCTGTGCGGCCCGAGCCGTGAGCAGGAGAGCCAGTGGTCGCGCCGCATGAAGGCCCAGCGCATGGAGGTCGCCACGGGCGACCCGGTGCGTGTCGCCTGCGTGGTGCGCGACCTCGTTCGACGCCGCGAAGAGCGCGGCCTGTCCCTGGCGGAGAAGGAACTGTTGAAGGAGGCCTCGGCACCGCTGGTTGCCGAGATCGCCCTCGCAGTCTCCAAGACCACCGACCAGGCCCGCGCCGTGATGCAGGCGCTCGTCCTCGAGGCGACACCGGACGTCCTCGACCGAATCGATGAGATGGAGCCCGTCGCGGCCTGATCTGATCACCCGACCGACGGCAGCGGCCGCGACCCCAACCCAAGCGGAGGTCGCGGCCGCTGCATTTTCTGTGGCCACGGCCTAGGCTGACCAAGGTGCTGACCCTTCTCTCCCCCGCAAAATCGCTGGACTATGAATCACAGCTCGCCACCCGCAAGCACTCCGAACCCCGCCTCCAGACCGACTCCGGCGAGCTGATCGAGGTGATGCGGGAGAAGTCCGTCGCCGACGTTGCGAAGCTGATGCACATCTCCGATGACCTGGCCGCGCTCAACGTGCGGCGCTATGCGGATTTCGAGCAGCCGTTCACCCCGCGGAACGCCCGGGCCGCGATCCTCGCGTTCCACGGTGATGTCTATCTCGGCCTGGCCGCAGCTGAGCGATTCGGCGAGCGCGACTTCACCGAGGCGCAGAAGACGATCCGCATCCTGTCCGGACTTTATGGCGTACTCCGGCCCCTGGACCTGATGCAGCCCTACCGGCTGGAGATGGGCACCCGGCTCGCCACCGACCGGGGCAAGAATCTCTATGAGTTCTGGGGCGACCGGGTCAGCGAAGTTCTCCGCGACGATCTCGATGAGTCACCCGGCGCCCGGGTGGTCGTGAATCTGGCGTCGGACGAATACTTCAAGGTCGTGCGGTCCCGGGTCCTCGGCGCCCCCATCATCTCGCCCCGGTTCGAGGACACCGACTCCCGCGGGAAGCGGTCGATCGTGTCGTTCTTCGCCAAGCGCGCCCGCGGGGAGATGGCCGCCTGGCTGGTGCTCAATCGCGTACGCAAAGAACGCGACCTCGCCGACTTCGACGGCGCCGGCTACCGCTTCGACGAGAAGGCCTCCACCCCGGCCCAGCCCGTGTTCGTCCGGAGCTTCGAGGATCGCCCGACCGCCCGGTGACCGGCCCCTGTCCCGCGTTGGGTAGGGTCGCAGGCGTTGTCAACCGACAAAGGAAATTCGGAGGCTGCATGCTGGACCGTCCCACCGACACCTGGGATGCCGGTGACATGGGCTGCGGTGAACTCATCGTCCTGCTCCGAGGCAGAATCCGGGCCTTGGAACCCGGCCAAATTCTGGAGCTGATCGCCCTCGACACCGGCGCCATCGAGGACATTCCGGCCTGGTCCCGTCTCACCGGGCACCCGCTCGCGCTGGCCGAACATCCGCGCTATCTTATCCGCCGAAAGGACAACTGATTCATGGGCAATTTCTGCGTCTCGATCTCCCACGCCAAGGACAACGTCGACAAGGCCACGGTCGGCTTCGTCGTCGCCAATGCCGCAGTCGGCTCGGAACAGGACACCGTCGTGTTCGTCTCGAGTGAAGGCGCGCACCTGGCGGTAAAGGGCTACGCCGATGACATGCACGAGGAGGGCTTCGCGCCCCTCAAGGAGCTGATGACCAACTTCGTCGAGGCCGGTGGCAACATCTGGGTCTGCTCCCCGTGCTTCAAGAAGCGCGGTTATGAGGAGAGCGACCTCATCGAGGGCAGCACCCTGGTCGGCGGCGCCAAGCTGGTCGAGCTGCTTGTGGGCGGGACCCCACACGTCACGTACTGATCCCCCACACCGCCACGCCCCCACGACAAGGAAGACCACGCATGACGCACCCGCACCACCCCGATGTCAGCTTCGACGGTGGCGATCTCGACTGTGGCAATGGCCTGCTGCTTCTCATCCGCAAGCACATCGACCCGCTCGAGAAGGGCCAGCTGCTGGAGATTCTCTCCGTCGACTCCACGGTCGAGGTGGATCTGCCCGCCTGGTGCCGACTCACCGGCAACGAGCTGGTCAGCATCCATCGCGGTGTGCTGAAGGACGGCGTACGCGAGCTGCCGCAGTGGTCCTTCCTTGTCAGCAAGGGCGCCTTCGAGCAGCCCGCGGGCCAGGCGGCCCCGCCGACAACTCCGGCCATGCCGCCGCAGGGGCCGGCCGCCCAGGGGACGGGCAGGACGAAGACCCGCAAGAAGCCCCAGATGGAAATCGTCCAGGAGGTCGTGGAACCAGTCATTCCGGAAACGCTCCCGGCCCCGGCTCCCGCCCCGACCATCGAGCCGCTGTCCGTGGTCAACCTCGGCAGTTGGCCACGGCCGCCGTGGCTGCTGCGGGCGCTGCACGAACACCTCGAAGGTCGGATGTCCGATGCGGACTTCCAGGCGACCGCCGACGACGCGGTGCGGCTGGCCGTTGCCGCCCAGGTGCGCGCCGGGACCGACGTGGTCTCCGATGGGGAGATGCGCCGGGACAACTACTCCAGCTTCGTCGGCGGGCTGCTGGACAACTGCCAGCTCATCCCGATCACCGACCTGCTGCCCTATGTGGATGATCCGGCCGAGTTCGAGCGCGAACTGCGGGCCCTCGATGTGCCCGCCGGGGACATCCGGCACCCGGCCGTCTTCGGTCGACTCGGGCGGTCGCGCCCGCTGGCCGAGCATGAGGCCCGGTTCGCGATGACGCTCACCGATCGCGCCGTGAAGGTGGACCTGCCGGGTCCCTATCTCCTGACCCGCACCATGTGGATGGAATGCGTGTCGGACCGGGCGTACGACAACCGCGAAGACCTCGCCCGCGACATCGTGCGCGTGCTGCGGGAGGAAATCCACCACCTGCTCGCGGCCGGCGTGGCCATGATCCAGATCGACGAACCGGTGCTGACCGAGGTGCTCTATGGCGAGGTTGGCGAAGGCGGCCGGACGTTCATGTGCGGGGCGCTCGGCGAGCGTTCGGGCACGAACGAGGAGCTGGCCTTTGCCCGGGACCTGCTCCAGGAGGTGACGGCGGGTCTGCCGGCCGAGCGGCTGGCCGTGCACGTGTGCCGCGGCAACTGGACCCCCGACGAGAGCAAGGCGCTGTCCGGGGACTACGAACCACTGACTCCGCTGCTGGCATCCCTCAACGTCCACACCCTGATGCTCGAACTGTGTACGCCGCGGGCCGGGGAGCTGGACGCACTGGCGGGCGTCCGGGACGACCAGCGGATCGGAGTCGGGGTGTTCAACCAGAAGAACCCCCGATCCGAGACGTTCGAAGCCGTGCTGGGCCGCGCGGAGGAGGCCATCTCGACGTTCGGTCGCGAACGGGTCCTGATCAATACGGACTGCGGTTTCGCAACGTTCGCGGACAACCCGATCCTGGCCGCCCAGGAGGCCGAGGACGCCCTGGTCATGCTGGCCAGAGTCCGGGATCATCTGCGCGCCTAGGGCCGTGAGTCGCCCACATCACACGGCCGGTCACCTTATCGTCACAATCCCCGGTCCGTGAAGGTTTTCTCTTGCCGCCACCGGCAAGACGGGAGAGCGTGGTCCCGTTCCATCCGTCTTGAAGAGAGGAGCGGCTGTGGCGACCCGCTCGGCGACCCCACCCGCCAATCAGACCCGTGAGCAGTGGAATCACTCCGCGGGCTTCATTCTGGCCGCGATCGGTTCCGCGCTCGGCCTGGGCAACATCTGGCGTTTCCCCGGTGTGGCCTACGCATCCGGCTCGGGCGCGTTCCTGATTCCCTATCTGGTCGCGCTGCTCACCGCCGGCATCCCGATCCTGTTCCTCGACTATGCGATCGGTCACCGTTTCCGCGGCGCGCCTCCGCTGGCCTTCCGGCGGATGGCGAAGTGGGCGGAACCGCTCGGCTGGTTCCAGACCGCGCTGCTGTTCGTGATCTCGGTCTATTACGCCGCAGTCGTCGCCTGGGCAGCGAGCTATTTCATCTTCTCGTTCGATCTTGGCTGGGGCGACGACACGCAGACCTTCTTCCTCTCCGACTACCTGCAGGTCGGCGATCCCGTCGTCTCCCTCACCCCGGTCCTGGGCGTCATGATCCCCATGATCCTCGTGTGGGTGGCCGTCGGCGTGATCCTCGGACTCGGCGTCGCCAGGGGTCTGGAGAAGGTCAACATGATCTTCATCCCGCTGCTGGTCGTGGCCTTCATCGCGCTCGTCATCCGAGCACTGCTCCTCCCGGGCGCGCTGGATGGTCTCGATGCCTTCTTCACGCCGAACTGGAGCGCACTCGCCGACCCGAACGTGTGGATCGCGGCGTACGCGCAGATCTTCTTCTCGCTGTCGATCGCGTTCGGCATCATGATCACGTACGCCAGCTATCAGCGCCGCAAGGCCAATATGACCAGTGCCGGTCTCGTGGTTGCCTTCGCCAACTCGTCCTTCGAGATCCTCGCCGGCATCGGCGTGTTCGCCACGCTCGGCTTCATGGCTCACCAGCAGGCAACCCAGGTCAGCGACCTCGAAGGCCTGACCGGTCCGATTCTGTCGTTCGTGACGTTCCCGAAGGTCATCTCCGAGATGCCGGGCGGCAACGTGTTCGGCATGTTGTTCTTCGCATCCCTGGTGATCGCCGGCTTCACGTCGCTGATCTCGATCGTGCAGGGCATCTCCGCGTCGATCCAGGAGAAGTTCGCGACGAGCCGCGTCTTCGCCGCCGTGATCGTCACCATCGTGTGCGGTGTCATCTCCATCGGGCTCTTCGGCACCACGTCCGGCCTGATCGCGCTCGACACCGTGGACATGTGGTCCAACAACCTCGGCATCGTGTTCTCGGCGATCATCATGGCGATCGTCACCATCTGGATCATGCGCAAGGGCAAGGAACTGCGCATCCACCTCAACACGGTCTCGACCTTCCACGTCGGGCCGTGGTGGACGGTGCTGGTCGGCCTGCTCGGCCCGGCCGTCCTCGGCTTCATGCTGATCCAGCGCGTCATCACGCTCATCGCCGATGGCTATGAGGGCTATCCGAACTGGTATCTCGGGGTGTTCGGCTGGGGCACCATCGCCTTCCTGATCGTCATCTCGTTCGTGATGACCGCCATCCCGTGGCGCAACAAGGCCGATGCCGACGCCCGCTTCGATGCCTGGCCGGAGATCGACAGGGCCGGCCGGGTGACCGGTGCGCCGACCAACACTGCCAACACCGTGAACAAGGAGGTCGGTCGATGAGTCCCACCGCGATCATCATGATGGTCATCGCCCTGCTCATCGTCTGGGGCGGTCTCGTGGCCGCGATCGTCAACATCCGGCTGCGCCCGGAGGTCGACGGCAGCCAGCTTCCCCCGGAGCCGGAAGAGCTGGCCGCTGCTGATTATGAGCGCGGTCGGAGCGCACCGTTGCAGCGCGACACCTGAGTCGAAAAAGAAGCCCGACCCGTCTGCCCGGAACCCTCGTGATTCTGGGCAGACTGCTTTCTGTCGACAAACAGGGACGTCAGGGCAGACTTGACCCATGCACATCGATCTCAACGCGGACCTCGGGGAGTCCTTCAGCGCCTGGCGGATGGGCGATGACGACGCGATGCTCAATATCGTGACGAGCGCCAATGTCGCGTGCGGGTTCCACGCGGGTGACCCGGTCGTCATGCGGCGCACCGTCGCCACCGCCGCCGAGCGGGGCGTGACGATCGGGGCCCACGTGAGCTATCCCGATCGCGCGGGGTTCGGTCGCCGGTTCCTCGACATCGCCCCGGCGGAGCTCACCGCCGACGTGCTCTATCAACTCGGGGCGCTCGACGGCATGTGCCGGATCGCCGGGACCACGGTGCGCTATCTGAAACCGCACGGTGCTCTCTATACGGCGATGTCCCACCACGAGGACCAGGCGGGCGCGGTGCTGGACGCGGTGGCGGTGTTCAACCCGGAGCTGCCGGTCGTCGGCCTGCCCGGCTCCGTCCTCCTCCGGCTCGCATCCGAACGCGGGATCGGCACGATCGCGGAGGCCTTCGCCGACCGCGCCTATCGCCCGGACGGCACCCTGCTTGCCCGCAGCCAGCCCGGATCCGTGCTGCACGACCCCGATCTCATCGCCGCCCGCATGCTGCATCTCGTCGTCGACGGAAAGGTCGAGTCCGCGTGCGGCAGTCCGGTCCCCGTCGAGGCGGACACGCTGTGCGTCCACAGCGACACTCCCAACACCATCGCGATCGCCCGGCGCGTGCACGAAGTGCTCACCGGGGCCGGCGTACGCGTCGAGAGCTTCCGCTGAGCGCATGGACATCCGATTCCTCCCCTGCGGCACCGAGGCCGTGCTCGTCGAGATCCGGGAGGCCGACCCGGACCGCGCGCTGGCCGGCGTACTCTCCCTCGACGCCGCCATCCGGGCCACCGACCTGCCGATCGCCGATCTCGTCCCCGCCGCCCGCACGCTGCTGGCGCTGTGTCCCGCGGAGCGGCTGGCGGAGGTGCGTGCCGCCATCGACCGGCTCGCGACCCGGGTGAGCGCGGACTCCCTGCCGCGCCCGTGGCAGCGGGTGCGGATCGGGGTGGAGTACGCGGGCCCGGATCTCGCCGACGTCGCGCGGCTGACCGGACTCGGTGAGGACGAGGTGATCGCGGCCCACACCGGGACACCGTGGCGCGTGGCGTTCGGCGGGTTCGCGCCCGGATTCGCCTATCTCACCGGCGGCGACCCCCGACTCGAGGTCCCCCGGCGGGACACGCCGCGCACCGAAGTGCCGGCCGGGGCGGTCGGGCTCGCCGGACGCTTCAGCGGGATCTATCCGCGGCCTTCGCCGGGGGGCTGGCAGTTGCTCGGCCGCACGGACGCCGTGCTGTGGGACGCCTCCGCGACCGTGCCCGCGCTGCTGACCCCCGGCACGGAGGTCGTGTTCGAGGCGGTCGCGTGATGTTCGAAGTCCTGGGCACCGGAGCGCTGACCGTCCTGTGCGATCTCGGCCGCCGCGGGTTCGCCGCCCTCGGGGTCAGCGGGTCGGGGGCGATGGACAGGGGCGCGTACCGACTCGGCCAACGACTCGTCGGCCAGAACTATCGCGTCGCGGCACTCGAGGTCACCCTCGGCGGACTCGCGCTGCGCAGCACCGGCCGCGCGTGGCTCGCCCTCACCGGGGCGGACGCGAAAGCGACCGTCGACGGCCGGGCCGTGGGACACGGGGCACCGTTCGAGATCCATCCGGGACAGGAGCTCGTTCTGGGTGTGCCGGATCGGGGCCTGCGGACCTATCTGTCCGTGCGCGGCGGGTTCGATGTCCGGCCGGTGCTGCGGTCGCGATCGACCGACGTCCTGAGCGGGTTGGGGCCCGAGCCGCTGCGGAGCGGGCAGGTGTTGCGGGTGGGGAGCGCGTACGGCGACTGGGAATTCGCGCCCATCTGGTTCGCGCCGACCGCTTTCCCGCTGGGGCCGGGCCCGATCGAGCTCGCGGTCGTCCCCGGGCCGCGCGACGAATGGTTCGACGGCGGCCTGGCGGGACTGCTCACGGCTGCCTGGGTGGTGTCGGCGCAGAGCAATCGCGTGGGGGTACGCCTGGTTGGTCCCGTGGTCGAGCGTCGCTCCGGGCTCGGTGAACTCGCCAGTGAGCCGATGGTGCGTGGGAGCGTACAGATCCCGCCGGACGGACAGCCCGTGGTGTTCGGAGCCGACCACCCGGTGACCGGCGGTTATCCGGTGATCGGCGTCCTCACGCCGACGGCCTCCGATCGCATCGCGCAGGCGCGTCCGGGGGACGAGATCCGGTTCGTCACCCGCGCTTGAGGCTCAGGCCGCGAGCAGGCTCGCGAGGGCGGCGGTGTCGGCGTCCGCATAGGGATCGACGTCGCCCTTGCTGCGCAGGTGGGTGACGTTGCCACCCATATCCGCCCGCGCCCAGGCGGCGCGATGGTCGAGGCCGAGGTGCGGCAGGCCCGGGAAGAAGAAGCACCCGGAAGCCGTGTCCCGGCCGGGGGTCTCCGCAACCGTGCACTTCGGTGGATGCAGGACGAGCAGTCCCGGCGGCAGCGGAGTCGGGGCCAGATCACCGGGTGCGAGCGCACCCTCACCGACGACGGGACCGGCGGCGATGATGATGCCGACCGCGCCGGGATGGACCGTGCGCCCGTGCTCGTCATCGATGCTGAAGACCGTGCTCGTGGGCAGGAACCCCGGCACCGCCGCCATCCTGACGGCCATCACCAGCAACTTCGACCACTCGACAGTGTCACGGGGCCAGTTGCGCAACAGGAGAAAACCCGCCAGGTTTCCCCCGGACTCCAGGGGTGCGACCTCGACGACACGGGGATCGGGCTGGGGATCGGTGTGCTCGGCCATGATCCAGCATGAGCCCTCCGGCGACCCGGCTCAAGAGGGCGCGGGTGGGAAGTTGCAGGCTTGTGACCCCCCGCTGACCTGATAGTCCCGCAGCGTCCACTCGCGCCCCGGCATCTCCAAGCGCAGACACAACCACCGCGTCGGGTCCAGGTCGAGGGTGGTGGGGGGCTCCGGGAGTCCGTCGACCGGGCCGAACAGGATCTGCCCCGGGCCGGAGGATCCGTCGATCACCCGCGCCGGGCGGTGGGTGTCGCTCGGACGGCCCCACAGGGGCAGAAGTTCGGGCCAGAGCAGCCCGACGGTCGGGTGCACCCAGCCCGCAGCACGATCGTGGCGGATCTCGCGGGCCCCGCCCGCCGGGTGGATGCGCCAGCACTCCACTCCGGCGGGATTGCCGATCCACTCGAGGTTGTGGCTCCGGGCGACCCAGCGTCCGCCGGGCGCGACGGACACTTCGACGACGGTGTCGTTCGTGGCCACCAGGGCGGCCGCGGCACGATCCGCCGCCACGGACCACAGCAGACGGCGGACTTCGGCGAGTTCCACGGAAGCCAGCGTACGCCGCCGGGAACGAGGAAGAAGTCGATCTGCTGCAGGATGGGCCGAACGCCGGAGGGTCGTTCAACCGCAGGTCAGGGCTTGACCGCGATCTTCAGCACCCCATCTCGCTGGTTGGCGAACAGGTCATAGGCCTCCACGATGTCGTCGAGCGACCGAGTGTGGGTGACCAGAACACCGAGATCCAGCCGCTCGGACTCGATCACGTTCATCAGTCTGCGCATCCGCTCCTTGCCGCCGGGGCACAGGGCCGTGTTGATCCGATGATCGCCCAGCCCGGCGCCGAACGGCCCGACCGGGATGCGCAGATCATCCGAATAGACCCCGAGGCTGGACAGCGTGCCACCCGGGCGGATGCAACGCAGCGCCTGCTCGAACGTGGCCTGCAGGCCGAGGGCCTCGATGGCGCTGTCGGCGCCCCGGCCTCCGGTGAGCTTCAACACCTCGTCCACCACGTCCACCTTCGTGAAGTTCAACGCGACGTCGGCGCCGAGCGTCTTGCTGATCTCTAGCCGGTGGTCATTGCCGTCCACCGCGATGATGGTGGTTGCGCCGCGCAGACGTGCCCCGGCGGTGGCGCACAGGCCGATCGGACCCTGCGCAAAGACGACGACGGTGTCACCGATCTCGATGTTGGCGTTCTCCGCCCCCACGAAGCCGGTCGACATGATGTCCGGACACATCAGCACCTGTTCGTCGCTCAGGCCGTCCGGCACCGGCGCCAGGTTGCCCTCGGCGTCGGGCACCAACACATATTCGGCCTGCGTCCCGTCGATCAGGTTGCCGAACCGCCAGCCCGCGGTGAGCGCATGGCCATGGGTGCCACACCGGCCGCTCTCCACCAGATAGCTGCCGTCCTGCGAAGGTGCGCCATTCTGGGCCGCATAGCTGTTGAAGTTGGGGCAGATGGCTCCGGCGATGACCCGCTGACCTTCCCGATAGCCCTTGACCGCACTGCCGAGCTTCTCGATGACACCGACCGGCTCGTGGCCCACGATCAAGCCCTTGGCCACTGGGTATTCGCCCTTCAGGATGTGCACATCGGTGCCACAGATGGTGGTCGTGGTGATCTTGATGAGAGCGTCGTTCGGACCAACGTCAGGGATCGGCTTCTCGTCCAGCTCGATGCGACCCGGTTCGACAAAAACTGCTGCCTTCATCATGTTGGTCATGGGGATCTTCACTTTCTCAGGACCTGCCTGCGCCTATTCCGTGCCCTCACGGAGTATCCACGGTATTGGCCCCTACCCGCGCAGCCTGGGCGATTCACCTGTCAGCACTCTGGCGTACGGGTGAGAACCGCGTCTATCATGGGTAAGTTGCCCATAACCGCGCAGGCGTACGCCCCTCCCCACCGGCACCTCGGCACGCCGCAGCAGTTGCCCGATCCGCGCGAACGGGAATAAATGAAAGTTCAATCTGTTGCAGAAGCTATAGGGTTATTGAAATCTGCGATATGCCACTAGTCTGAGTGCCGGGCCGGATCACGCCCGGACCCAGACCAGTCTTTCGGGACGGAGCGACATGACACAGACGGAAGTACGCGAGACCATCGACCCGGTCGAGCTTGAGATCGACGGAGTCTGGGACCAGTTGGTCGCCGAGGCGAGCGTGCAGGAACGTTCGCCGAGCCTGCGTTCGCTGATGAACCTGCGCGTCACCAGCCGGAGCTGTTTCGAGGACAGCCTTGCGACCGCGATGGCCCAGGCCGCCTCGGACGGTCACACCTACGAGGCTCCCCTGCATGACATGTTCTTCGATGTGCTGCAGCGCAATCCCGACATCGGGCGCGCCGCCCGCATCGACCTGGTGGCGAGCGTCGAGCGCAACCCGGCGTACCCGAATCTCCTCATCCCCTATCTGTTCGCCAAGGGTTTCCTGGGCCTGGAGATGCACCGGGTCGGGCATGCGCTGTGGCACGAGGGCCGATCGACGGAAGCGTTCATGATCCAGTCCCGGATCTCCGAGGTGTTCTCGATGGACATCCACCCGGCAGCCCGTGTCGGCACCGGGGTGTTCATCGACCACGCCACCGGCATCGTGATCGGCGAGACCGCCGTCGTGGGCGACGACTCGTCCCTGCTGCAGGGCGTGACCCTGGGCGGCACCGGCAAGGAGACCGGCGATCGACATCCCAAGGTCGGCCGTGGCTGCCTCATCTCCGCGGGCGCCATCGTCCTCGGCAATGTGCAGGTGGGCGACTATTCCCGCATCGGCGCGGGCAGCGTCGTGCTTTCGGACGTGCCACCCCACTCGACCGTGGTCGGGGTGCCCGCGAAGGTGGTCCGCACGAACCGGCCCAGCGACTGCCCCGGCGAAACCATGGATCCGCGGATCGAGGACATGATGCCGGAGTACGTGATCTGAGTCGCCCCGTCGAGCCTGTCCGTCTCGCTGTCGGTGGCGCGGCATAGAGTCTCTTCATGACCCACGAGCGCCCCGAGGAGAGGCCCACCCAGCTGGACCAACCCTTTCCCCCACCCCCACCGGAAGATCCGTTGGCCAAGGACCGGGCTGCGGCGGCGGGCGCCGCCGGCCAACAGGACGAGGACCTCGAGATCGACCGCGGTGCGGTGATCAGCGCCGGGATGCGCTCGGTGGGCCGCTGGGCGTGGAGCCTGATCGGCACGATGATCGCGGTCGCTGCGATCTTCTGGCTGCTGGCCAAGGTGCAGGTCGGTCTGATCCCGGTCATGCTGGCGATCATCGTCTGCACGGTGCTCTATCCGGTCAAGCAGGGCCTCGAGCGCCTCAGAGTCCCGGGCGGGCTGGCATCCGCTGTGGTGCTGCTGGCCTTCATCGCCATCGTGGGCGGGCTGTTCGCCTCGGTCGCGCCGGGCATCGTGCAACAGATCAGCGCCGTTGTCTCGGCCGCCGGCCGCGGTCTGCAACAGCTGGAACGCTGGATGGCAGGCCCGCCGCTGAACGTCGACAACGAGCAACTGCAACAGATCACCTCGGAGATCACCAGTTGGCTGCAGGGTCAGGCCTCCAGCATCGCCTCGGGCGTCTTCACCGGTGTCTCCACCGTCGGCAGCGTCGCCATCACCACCATCCTCGTCCTGATGCTCACGTTCTTCTTCCTCAAGGACGGCAACCGGTTCCTGCCCGCCGTGCGGTTGATGGCGGGACGGCGGGCCGGGCAGCATCTCAGCGAGGTGCTCGCCCGCATCTGGTCCACCCTCGGAGCGTTCATCCGCACCCAGGCCGTCGTGGGCGCCATCGATGCCATCGGCATCGGCATCGGACTCGTGTTCCTGCAGGTGCCGCTGGCCTTTGCGCTCGCGATCATCACGTTCCTGTTCTCGTTCATCCCGACCGTCGGCGCGTTCGTGGCCGGGGCGCTCGCCGTCCTGGTCGCACTGGTGTCGAACAGCTTCACGACCGCCATGTGGGTGCTGGTGCTCGTGCTCGCGGTCCAGCAGATCGAGAGCAACCTCGTGTTCCCACTGCTCCAGCGCCGCAGCATCAACGTCCATCCGGCGATCAGCCTGATCTCCGTGGCGATCGGCGGCACGAGCTTCGGCCTCGTGGGCGCGTTCCTCGCGGTGCCCGTGGTGGCGACAGCGCTGGTAGTGCTGCGTTATCTGAGCGAACAGATCGATGTCGTCTCCGGCGAGCGGGACCCGAGCACGATCCGCGTCGTCACCCCGGACGGGGCCCTGGCCGCGGCGGCCACGGCGCAACTCACCAAACTGTTCCGGCGCACTCCTGCGCCGGACCCCGAGGAAGCGCCGGCGACCGCGACGGCAGAGCCACCGACGCTGTTGCCCGCCCCGATCTCTCCACGTGCGCGCTTCAACCAGCTCCGCAGGCGGTTTCGGCGCACCGGGCCCGGCCCTGCTGCCCCGCCGCCGACCCCGCCCCGCGAAGCCCCGAAGGCCGACCAGAAAAAGCCCGAACCAAGAAAGCCCGACCCGAACAAGCTCGACCCCGAACCGCCTGAGGAGGCACCATGAGCGAGCCCACCATCGAGCACAAGCCCAAGAAGAAGCGCTATGAGGCGATCGTGGACGGCGAGGTGGCGGGATACATCACCTATGAGCGCATCGCCGACGCGCTGGACCTGCAACACACGGTCGTCGAACCCGCCTTCGAGGGCCGAGGGGTCGGCAGTGCCCTGGCGCGGGGCGTCTTCGAGGATCTGCGGGCGCAGGGTGGGCTCACCGCGATCCCGACGTGCCCGTTCGTGGCACGTTGGTTGGCGAAGCATGCGGAATACGCTGATCTGCGGCACCGTCCCCGGACGGACTGACCAGTTCCACCGGGGGCCACGGCATCCGGGCGATGCGATCGCGATAGTCCTCGATCCAGGAGATCTCGAACTGCGTGCGGGTGTCCAGATAGTCGTCCTTGGCGACCTCCGGCAGAGTCCGCTCCTTGGCGTTGGCCGCGGCCAGGAACTCACCGGCACGCGCCCGCAATCGGGTGGCCCGCTGATCGAGAAGGGCGACCGCCACCTCCCGCTCGAACAGATGGAGATAGGGCAGGGCGGTCACGAACTGGTGACCCGACGTCCATGACGTGTTGATCAGCGCCTCACCGAGTCGGCGCTTCAGCTCCTCCCGACCGGCCGGGGTGATGGAACAGACCAGATCGAGCTGGTTGGGGGCCTTGTTCTCATGCGCGATCCACCCGGCGTCGACCAGGGTCAGCATCAGTGAATAGATCGTCCCCGAGTGCGGGCTGAGGTGCTCGAACCGGGATCCGGGGCCGAGCTGGCCCATCAGCTCCCGAGGCGTCCGGGGCTCCTCGAGCAGCATGCCCAGGAACGGCAGCACCAATTGGTTTCCCTCCGCGATCGCCTTCATCAGTTGCATCCCGCCGGTCCGCAGGCTTCGCCGGCGTCGGAGTCCAGCGTGATGAGCTTCGCCGGCTGGAGTTCCGACCACGTGCGCTCCAAGGCCTGGGCGAACAATTCCGGGGGCTGGGCACCCGAGACGGCGTACTTCTCCCCGAACACGAAGAACGGCACCCCCGAGATCCCGATCGAACGCGCGGTCGCGAAATCGCCCTGGACCTCCGCGTGGATGGTGTCGTCAGCGAGCCCGGCCCGCGCCTGGTCCTCGCTGAGCCCGCATTCGGTGCCGATCCGGACCAGCACCTCGTCATCGGAGATTGCCTCGCCGTGCGCGAAGTGGGCAGCGAATAGCGCGTGCTCGGCCTTGTCCACGTCGCCGTCGTGACGGGCAATGGTCGTGAGCAGATAGTGCGCGCGCACGGAGTTGGCCGGAATGACCGCGTCGAAATCGATGGGCAAGTTCTCACCCCGGGCTGCTGCGGCCACCTGGGCCGTCATCTGCTCCACCTGATCACGCGCCATGCCCTTGGACTCGACGAGGTAATCAACCTCGCTGCCGTCGAAACGTTCCGGCAGGGTGGGATCGAGCTGATAGGAGTGCCAGACCACTTCGACGTTGTCCGCGGCCTCGAAGTCGGCCAGGGCCTTTTCGAATCGGGCCTGACCGATGTAGCACCACGGACAGGCGATGTCGGACCAGATATCCACACGCAGGGTCGGTGTCATGCACCCCACCCTAGTCTTCGGTGGCATGAGCCCCGAGCGAGCGACATTTGACCTTGCCCGAATCGGCCGGGGACTGCCCGTGGCGGACCAGGCGGCGACGACAGGTCTCGCCGACGCACTCACACCGGCCGCGCGGCTCGTCGTCCAGGCGCCGCCGGGGACGGGCAAGACCACCTTCGTGCCCGCCCTCGCCGCCAACGCCGTCGGAGGCCGGATCGTGGTGACACAACCCCGCCGGGTGGCCGCTCGCGCCGCTGCGCACCGACTTGCGTCCTTGGCCGGGGACGCTGTCGGGGGACTCGTCGGCTACCGCGTCCGTGGGGACGCCCGGGTCGGCCCGTCGACGATCGTCGAGTTCTGCACCACGGGGGTTCTGCTGCGTCGCCTGCTCGCCGAGCCGGACCTGCCGCGCGTCTCCGCCGTCATCCTGGACGAGGTCCACGAACGCCAGCTCGATTCGGACCTGGTCGTCGGCATGGTGCGCGAGCTCGCGGAGCTGCGCGACGACCTCACCGTGGTCGCGATGTCCGCGACCTTGGCGGCCGACCGGTTCGCGGAGTTGCTCGGCGCGCCCGGGGACGTTCCCGCGGGAACGCCGGCCCGGGTGATCCGGGTGGAGGGTGCGCTCCATCCCCTCGAGGTCGCCTGGGCGCCTCCGCGCGGTGCCGCTCCGCTGGACGCCCGCGGTGTCACCGATCCGTTCCTGACCCACGTCGCGGCGACCACGCGGGAGGCGTTGGCGACGTGGCCGGGGGATGCGCTGGTGTTCCTTCCGGGGGTACGCGAGGTGGAGCGCGTCACCGGTCTCCTCGCGGGTGCAGTTCCCGGGGTGTCGGTCCTGCCCCTCCACGGGCGGCTGTCCACCGCGGAGCAGCAGCGGGTGCTCGCGAAGGGCGACGGGCGCCGCGTGGTCGTGGCGACATCGGTGGCGGAGTCGTCGCTGACCGTGCCGGGCGTTCGGATCGTGGTGGACTCGGGCCTGGCCAGGGAGCCGCGCTATGACGCCATCCGCGGCATGTCCGGTCTGGTGACGCGGACGGAGTCGCGATCATCGGCCGAACAGCGGGCGGGACGGGCGGCCCGCGAGTCGCCCGGTGTCGTGGTGCGCTGTTTCGCCGCCGAGACCTGGTCCCGCCTGGCCCCCGCCCCGACCCCGGAGATCCTGACCGCTGACCTGACACGGGCGGTGTTGGACCTCGCGTGCTGGGGCACGCCCCGTGGCGAGGGGCTTGCTCTGCTCGACCCACTGCCTCCCGGCACGCTGGTTCGGGCGGAGGAGACCCTGCGGGACCTCGGCGCGATCGATGCGGATGGCCGGGCGACGCCCGCGGGCCATCGGATGGCGCGCGTGCCGGTCGATCCGCGGCTCGCTCGAGCGCTGTTCATCGGGGCCGCTGCGGTGGGCGCCCGCAGGGCCGCGGAGATCGTCGCCGCGCTCGAGAACGACCAG
>DUOB01000133.1 GCA_012839035.1 Propionibacterium sp.
GAAGTGCGCTCAGCCGTGACTGCGTGCTAGGATGTCACGGCTGTTGCAGCAAGGGGCTATGGCGCAGTTGGTAGCGCGTCTCGTTCGCAATGAGAAGGTCAGGGGTTCGAATCCCCTTAGCTCCACCACACGATATTGACGGTCGCGACGAGTGCGCAGTGAACTCTTGGGCCTGCAGGGCGACGACCCTTTGAGGGACCTGAATTTAGCGACTTTGGCCACGCGATGCCGATCGTGCCCGTATGATTTAGGGCAGTCAGGCTTTCTCCCGGGTCGTCCCTGATGAGCGCAACGGAGCGGGATCACGGCGACCCGATGCACCCAGCTCCTGGCAGCGGCCTGCAACCGCTGAGCAGAAGGCGATGGCCGATGGTGACATTGCTCCCGTCGGTCAACGCGACTTGGCGGAGGGTGGCCCGTGTCCCCTGGGGCCACCCTCCGACCAAGGAGGGCCAGGGATGGGGACTTTTCTCAGTTTCCTGTCCAGGAAACCCACAATTTTCGGCGTGTCGTTCGTGCCGGGGAGGCTGACCTCCTACTGTGGCGGATACGAGAAGCCCTGACAGCAAAGGAACACAATGACCAAGAAGGAACTCTTGGAAGCGATGGCCGGAGCGGCCGGGATCAGCCAGGCGGACGCGGACAAGGCCTTGGGGGCCCTCGTTTCGGCAATCACCGAGACTGTGGCCGGCGGCGACCGGATCGCAATCCCGGGGCTGGGCACCTTCGAGCGTCGTGAGCGCTCCGCCCGCACCGGACGCAATCCGCAGACCGGCGAGGAGATTCAGATCGCTGCGACCTCCGTCCCCGGATTCAAGGCTGCTGCACAGTTCAAGAACACCGTCGCCGGGAAGTAATCCCTGCCGTAATGTTCCCGTGATTGCCCGTCGTCCCCTTGGGACGGCGGGCAGTTTCATGTGGGCCCGGATCCGGGGCCGGCCCGTCGCGCGAACCGTGGGCATTGCAATTGCATAACCTCCCAGGCGTGTCCGGGGACCCGGTGTCACTTCGGGTTAATGGAGGGTTACATTTCAGACGGTTCGCGGATTGGTGTCTGCCGGCCAGCACCAACGAAGCGAACGTCACACGGACCCGGTCGCCCGCACACAGGAGGCATCACAACGTGAACATGCGCAAGAGATTGTTGGTCATTCCGGCGATGGTGGGTGCTGCTGCGCTGGCCCTGTCGAGCTGCGCGGCTCCGCCCGAAGAAGGTGGCGCCACGCCGGCCAACGGCGGCGCGGGAGCCGGCGGATCCGACGGCGCCTACAAGGCCTGCATGGTCTCGGACGCCGGCGGCTTCGACGACAAGTCGTTCAACCAGACCTCACACAAGGGCCTGACCGATGCCAAGGACCAGCTGGGCATCGAGACCGGTCAGGTCGAGTCCTCCAGCACCGCCGATTTCGCCAAGAACATTCAGGCAATGGTCGACGCGGACTGCGACACGATCATCACCGTCGGCTTCCTCCTGTCGGACGCCACGATGGAGGCCGCCAAGGCCAACCCGGACATCCACTTCGCGATCGTCGATGACAACCCTGAGGGTGCTACCGATGTCCCGAACCTGAAGCCGCTGGTGTTCAACACCGCGGAGTCGTCGTTCATGGCCGGCTATCTCGCGGCCGCCCAGTCGGAGACCGGCAAGGTCGGCACGTTCGGTGGCATGAAGATCCCGACCGTGACGATCTTCATGGACGGCTTCGCCCAGGGCGTGGACTATCACAATGCGCAGAAGAACACCGAGGTGCAGGTGCTCGGGTGGGATTCCGAGCGTCAGGACGGCCAGTTCGTGCCGCAGCCGAACCCCTTCGAGAACGTGGGTGGTGGCCGCCAGACCGCACAGAACCTGATCTCGCAGGGTGCGGACATCATCTTCCCGGTCGCCGGCCCCGCGGGCCTCGGTGGCCTTGAGGCCGCCAAGGCGAGCAACGGCAATGTCAACGCCATCTGGGTCGACACCGACGGTTGCGAGTCGACCGAATATTGCGCGCAGTTGATCTCCTCCGTCTACAAGGGCATGGACGTCGCGGTCTTCGACGCGATCAAGGCGGCCATGGACGGTGAGTTCAGCAACGAGCCCTACATCGGGACCCTCGCCAACGAGGGCACCGGTCTGTCGCCGTTCCACGAGTTCGAGGACCAGGTGAGCGACGAGACCAAGACCGAGCTCGAGCAGATCCGTGAGGACATCGAGTCGGGCGCGATCACCATCGAGTCGGCCAGCCAGCCGAAGCAGTAGGTTCACAAACCCGCCAAGGCGAACGGCAGTGACCGGGCGTACGCAACGGGAACTGCCCGGGTGCGGGGTGGCATGGTGCCGCTCCGCACCCGCGCCGTGTCGGCGACCGGAGCAGGAGCACGCATGACAGGCACGGAGGACCTCCGGCTGATCGGCATCACCAAGCGTTTCGGCGCTCTGGTCGCCAACGCCGCCATCGATCTCACGATCCGCCCCGGCGAGATCCACTGCCTGCTCGGTGAGAACGGGGCCGGCAAGTCCACGCTCATGAACGTCCTGTACGGGCTGCTGCAGCCCGACGAGGGAGAGATCCGCATCGGCGACACCCCACTGCACGTCGCCAACCCCAAACAGGCCATGGCCGCCGGGATCGGCATGGTCCACCAACACTTCATGCTCGTCGACGTGTTCACCGTCGCCGAGAACATCGCGCTGGGCCGCGAGCAGGGCTCCCTGGGGATGCTCGACCGCGGTGCCGCCCGGGACCTCGTGCGGGACCTGGCGCAGCGCTACCGCTTCGATGTCGAACCAGACGCGCTCGTCGAGGAGCTGCCGGTCGGCGTCCAACAGCGCGTCGAAATCCTCAAGGCCCTCGCCAACGACGCGTCCTATCTGATCTTCGACGAGCCCACCGCCGTGCTCACCCCGCAGGAGATCGACGAACTGATGGGCGTCATGCAGTCCCTGCGCGACGAGGGCAGGGCCATCGTGTTCATCACCCACAAACTCCGCGAGGTCCGTGCGATCGCCGACCGGATCACCGTGATCCGGCGCGGCGCCGTCGTGGGGGAGGCGGAACCGACAGCCACCGAGGCCGAGCTCGCCCAGCTCATGGTCGGTCGCGCGGTCCAGCTCACCGTCGACAAGCCACCCGCCACGACCGGCGACAAGCGGCTGGTCATCGAGGACCTGCGCGTGCATTCACCGGCGGGAGCGGTCGTGGTCGACGACCTCAGTGTCGACGTCGCAGGGGGAGAAATCCTGTGCATCGCGGGCGTCCAGGGCAACGGCCAGACCGAGCTCGCCGAGGCGCTTCTCGGCATCATCCCCGTCAGCGGCGGTCGCATCACCCTGGACGGCAAGGATGTCACCCGCTATTCCCCGAAACAGACCCTCGATGCCGGCGTGGGATTCATCCCCGAGGACCGCAAACACGACGGGTTCGTGAGCACCTTCTCCGTCGCCGAGAACCTGGTGTTGAACACGTTCGACGAGAAGCCGTATGCCAAGGGCCTCTCCCTCGACCTGCCCCGCATCCGACGGCACGCGACCGAGAAGGTCAAGGAATTCGACATCCGCACCCAGTCGATCGAGATGCCGGTGGGGATGCTGTCCGGCGGCAACCAGCAGAAGGTCGTGCTCGCCCGGGAACTGTCCCGCCCCCTCTCCCTGCTCGTCGCGTCCCAGCCGACGCGCGGTGTGGACGTCGGCGCCATCGAGTTCCTCCACGAACGGATCGTCGCCGAACGTGACCGCGGCACGGCAGTGGTGATCGTCTCCACCGAGCTCGACGAGGTCGCGGCGCTCGCCGATCGGATCGCGGTCATGTACCGCGGCCGCATCGTCGGCATCGTCCCGCCCGACACATCCCGGGACGCCCTTGGCCTGATGATGGCCGGCGTACCCGCCGACGAGGCCCTCGCCCAGGCCCCCGGAGCCCCGCACAATCCGGAGGAACTCAGGTGAGCACGACAGTCACTCCCGACACCACCGAGGCGCCGGAGGAGGCCGAGCAGCGCCGGTTCCGGATTCCCTGGGCCGAAGTCGTGACCACGGCGATGGCGTTCGTGCTGGCGCTCCTCGTCGGGGCACTCCTGATGGTCGTCTCCGACGCCGAGGTGGCCGCCAAGTGGGCGTACTTCTTCGGCCGCCCCGGGGACGCCCTCAGCGCCTCGTGGGACAAGGTCTACGGTGCGTACTCCGCCCTGCTCCGCGGCTCCGTCGGCGGCTGGGGCCCGATCACCGAGACCACCGCCCAGGCCGCGCCCCTGATCTGTGCCGGGCTGGGCGTCGGCCTTGCCTTCCGGGCCGGGCTGTTCAACATCGGTGCGCAGGGGCAGGCGATCGTGGGGTCGATCCTCGCCGCGTACGCCGGCTTCGCCTGGCACCTCCCGCCGGTCATCCACCTGGTGGCCGCGATCGCCCTCGGCATCGTCGGGGGTGCGTTCTGGGGTGCGATCGTCGGTTGGCTCAAGGCCCGCTCCGGCGCGCACGAGGTGATCGTGACGATCATGATGAACTACGTCGCGATCGGCCTGCTGGCGTGGTTGCTGACGACGACCGCCTTCCGCCGCCCGGGCCGCGCCGACCCGATCTCACCGATCGTCGACTGGAACGCGACCCTTCCGCGACTGGAGGGGTCGCGGCTGCATCTCGGCTTCCTCATTGCCCTGCTGGCGGCGGTCTTCGTGTGGTGGTTGCTAGACCGATCCACCATCGGCTTCGCCATCCGCGCCGTGGGGGCCAACCCGCATGCCGCCGCGACGGCCGGCATGTCCGTCGGCCGCACGACCGTGATCACCATGACGGTCGCGGGGGCGCTCGCCGGGTTGGCGGGCGTGCAATATGCGCTGGGACCGAGCGTGTTGGGTACGCCGGTTCCGCTGTCGGCCGGGTTGGTCGGCACCGTCGGGTTCGACGCGATCACCGTGGCGCTGCTCGGGCGTTCCCGCCCGCTCGGGACCGTCCTGGCGGGACTGCTGTTCGGCGGGCTGCACGCCGGTGGTCTGGCGATGCAGTCGATGGCCGACACCCCGCTCACGCTCACAACCGTGCTGCAGGCGCTCATCGTCCTCTTCGTCGCCGCACCGGGACTGGTCCGGACCATCTTCCCCATGCTCAAGGGCCGCCGTCTGCGACCACTCACCGGCAGC
Organism: Propionibacterium sp.; assembly: GCA_012839035.1. Classification (GTDB taxonomy): domain Bacteria; phylum Actinomycetota; class Actinomycetes; order Propionibacteriales; family Propionibacteriaceae; genus Enemella. The sequence continues at coordinate 5,116 of DUOB01000133.1, forward strand.
ATCCAGTCAGGAGCCCTCCAATGACGAATCCTGTGTCCCCGCTGCCGAAGGGCGACGAGTCGGCCGAGCAGCCCCCGGGCATGCGCGCCGGCCCGCCACCCGAGGAGCCGATCCTCGCGCGGAGTGAATCCCGCCAGGCCCGCAGCCAACGGCTGTCGACCGCCGCGCTGATCATCGTGGTCGGGGCGTTGCTGCTGATCCTGACCTTCTCCACCTCGGGCACAGCGCGGTTCGCGCTGTCGGATGCCTTCGACGAGGTGCGGTTGCCGACGTTCGGGCTGCCGGGGGTGCCCGTGGTGCTGATCTGCGCGCTGGCGTGCCTGGGGGCCGGCATCGGCCTGCTGTCCGGTCGGCTCCGCGGTCGGCTGCCGGCGCTCGCCGGCACCGTCGCAGGCCTGGCCGTGGTGCTCGGATTCCTCACCTGGGCGGCCGCCGGGCGTGGCCTGCCGTTCCCGCTGTCCAATCAGTTGCACGGGACCCTGTCCCTCGCCACACCCTTGATCCTCGGCGCTCTCTGCGGTGTGCTGTGCGAACGGTCGGGCATCGTGAACGTCGCGATCGAGGGCCAGTTCCTGACGGCCGCCTTCGCGGCGGCGTTCGTCGGTTCGGTCACCCAGTCGATCCCGGCGGCGCTGGTCGCGGCCATGATCGCGGGCGTCCTGATGGGGTCGCTGCTGGCGCTGTTCTCCATCAAATATCTGGTCGACCAGGTTGTGCTCGGCGTGGTGATCAACCTGCTGGCCGCCGGGTTGACCGGGTTCGTGTTCGACCAGTTGGTCCAGCCCAACTCACGTGAGTTCAACAGCGGCCCGATCATGAACCAGCTGCCGATCCCGTTCCTGTCGGACATCCCGTTCTTCGGGCCGATTCTCTTCCGACAGACGATCCTGGCCTATCTGGCCGTCGTCTCCGTCATCGTCGTGTGGTTCCTGCTCTATCGGACGAAGTGGGGACTGCGGGTCCGGGCGGTGGGTGAGCATCCCGAGGCCGCCGACACCGTCGGCATCCGGGTGCGGGCCGTGCGGTGGTCCGCAGTGCTGGTCGGCGGCATTTTCGCCGGATTGGGTGGCGCCTTCTTCACGATCGGCTCCACCGGTGCGTTCGTGAAGGACCTCACCGTCGGCAACGGCTTCATCGCACTGGCTGCGCTCATCATGGGTCGCTGGCATCCAGTCTGGGCGACCGTCATGGCCCTGTTCTTCGGGTTCGTCACCCAGATGGCCTCGCAGCTCCAGACGCTCCAGACCCCGGTGCCGAGCCAGTTCCTGCTCGTGCTTCCCTATGTCGCGACGATCATCGCCGTCGCCGGGCTCGTCGGTCGCGTACGCGCCCCCGCCGCCGACGGCGTGCCGTACACGAAGTGATCGGGAGACAGCGGTGAAGTTCGAGTTCGGCCAGTTCGTGCCCACGGTCGACTGGGTGCAGCTCAAGACCATGGCGGTCGAGGTGGCCGAGCGGGCGTACGCGCCCTATTCCAACTATCCGGTCGGCGCGGCGGCTCTCGTCTCCGACGGCCGGTTCGTCGTCGGCTGCAACGTCGAGAACGCCAGCTATGGCGTGGGGCTGTGCGCGGAATGCGGGTTGGTGTCGGCCCTGTACGCCAGCGGGGGCGGTCGGCTGATCGCGTTCGTGTGCGTCAACCGCGAGGGCACGGTCATCATGCCCTGTGGGCGCTGCCGGCAATTGTTGTTCGAGCACGGAGGCCCGGACCTGCTGGTGCAGACACCCCAGGGGGTGCTGCCGATGAGCGAGATCCTGCCCCAGGCCTTCGGCCCGGCGGATCTGGACCGGGTGCGGGAACGCTGACGCTCGTTCCGCGCCCCGCGGCATTGCCGCCCCGGCCGGCGTACCGTCAGCGAATCTCGAACCGCAACCGCCAGGCTTCCGGCCCGCGCTCGAGGTAGGACACCCCGATCGCGTCGCCGACCCGTTCGCGGATCTGATTGAGCAGGGGCACCGGATCGTGGGGTGCCACGAGGACCATGGCGCCGCCGGGCGGGATCGAGGCGAGGGCACCGAAGATCGCTCCGTGCCGGATCGCGTGGGGGATCGCGCGGGCATCCAGCTCGGGCTCGCTGTGATCGTGGCCGCAGGCGCAGCCGGAGGCGGTGATCGGAATTTGCTGCTGGGTCATGGTTGGTCCTCATTCGTCGCTGCGGGCGGGGGCTGCTCTACCCTATTAATTACAGTATTATTGTGTAAAATGGTCTGGGTCAAGAGGGACGAGCCCTTGGGGGTCAGACGATCGCGTCGCCGACGCACAGGAGCGAGACATGAGCGAAACAATCCCCTTCTTCGATCTGGCCGACGAGTTGCTCGCCGAAGCCAAGCAGGCTCACTCCGGACGCGCGTCCCGGACCGTTTTCGGCGGGCGCGACCGCGTCATGCGCCAGACCCTGATCGCCTTGGCGGCGGAAGCCGACCTGGCGGAGCACGAGCCCCCGACCGAGGCAACCCTCCTGGTGATCAAGGGGGCGATCGCGGTCCGGACGAGTGGCGACGCGTGGCCCCTCCAGGCGGGGGAGCACATCGAGATTCCCCGCACCCGCCACTCCGTGCACGCGCGGGACGACTCCGTCTTCCTGCTCACCGTAGTGCCCGGCTGACCCCATGCCGCGTACGCGAGCGGCCCCGACGTCGAAACCGAGCGTCTCCTGAAACGTCCAGGACCTCAACGGATGGCGACCCATGTCGACCTCAACAGCTCCCGCCAAACGCACGATGCCCGAAGCCGTGTCCGCCCGGGTGCCGCGCGCCGGCCTCGGCGCCAGGATCGTGACGCTGCTGTCCACGACCGACCACAAGACGCTCGGGCGGCTCTATATCGGCACCTCGTTCGCCTATTTCTGCATCGGCGGCCTGATGGCGCTGGCGATCCGGGCCGAGCTCGCGTTCCCCGGCATGCAATATCTGGAGGTGAACACCTTCAACCAGATGTTCACCCAGCACGGGACGATCATGCTGCTGCTGTTCGCCACCCCCCTGTTCGCGGGCTTCACCAACTTCGTCATGCCGCTGCAGATCGGTGCCCCCGATGTCTCGTTCCCGCGCTTGAACGCGTTCTCCTATTGGCTCTATCTCGTCGGCTCCCTCATCGTGATGTCGGCGTGGCTGACACCGGAGGGACCGGCGGCGTTCGGCTGGTTCGCGTACGTCCCGTTGTCCAATGAGGTCCACAGCCCCGGCGTGGGTGGGGACCTGTGGTTGATGGGCCTCTATCTGGTCGGCCTGTCGTCGATCCTCGGCGCGGTCAACTTCGTCACGACCATCGCGACGCTCCGAGCCCCGGGGATGACGATGTTCCGGATGCCGATCTTCACCTGGAACGCGCTCGTGACGTCCCTGATGGTGCTGCTGGTCTTCCCCGTGCTCGGTGCGGCCCTGCTGGTCCTCGAGGCGGACCGCCGACTCGGCACCCACGTGTTCGATCCGGCCAACGGTGGCCCCATGCTCTGGCAGCACCTCTTCTGGTTCTTCGGTCACCCGGAGGTCTACATCGTCGCGCTGCCGTTCTTCGGCATCGTGACGGAGATCATTCCGGTGCTCAGCCGGAAGCCGATCTTCGGGTACGTCGGGCTCGTCGGCGCCACGTTCACGATCGCGGCGCTGTCCATGGCGGTCTGGGCGCATCACATGTTCGCCACCGGTTCGGTGTCGCTGCCGTTCTTCTCGTTCATGAGCTTCCTCATCGCGGTGCCGACCGGGGTCAAATTCTTCAACTGGATCGGCACGATGTGGCGTGGTGCGATCACGTTCCAGACGCCCATGTTCTGGGCGGCGGGGTTCCTGACGACGTTCCTGTTCGGCGGTCTCACCGGGATCTTCCTGGCCAGCCCGCCGATGGACTTCCAGGTCACCGACACCTATTTCGTCGTCGCGCACTTCCACTATGTGTTGTTCGGCACCGTGGTCTTCGCGATGTTCGGCGGCTTTTATTTCTGGTGGCCCAAGTTCTTCGGGCGCATGCTCGACGAGGCCTGGGGGAAGTTCCACTTCTGGATGGTCTTCGTCGGGTTCCACACCACCTTCCTGGTCCAGCACTGGCTGGGAGCGGCGGGCATGCCGCGGCGCTATGCCGACTATCTGCCGGGCGAAGGCTTCACGACGCTCAATCAGATCTCCAGCGTCGGCGCCTTCGTGCTCGGTGCGTCCATGATCCCGTTCGCCATCGCGATCTGGCGTTCGGTGCCCATCGATCCGTCGGTCCAGGACCCGTGGGGTTGGGGTCGTTCGCTGGAGTGGGCGACGGCCAGCCCGCCCCCGCGCAACAACTTCCGCACGCTGCCGCTGATCCGGTCGGAGTCCCCGGCGTTCGATCTGAATCATCGCGACGTCCTCACCCTGGAGCCGGACCCGCCGGTCACCGGGGACCGCCACCTGGACGACACGAAGGAGGCTCAGGAGGCCCGGCGTCGGGCAGTCGAGGGCTGGTAGCTGTATTTCCCCGACAGAATGGAGTCATGCTTGATCTCGATGCCATCCGCGCTCTGCCGAAGGTAGCCCTGCACGACCATCTCGACGGCGGCGTACGCCCGCAAACCCTCCTCGACATCGCTGCCGAGGTTGACCGCTCCCTGCCGGCCACGTCCGCTCCCGAGCTCGCGGACTGGTTCTTCGAGGCCGCTGACTCGGGGTCCCTGGTGCGATACCTGGAGACCTTCGACCACACGATCGCCGTCATGCAACGCCCGGCGGATCTGCAGCGGATCGCCCGGGAGTTCGTCGAGGACCAGGCGGCGGACGGAGTCGTGTACGCCGAGGCCCGCTGGGCTCCCGAACAGCACGTGGCCGGCGGAATGACGCTGGAGGAAGCCGTCGGCGCGGTCCGGGACGGACTGCGCGAGGGCATGACGCGCTGCGAAGCCGCAGGGACGCCGATCATCGCGCGCCAGATCATCAGCGCGATGCGGCAGAACGACCGAGGTCTCGAGATCGCCGAGCTCGCGGTGGCCGAGCGGGAGGCGCTCGTCGGAGGATTCGACATCGCCGGACCGGAGGACGGCTTCCCGCCGAGCCGGCTGGCGGACGCCTTCCGGTGGCTGGCGCGGCACAACCTGCCCTGCACGATCCACGCGGGTGAGGCGGCCGGGGTGGAGTCCATCTGGGAAGCGGTGCAGATGATGGGGGCGGACCGGATCGGTCACGGTGTCCGGATCGTCGAGGACCTCGTGGGCGGTGAGGTGGTGCCGGGCTCGTTGGCGGCGTACCTTCGCGATCGCCGCATCACCCTCGAGGTCTGCCCGACCTCGAACCTCCAGACCGGGATTGCCGGCACCTACGTGGAGCATCCCTTCGGCCTTCTCGATCGGCTCGGCTTCGCGGTGACGGTGTCCTGCGACAATCGGTTGATGAGCCGCACGTCGCTCTCGCAGGAGTTCGCCCACCTCGTGGAGGCGTTCGGTTATGGGGTCGCGGACCTGCACCGCTTCACCGACACCGCGCTCGACGCGACATTCCTCGACCGGCCCGAGCGGGAGCGCCTGCGCGCGCTCGTTGCAGCGGCCTATTCAGCCGCTCAGCAGGCCCCCGCGCGTCGGTGACATTGCCCACCCACTGGGGCGCCTTTCCTTAACCAGCAAGAACAGCGTAAGCTCGCGGAATCAGGGTCTGTGGACGCGGGAGGGTGAACATGGGACTCGGGAAGTTCGTGTTGAGTTGGCCGGGATTGCGCCAAGTGACGAGCGGCGACTTCTTCGGTCGAGGCCCATCGGTGACAAGCCCCACGACACAGAACATCGGGAGTCCTCGCATCCATGAGGCCGACTCCGTCGCTCGCAGCGTGTGCCCCTATTGCGCGGTCGGTTGCGGCCAGAAGGTCTTTGTGAAGGATGGCAAGGTCATCCAGATCGAGGGTGACAAGGATTCCCCGATCTCGCGCGGTCGCCTGTGCCCGAAGGGCTCGGCGAGCGAGCAGTTGATCAACGCGCCCAACCGCGTCACCACCGTGCTCTATCGGCGCCCGCACGGCACCGAGTGGGAGCACCTGGATCTTGATACCGCGATCGACATGGTGACCGACCGCTTCCTGGAGGCGCGTCGCAACCACTGGGAGGACGAGGACGATCAGGGTCGCCCCCTCAACCGCACGATGGGCATTGCTGCTCTCGGAGGCGCGACGCTGGACAACGAAGAGAACTATCTGATCAAGAAGCTCTTCACGGCGGCCGGGGCGATACAGATCGAGAACCAGGCGCGCATTTGACACAGCGCCACGGTTCCCGGTCTGGGAGCCTCGTTTGGGCGTGGCGGCGCCACTCAGCCCGTGCAGGATCTTGCGAACGCCGATTGCATCATCATCATGGGATCCAATATGGCGGAGGCCCACCCCGTTGGTTTCCAATGGGTGACTGAGGCCAAGTTGCGGGGGGCGCGGGTTATCCACGTCGATCCCCGTTTCACCCGGACATCCGCGCAGTCGGACCGGCACATCCCGATCCGGATCGGTGCTGACATCGCCGTGCTCGGTGGACTCATCAACCACGTGCTCAGCAATGACCTCTGGTTCCACGAATACGTGCTGCATTACACGAATGCGGCGACGATCGTGTCCGAGGACTTCCTGGACACGGAGGACCTGGATGGCGTCTATTCGGGCTGGGATCCGGAGAAGCGTTCCTATGACCTCACGAGTTGGTCGTACGCAGAGCCCGGCGGCGGAAAGATCGAAGGCGCGGGCGACGGTCAGGCGGACGGGGACCAGCAGGCCAAGGCGGCCGGTGGGGAGACCCTCGGTGCCGCAGGGCCTTCGCTGGAGCACGGTCAGGTGCTGCGGGACGAAACCCTGCAGGATCCGCGTTGTGTGTTCCAGATCCTCAAGCGCCACTTCGCGCGCTATACGCCCGAAATGGTGGCCGAGGTGTCCGGGATCAGCGAGGAGGACTTCGCCTATCTGGCGGATTCCCTCGTGCAGAACTCGGGCCGCGAGCGCACGACCTCGTTCTGTTACGCGGTCGGCTGGACGCAGCACTCCGATGGCGCCCAGATGATCCGGACGGCAGGCATCCTGCAGCTCCTGATGGGCAACGTCGGTCGCCCCGGCAGCGGCATCATGGCGCTGCGCGGTCACGCGTCGATCCAGGGCTCGACGGACATCCCGACGCTCTACAACCTGCTGCCCGGCTATCTGCCGATGCCGATGGTGGGCGAACACGACACGCTCGAGGACTACATCGAGTCGGCGGGGTCGAAGGACCAGAAGGGTTATTGGGCGAACGCTGATGCCTACACGATCAGCCTGCTCAAGGCCTGGTTCGGTGACAAGGCGACAGCGGAGAACAACTACTACTACGACCGGCTGCCACGCCTGAGCGGTGCCCACGGCACCTATCAGACCGTGTTGTCGATGCTGGACGGCGAGATCGACGGATACTTCGTGCTGGGTCAGAACCCGGCGGTGGCCTCCGCGCACTCGAAGATCCAGCGCAAGGCTCTGGCCGGCCTGAAGTGGCTCGTGGTCCGCGACCTGCGGCTCATCGAGACCGCGACGTTCTGGAAGGACTCGGCGGAGATCCAGAGCGGCGAGCTGGTGACGGAGGACATCGCGACCGAGGTGTTCTTCATGCCGGCCGCCACGCACGTGGAGAAGGCCGGAACGTTCACCCAGACCCAGCGACTGGTCCAGTGGCGCGAGAAGGCACTCGACCCGCCGGGTGACTGCCAGCCGGAGCTCGAGTTCTTCCACGAGCTCGGTGTGCGCATCCGCCAGCGGCTGGCCGACTCGACCGACCCACGTGATCAGGCCCTGCTCGACATGACCTGGGACTATCCGCGCGATGAGCACGGTGAGGTTGACCCGGAATACGTGCTGCAGGAGATCAACGGGCGGTTCGTCGGCGGTGAACGTGACGGCGAGTTGCTGTCGACGTTCAACGAGATGCGGGCCGATGGCTCGACCTCGGGCGGCTGCTGGATCTATACCGGCATTTATGCGGGTGGCATCAACCGGGCCGCGCGCAAGAAGCCGGGCCATGAGCAGGACGAGATGGCCAGGGAATGGGCCTGGGCCTGGCCTGCCGATCGCCGCATCCTCTACAACCGCGCGTCCGCCGATCCCCAGGGCAAGCCCTGGAGCGAACGCAAGAAGCTCATGTGGTGGGACGAGGAAAAGGGCCAGTGGGACGGGCCGGACGTGCCGGACTTCCCGCTGACGCTGGCGCCCGGAACGAAGGCCGAACCCGGAGCCACCGGTCCGGCTGCGCTCGAGGGCGACGACGTGTTCATCATGCAGCCGGACGGCAAGGGGTGGCTCTATGCGCCTCGTGGTCTGGTCGACGGCCCGATGCCGACGCACTATGAGCCGGCGGAGTCCCCGGTGACCAACCCGCTCTATGGGGTGCAGGCGAACCCGACCAAGGAGATGTTCCACAGGCCGGACAACCGTCTGGTGCAGGGTGAGAAGGCAGAAGCGGTTTATCCCTATGTCTTCACGACCTATCGCCTGACCGAGCACCACACGGCGGGTGGCATGAGCCGGTTCCTGCCCTATCTGGCCGAGCTACAGCCGGAGATGTTCTGCGAGATCTCGCCGGAACTCGCCGAGGAGCGGGGCCTTGAGAACGGTGGGTGGGCCACGTTGATCAGTCCGCGCGCCGCGATCGAGACACGCGTGCTCGTGACGGATCGGGTGCGGCCGGTGCAGTCGGGTGGCCGGACCGTGCATCAGATCGGTCTGCCCTATCACTGGGCTGTCGGCGACCGCGCGGTCGTCGCCGGTGATGCTGCGAACGACCTGCTGGGCATCGTTCTCGATCCGAACGTGCAGATCCAGGAATCGAAGGTCGGCATGTGCGACATCCAGCCGGGCAGGCGCCCCCATGGACCCGCCCAGGTCGAGCTGGTGAATGAATATTTGCGGCGATCGGGACTGGAACCAACGGCAGGAGAGCCAGCCGCAGCCTCAGCCACCCCTGAGGAGGCGTGACATGGGCTTCTGGCACAACCAGCTCTCCGGACCGACCAACCCCACGCGGGATGCCGCGTGGGAGGACCACCCGAAGCGCAAGGGATTCTTCACCGACACGTCGATCTGCATCGGCTGCAAGGCCTGTGAGGTCGCCTGCAAGGAATGGAACCGCGTCCCGACACGGACGGCCAAGGAGGGGGAGGGGCACGGTGGCGTCAAGGCGCTGACCGGCAACTCCTATGACAACTCCTCCTCGCTCGGCGCCGACACGTGGCGACACGTGGCGTTCATCGAGCAGGGACCCGAGCAGCTCGCCCGGGCGCGGCAGAGCGGTTTGGTGAGCCTCGGCATGCCCGGCGTACGCAAGGACGATGCCGAACCCGCCCCGGCACCCGCGGGCACGAACGGGGAGGCCTCGGACGAACTGCCGCTGGTCCGCTGGCTGATGAGTTCGGACGTCTGCAAGCACTGCACCCACGCCGGCTGCTTGGACGTCTGCCCGACGGGTGCACTGTTCCGCACCGAGTTCGGCTCCGTGGTCGTCCAGGCCGACGTCTGCAACGGCTGCGGTTATTGCGTCAGCGCGTGCCCGTTCGGGGTGATCGAACGGCGGAGCAACGGCCTGGTGGAGCTTGCCGACGGCAGCAAGGCCAAGCCGGTCAACGCCGGCAACGCCCAGAAATGCACGCTCTGTTATGACCGGATCAAGGCCGGCGAGACACCTGCCTGTGCGCAGACCTGTCCCACCACCAGCATCAAGTTCGGCGATCACGACGAACTGGTGGTGCTCGCTCGCCAGCGGCTCGAACAACTGCACAGTCAGGGGCACACCGAAGCCCGGCTCTATGGCGCAAACCCGAATGACGGGGTGGGCGGGACTGGCTCGATCTTCCTGCTCCTCGATGAGCCGGAGGCCTATGGTCTGCCGCCGGATCCGATCGTTCCGACCGCCAAGGTCGGGCGCATGTTCACGATGGCCGGGCTCGCCGGGACCGCAATGATGGGTGCGGTCGTGTCGGTGTTCGCCGGGCACGCCATTTTCGGCAGGAGGAGTTCATGACCGCTCCCGGTGCCAGCACGAAAACCAGTGCGACCCGGCCGCTCGATTCCGACCGCCCGCCGGCACCGCCCCGGTTGCCCGGCGAGCGGCGCAAGCGCCGCAGGGGGGGCGATCCCCACTCGATGGTGCCCGAGGCGGAATTCCGCAGCTATTACGGCCAGCCCGTGATCAAGGCCCCGCCGTGGGAGTGGCCCATCCCGGCCTATCTCTTCCTCGGCGGACTCGCCGCCGGCTCCGGCTTGGTGTCGGCCGGCGGACACTTCATCGGGTTGGACAAGCTCCGGACCCGGGGGCGATGGGCCGCCATCACCTCGGTGGCCGCCGGCGGTGTGGCTCTGGCCGCTGACCTCGGGCGACCCGAACGCGCGGCCAACATGATGCGTACGGTGAAGCTCACGTCCCCGATGTCGGTGGGTTCGTGGATTCTGGCCGGGTTCGGCGCCTTCGCCGGTGTCGGGGTCGGTCTCGAATTCTTCCGTCGCTGGCTGCCCAAGGACGGTGGCGTCGCCCACCACCTCGTCGAGTTCATCGACGGTGTGGCCGCGGCAGGATCGGCGTTCTTCGCGCCGCCGCTGGCTGCGTACACGGGCGTTCTCCTCTCCGACACCGCGCTGCCGACCTGGCACGAGGCCTACCGCGAGCTGCCGTTCGTGTTCGTGAGCTCCGGCATGGCCGCCGGCTCAGGCCTGGCCATGATCACCACGCCGCCGTCGGAGACCGCTCCGGCCCGGACCCTCGCGGTCCTCGGCGCGGCCGTCGAACTCGTGGCCGGCGAGATGATGACCAAACGGCTCGGGGAGCTGGCAGAGCCCTACCACGAGGAACCCGCGAAGACCCTGCACACGGCGTCCAAGGTCTTCACGGTCCTGGGCGGGCTCGGCGCAGCAGTGCTCGGCAAGACGCGACTCGGTGGCATCCTCTCCGGTGCCGCGCTTCTGGCCGGTTCCGCAACGACACGCTTCAGCATTTTCGAGGCCGGCATGAAGTCGGCGGAGGACCCGAAGTACACGATCAAGCCCCAGCGCGCCCGGGCGGCCAAGGCCGCCGAGGCGGGACGGGGCATCACCCAGCCGGGTGGGGAGTGGCCCACCTGACCGACCCCGGGTGCGCTGATCTCGGCGCACCCGGATCAGGTCAGCGGACGCGGACTGGGTCAGCGGACGCGGATCACCGGCGACTGCTCGGGGACGAGTTCGCCGATCACAGTCCCACCGGGGATCTCTCCCGCGACCAACAAACCACCGGACGTCTGGGCGTCGGCGAGCAGGATCATGTCCTCTTCGCTCAGGTTCGCTTCCACGTGCGGCCCGACCCAGTCGAGGTTGCGCCGGCTGCCACCCGGGATGAACCCTGCGGCCAGTGATTCGCGCGCATCCGCCAGGACCGGCACGGCCGCATGGTCGATGACCGCGGAGACGCCCGAGGCGCGGCACATCTTGTACAGGTGGCCCAGCAGGCCGAACCCGGTCACATCCGTCGCGGCCCTGACGCCGGCAGCCAGCGCCGCCTGTGCGGCCTGATCGTTGAGAGTGACCATCGACTCGATCGCCTGCGGGAACGTGTCGCCCGTGGCCTTGTGCCGGTTGTTCAGCACCCCGACACCGATCGGCTTCGTCAGTGACAGCGGGAGCCCGGCCTCCGCCGCGTCGTTGCGGAGCAGCGTGTCCTTGTAGCCGCGCCCGGTCACGGCAACGCCGTAGATGGGTTCCGGGTTGTCGATCGAGTGACCGCCGGCGAGCGGAATGCCCGCCTGCTGGCAGACCTCGAGACCACCGCGCAGCACCTCGCGGGCGATCTCGACCGGCAGGACGCCGCGTGGCCAGCCGAGAATGTTGATGCCGAGGATCGGGACGCCACCCATGGCGTACACATCGCTCAACGCATTCGCCGCCGCGATCCGGCCCCAGTCGAACGGGTCGTCCACCACCGGGGTGAAGAAGTCCGTCGTCGAGATCGCGACCTCGCCGTTGTCACCGAACAGCACGGCGCACGCATCGTCACCATCGTCCAACCCGACCACGAGGTCGTCGGAGGGCATTCCGATCAGCCCGGCCACCATCTGTTCGAGCTCTCCGGGCGGGATCTTGCAGGCGCATCCGCCACCGTGGGCATAACCGGTCAACCGTTTCGTTTCCATGCGGACCACCTTATGGGTCAGTGATCACGGTGGCTAAGGTGGTTCACGGCGGGGAGGCGTATGGGTACCTGGTGGGCCCCCCAGTCTTCAAAACTGGCGAGACCGAGCAGCTCGGTCTGGCGGGTTCGATTCCCGTCCGCCTCCGCCAAGACTTCGGCCCGGCCTGTTCCGGGCCCGGCCCGTAGGCCGGTCCAGTCACTTGAGCAGGAGGACGCGTGACCGACGACCCGCGGCGACACATTCCGCGCACGGATCAGCTTCTGGCCCGGCCGGCACTGGTCGAGGCAGCGGAGCGGCTCGGTCCCGATGCCGTCCGCGAGGCTGTCCGGTCGGCCCAGTCGGCGGCTCGGACGGGAGAGCTTCCCGTCACCGAGGTGGGGGAGTACGCGGAGTCCCTGCTGGCCGGCCCGCCGGCGCTGGGTCCGGTCCTCAACGCCACCGGCATCGTGATCCACACGAATCTCGGTCGCGCTCCGTTGTCCGATGAGGCGACAGCCGCGTTGGGTGCGGCGGCGGGCTATACCGATGTCGAGCTGGACCTGGCGACCGGCAAGCGCGCGCGCCGCGGGGCGGAGGCGCTCGATGCTCTGCGCTTGGCGTGCCCGACGGCCGAGGACGCGCTGGTCGTCAACAACGGCGCCGCCGCGCTCGTGCTCACGACCACCGCGCTCGCCGCGGGGCGCGAGGTCATCGTCTCCCGCGGGGAGATGGTCGAGATCGGCGACGGCTTCCGCCTCCACGAACTGATGGCCTCCACGGGTGCCCGGCTGCGGGAGATCGGCACCACCAACCGGACCCACCTCGCGGACTATGCCGCCGCGGTCGGGCCGGAGACCGGCTGCATCCTCAAGGTCCATCCCAGCAATTTCCATGTGACCGGATTCACCCACTCGGTGCCGCTGCCGGAACTCACAGGGTTCGGTGTCCCGCTCGTGGCGGACCTCGGATCCGGGCTCCTCGCCCACGACCCGGCCCTGCCCGATGAGCCCGATGCGGCGAGCACGCTCGCCAAGGGCGCCGATCTCGTGATCGCGTCCGGGGACAAGCTGCTGGGTGGCCCGCAGGCAGGCCTGCTGCTCGGACGCGCCGACCTCATCCATCGCCTGCGTCGTCACCCGCTGGCCCGCGCGGTCCGGATCGACAAGCTCACGCTGGCCGCACTGCACGCCACGCTCACCGGGCCGGTCCCGCCGGTCACCCGTTATCGCCGCGCCGATCCCGATGCCCTCCGCGAGCGCTGTGAGCGGCTCGCCGACGATCTCGCGGCCGCTCTGGAGGACGTGGGTGGTGTGGCGTCGTCCTTTGACCCGCTCCACGGATCAGAACACAACAGCCGCGACACACCCCCGATCAGCGTGGTCGCGCACACGGGCCACGTTGGCGGCGGCGGAGCCCCCGGCGTACCACTGCCGGGCTTCGCCCTCGCACTCCCCGAAGCACTCGCGCCCCTGCTGCGCGCAGGCGATCCCGCAGTGCTCGCCCGCACCGACAAGGGGCGGTGCCTGGTGGACCCCCGCTGCATCCCCGACGATCGAGACCCCGACCTCGTCCGAGCTATCGCCCGGGCCTGGCGGACGCAGGCGGAGCTGGACGAGAAGGAGCCACGATGAGGGTCGTCGCCACTGCGGGCCACGTCGATCACGGAAAGTCCACGCTCGTCCGGGCTCTCACCGGCACCGATCCCGACCGCTGGGCCGAGGAACACGAGCGGGGCCTGACGATCGACCTGGGGTTCGCGCACACCCGGCTCCCGTCGGGGGAGACGGTCGCGTTCGTCGATGTGCCCGGGCACCAGCGCTTCATCGCCAACATGCTCGCCGGTCTGGGGCCCGCGCCCGCCGTGCTGTTCGTCGTCGCGGCCGATGAGGGATGGCGTGCCCAGTCGGCCGAGCATCTCGCCGCGATCGACGCGCTCGGGGTGCGGCACGGCCTCCTGGTCATCACCCGCAGTGATCTCACCGACCCCGCCCCCGCGCTGGCCCAGGCGCGGGGCCACCTGCTCGGCACCTCACTCGAGGGCTGTCCCGCCGTCTGCGTCTCCGCGGTGAGCGGAGAGGGGTTGGCTGAGCTGCGGACCGCGTTGGATGCGCTGTGTGCGGAGCTGCCGACTCCCGATCCCGCCGGTCGGGCGCGGCTCTGGGTGGACCGGTCGTTCACGATCCGCGGGGCCGGGACGGTCGTGACCGGCACGCTCGAATCGGGCGCCCTGCGCGTCGGGGACCGTGTGTCCGTTGATGACCGTGAGGTCGGCATCCGCTACCTGCAGTCGCTCGGTGCCGAGGTCACCCACGTCGCGGCCGTGGCACGCGTCGCGGTGAATCTGCGCGGGGTAGGGGTGACGGAGGTACGCCGCGGCTCCGTCGTGCTCACCGGCGATTGGCACTGGACCGAGGTGGTCGATGCGCGCGTGTCGACCGACGAGGACCTCCCGGATCACCTCATGATCCACGTGGGGACCGCAGCCCTGGAGGCGCGCGTGCGTCCCCTGACGGCAGCGAGCGAGGAGGGTGCCGATGGGCGGGTACGCCACCTCCGGCTCACCTGGTCCGGCCCGCTGCCGCTGCAGGTCGGCGATCGTCTGGTCCTGCGCGATCCCGGCCGCAAACAGGTCCTCGCCGGTGCCGTCGTGCTCGACGTCGACCCGCCGCCGCTGGAGCGACGGGGTGCGGCGCGGAGCCGGGCACAGTGGCTCGCCGACGCCCCCGAACGGATCGACGTCAGCAGGGAGGTGGAGCGGCGCGGCTTCGTCGACGAGACCACGCTGCGGCGCTTGGGCGCGGACCTGTCCGAGAGTGGCTCGATGCTGCGGAAAGGGTTCTGGTTCATCGCGCCCGCCCAGTGGCAGGCCTGGCGGGAAGAACTGAGGAGGGTCGTGGCCGACCACGTCCGGAGCAATCCCCTGCAGGGCCGCATGTCCATGCAGGCAGCGTCCGAGAAGATCGGCCTGCCGCTGGACACCGTCGTTCTCGAGCCGCTGGCGGAGGAGTGCGAGCTCACCCTGCGGGACGGCTATCTCATGCCGCGTGGAGCCGTGCCCCAGCTCGGGGCCGCGGAGCAGGGTTTGCAGGAGCTGGAGAAGCGGCTGGCCCGCCAGCCCTTCCGCGCACCCGAACGCGATGATCTCGCCGCGCTCGGTCTCGGCGTACCGGAATTGGCGGCGGCGGTGCGACTCGGTCGACTGATCGATCTGGGCGATCAGATCGTGCTCGCTCCGAAAGCGCCGGCGCTGGCGATGCGGGAACTCGTCCGGCTGCCGCAGCCCTTCACCACGAGCCAGGCGAGGCAGGCCCTCGACACCACGCGCCGGGTGGCCATCCCGTTGTTGGAGCACTTGGACGCCAAGGGCTGGACCCGCAGAATTGATGGCACGCAAAGGATCGTCGCCGGCAGGTGAGTTCGCTCACAAACCACGGTTCAAGACGAACAATCTCACCGAGCGCCAGCGGTTAGCAGGGGTTAGCCAGCCCCACTAGGCTACTGGCCGCGGACTCAACGATGCGACCGCACCCAGAAAGTCCCCAGCACGTTGAGGAGTCGTCAATGACATGCACCGCTTGGCAGTTCACCGGAGTGAATGAGCCGCTGGTTCGCAACGAAGTCGAAACCCCCCGCCCCGGTGCCAACCAAGTGGTTCTGGATATCAAGGCTGCTGGCCTGTGCCACACCGACGTGGGGGTGCTCACCGACGAGGGCTGGCTGTCCACCCTCGGCTACACCCCGATCACCATGGGTCACGAGGTCGCCGGAGTGATCTCCGAGGTCGGCGAGAACGTCACCGAGTGGAAGGTCGGCGACCGCGTCGGCGTCTGCCCGACCACCGAGATCGGTGCCCCCGGCTTCCTCTATGACGGTGGCTTCGGCGAGCAGGTCACCCTCGATCAGGTCGCCCTCGTCAAGATCCCCGACAACGTATCCTTCGCGCAGGGTGCCGCCGGCACGGACGCCGGCATGACCTCCCACTCGGCCGTCATCACCAACGGACAGGTCAAGGCGGGCGACAAGGTCTGCATCATCGGCATGGGTGGCCTCGGTCAGATCGGTGCCCGGGTCGCGGTGCTGGCGGGCGCCGAGGTCTACATCGTTGACACCAACGACGCCGTGGTCGACCTCGCCAAGCGGCTGGGTGCGAAGGACGTCAAGAAATCCATCAAGGACTATGCCGACATCGGTTTCGACTGCGTCGTTGACTTCGCCGGCTTCGACACCACCAATGCCGCCATCGAGGCTGTCCGCTTCGGCGGTCGTGTCGTCCAGGTCGGGATGGGCAAGCTGGAGGCCACCATCTCCACCAAGGCCCTGATCCTGTCGAACGTCACTCTCATCGGTTCGGTGGGTGGCACCAAGGACGACGTGGCCGGTGTCTACCACTACTTCTCCACCGGCGAGCTCGAGGCTGCCATCACCGAGATCACGTTCGACGAGATCCCGGAGGGCCTGGACCGGCTTCACAAGGGTGGCGTGGTCGGCCGTCTGGTCGCCGTTCGCGACTGAGGGTTTGCGGGTGATCTGATCGCCCGCCACGATCGGCATGGGCACACCGCCAGGCCATGACGGCGCGTGTGCTCATGCCTTTTCCTTGTCCAGCTAGTTGGTTATGCATGCTAAGGTGTATAACCTGTTAGTAGGTCGTGCATAGGAGGCGCCCGTGGCCAGGAAGAAGGATGAGGAGCTCGCCCAGTTGCGCAAGGGTGTGCTGGAGATCGCGGTGCTCGCGCTCCTGCGTGTGCGGCCGCATTACGGCGGCGAACTCGTCGAGGCCCTGGCCGAGCGGCCCGCGCTCGCCACCGGCGCCGGCACGATCTATCCGCTGCTGACCCGCCTGCGTCGTGCCGGCTGGGTCGACACCACGTGGGAGGAGTCCCCGGTGGGCCCCCCGCGCAAGTACTACACGCTCACCCCCGCGGGTCGCGCCGAGCTGACCCGGCTCAGCGCCGCGTGGCGCCAGCTCGCCGACTCGCTCACCGCGCTGTTGGAGGAATCATGAACGACTACACGATCGAGGTGTCCCGCCATCTCACCGGTCTGCGCGCCGCCGATCGCGAGGCCGCGCTCGCCGACCTGGAGGAGCTGCTTGCCGGCGGGGTCACCCCGGCGGAGCTCGGGCCGGCGGAGGAGTACGCCGCGAGTCTGCGCGAGGCGCTCGGCCGTCCCCGGCGCCGGATCCCCGGAGGGTTGTTCCCGGATCGCGAGGCGCGTGAGCGGATGTGGGCGCCGGAGAACCCGCGCCTGTTCGTGCCGCGCGGGTTCGGCCTCGGCTGGCGGCTCAACCTCGGCGCCGTGGCCGTCCGGCTCGGCTGGTTGCGTCCCGATGATGCCGATGCGGATGTCCTCGCGGCCATTCCCGAGGAGGTACGCCGCGCTCAGCGCGCGGTCCCGATCGCCCTGGCCGCGCTGACCGCCCTCGGTGCCGGTGTTCTGTGGCGAGAGGGCGCGCACATCCCGGTGAACTTCGACGCCGCAGGCCGGGTCAACAGATGGGCCGACCGGCGCTGGCTGCTGGCCATCGTCGCGGCCACGGGTGGGATCACCGCCTGGGGTGTCGGGCAGGCCGAGGGTGAGGACATCATCGTCCGGCCTGCGCTCGCCAGCTCCGCCGGAGCGACTGCGGTCACCTATCTCGCCACAGCACTCGCCGGGAGCCGCCGACCCGACGCGGCCCGGCCCTGGATCGGGCCGGCGGTCGTCCTCACCCCGGTGTTGACCGAACTCGCCGCGACCGTCCTCCCGCTGCGGGCCGGTCTGGCCCGCGTCGCCGAGGGCCCGGACCGATGACCGCCGCTCGTTCCCGCGGCAACGTCACCACGCGCTCGCTGGTGGCGTACATCCTGCTCGCCCACGCCCTCGCCTGGCTCGTCAGCCTCCCGCTCTGGCTCGGCCCGGGCCTGCGCCAGCCGGTGCTCGTGGCGGTCGTCGGCGCGATCATGATGTTCACCCCGACGGCCGCGACCCTGCTCGTGCTGCGGCGCGGCGAGCGGCGGCCCTGGCGTGAGCTCGCCCGCACGGTCGGGCTGGGCGTGGGCCGCAGTCCGGGGCGCCTGTTCGCCTGGCTGGGGCTGGTCGCTGCGGCGGTCTATGTCGTGGTCCTCGGCGCGACCCTCACCAGCACGCTCCTCGGGCAGTTCGACCTCGATCCCGGCTTCTCCGGCATGGCAGAGCTGCTGCGCCAGCAGGGCGCCGCCCCCCAGGGGATTCCCCTCGGCCTGATGGCCGCCCTGCTGCTCGGCGCGGCCCTGCTCAACGGGGCGATCAACACGATCCCGGCGCTGGGGGAGGAGATCGGCTGGCGCGGGTTCCTGTTCCCCGAGCTGCAGGCCAGGTTCGGCACCGGAGCAGCACTGGTCGCGACCGGCATCATCTGGGGGCTGTGGCACGCGCCGCTGATCCTGCTGGGCTACAACTATCCGCTGCACCCCGTCCTCGGCCTGCTCGCCTTCTGCGTCGTGTGCACGCTGCTGACCGGGATCCTGGCCTGGGTCCGCCAGCGGTCCGGATCGGTGTGGCCCGCCGCCTATGGCCACGGCCTGTTCAACGCGCTCTTCGGGACCGCGCTGCTCGTCTTCCAGCGCGCCGGTGCCGAGGTCGACGCCCTGCACGGCACGGTGCTCGGCTGGTCGGGCTGGCCCGTCCCGGTGATCCTCGTCGCGGCGCTGCTCATCGCCGGGGCCTACACCCCCCTCTCCCCAAACCGAGCGAGCAGCGCTGGAGCATCTCGATCGCCGCGGCTGGACGCGACGGCTCGACGGCAGCCCACCGCGAGGTCCGCGTATGACCGGCGAGGGAGCGCGCCACTAGAGTGACGCTCATGTGTGCTCATGTTCTGACCTCCGTCGCTTGGCCGTATGCCAACGGCCCCCGCCACATCGGTCACGTCTCCGGCTTCGGTGTGCCGTCCGATGTGTTCTCGCGCTTCATGCGAATGTCGGGCCACGACGTCTTGATGGTCTCCGGCACCGACGAGCACGGCACCCCGATCTCGGTCCAGGCCGAGAAAGAAGGGATGACGACGCGGGAGTTGGCGGACAAATACAACCGGGTGATCGTCGACGACCTCCAGGGGCTCGGGCTGTCCTATGACCTGTTCACCCGCACGACGACGCAGAACCACTATCGGGTCACCCAGAAGATCTTCACGTCGCTGTTCGAGAACGGCTATGCGGTCGCCAAGCCGACGAAAGGCGCGA
Source organism: Propionibacterium sp. (assembly GCA_012839035.1). Classification (GTDB taxonomy): domain Bacteria; phylum Actinomycetota; class Actinomycetes; order Propionibacteriales; family Propionibacteriaceae; genus Enemella. The sequence goes on from DUOB01000133.1 coordinate 24,396, forward strand.
TCAGCCCGTCGACCGGGCGTACGCTGCCGGACCGCTATATCGAGGGCACCTGCCCACTCTGCGGCTATGACGGGGCCCGCGGCGACCAGTGCGACAACTGCGGCAACCAGCTCGACCCGATCGACCTGAAGAACCCGCGCTCCCGGATCAACGGTGAGACGCCCGAGTTCGTCGAGACCGACCACTTCTTCCTCGACCTGCCGGCGCTGTCCGACGCGCTCGGGTCGTGGTTGTCCAAGCGCACCGACTGGCGCCCCAACGTGCTCAAGTTCTCCCAGAACCTCATCGAGGACCTGCGCCCGCGGGCAATCACGCGGGATCTGGACTGGGGCGTACCCATTCCGCTCGACGGCTGGCGGGACCAGCCGATGAAGCGGCTCTATGTCTGGTTCGACGCTGTGATCGGCTATCTGTCCTCCTCGGTCGAATGGGCCCGGCGCTCGGGGGATCCCGAGGCCTGGCGCAACTGGTGGACGAACCCCGAGGCGCTGAGCTACTACTTCATGGGCAAGGACAACATCGTCTTCCACTCGGTGATCTGGCCGTCGATGCTGCTCGGCGTCAACGGCGAGGGAACCCGTGGCGGCAATCCCGGCTTCGGTGAGCGACTCAACCTGCCGACCGAGGTCGTGTCGTCGGAATACCTGACGATGTCGGGCTCGAAGTTCTCCACCTCCCGCGGCACCGTGATCTATGTCACCGACTTCCTCAAGGACTTCGGCCCCGACGCGCTGCGCTATTTCATCGCGGTCGCCGGCCCGGAGAACAACGACACCGACTTCACCTGGGAGGAGTTCGTCCGCCGCACCAACAACGAGCTCGCCAACGAGTGGGGCAACCTCGTCAACCGCTCGATCTCGATGGCCCACAAGAACAACGGCGGCGTCCCCGAGCCCGGCGAGATCCAGGCCGTCGACGCCCAGTTGCTCGAGACCTCCAAGGCCGGCTTCAGCGAGGTCGGTGAACTGCTGCGCCGCAACAAGTTCAAGATCGCGATCACCGAGGCCATGCGCATTGCGGGCGCGGCGAACCGCTACCTGTCCGAGACCGAGCCGTGGAAGCTCAAGGACGACCCGGCCCGCCGCGACACCGTCCTGCACACGGCGCTGCAGGTCGTCTCCGACGTGAACACGCTGTTGACGCCGTTCCTGCCGCACGCCTCGCAGAAGGTGTTCGAGGCGCTCGGTGGCGAGGGCACCTGGGCCGCGCAGCCGGAGATCCGCGAGGTCTCGGAGGAGGGCAATGCGGACTATCCGGTGATCACGGGGGAGTACGCCGACCAGCAGGCGGTCTGGGAGTCCCGCCCGATCCGCGCCGGTCAGCCGCTGGCCAAGCCGTCCCCGTTGTTCCCCAAGCTCGACGAGAGGCTCGGTGAGACCGGGCCGGAGTGGGCCCCGATCGAGGCCTGAGCCTGGCGGGCCCGGCGCACCCACATCGGGGCGACCACGGCCCGGCGTCGCACCAGGGCGACCGCGATGACCACGGTTGCGGCGACCAGGAGCAGCACGGTGATGATGCTGGCCTCCGCGCCGAAAACACCGCCGGAGATCAGGTCGTGCCCCTGGGCACTGGTTCGGAAGATGCTCGGCGCGCCACTGCCGGTCCCGGACACGATCACGCCGAGGACGGGGCCCTGGACGACGTTCCAGGCGGCGTGGAAGCCGATCACGATCCACAGCGAGCGGGTGTACGCGTAGAGCACGGCGAGCAGCACCCCTGCCTCGAGGGCGATCGCGATCGCGCCCCACAGGTTCGCGTCAGGGTTGCCGAGGTGAGCGAAACCGAAGAACACGCCCGAGACCAGCGCCGCAATCCAGGTGCCCGTGAACTCCTCCACGACCCGGAAGAGAATGCCGCGGAAGAGGATCTCCTCCGAGATGCCGGCCGCTGCGCCGACCAGGAGCACCTGCAGCCACCAGTGGCCCCAGTTCACCTGCGCCAGACCCTCCAGCCTGAGGCCACCGAGCAACACGATCACCAGGTAACTCACTCCGAAGGCGACGGCCCCGCCGCCCAACCCCCAGACGAGACCGAGCGCACGCTTCGGGGCCAGCTCCACCGGTGGTCGGCGTCGTTCGATCAGGGTGACGAGGAGGAGGTACGCCGCCACCGTCACCACGATCTGCGCGACCGCCATCGCGCCGACACTCTCCAGGAGCTGGGGCGCGAACAGCGCCAGGGCGATGGCGGCGAGAACGCCGACCAGGGCTGCGAGCGCCACGAACAGCACCACGCGCAGCAGCGGGTTGAAGAGCACCGGGATCCTGGCCGCACGGGAACGCGGCGGAGTGTCGGCGGCGAGACCGTCCGGGCGCACGACCGGACCGCCGAACCAGGAGTTGGGCGCGCGTTGTGGGCCGATGGGATTTCCGGTTGCGGGGTCAACAACGAGAGTGGGCACGGCTCCAGTATCGCGGTCAGAGCCCCAGCGCGGCCTGCACGTCCTCCTTGAGACGGGCCATCATCCCGGCCGCCTCGGCCTTCGAGCCCGCCAGATCCCGGGCAGTCACCTCGGGGGAGACCCGGGTCTCGAAATAGCACTTCAGCTTCGCCTCGGTGCCCGACGGACGCACTGTCGCCGTCACGGTCTCACCGCGCAACTGGATCGCATCGGTGACGGGCAGCCCGTCGACGCCCTCCGCATAGTCCACGACGTCCACGGGCTCCCCGCACAACTCCGCGGGCGGCTGGGCGCGCAACCGGGCCATCGCGACCGTGATCAGCGACAGGTCCTCGACCCGCACCGAGATCTGGTCGCTGAGATGCACGCCATGCTCCAGCGCGAGCTGATCCAGCCGGTCGGCCAGGGTCCGGCCGGCGGCCTTCTCCTCGGCCGCCATGGCGAGGACCAGAGCGGCAGCGGAGATGCCGTCCTTGTCCGCGACCGTGTCAGGGTCGCAGCAATAGCCGAGGGCCTCCTCATAGCCATACGCCAAGCCCGGGACCCGCGCGATCCACTTGAACCCGGTGAGGGTCAGCGCGGAGGGCTGCCCGTGGGCCGCAGCGATCCGGGCGAGCATCGAACCGGACACGATCGTCGTCGCATAGACGCCCTCGATCCCGCGGCGGGCGAGATAGTCCCCGAGCAGCACGCCGAGCTCGTCGCCGTGCACCATCCGCCAGCCGCCCAGCCCGTCGGGGATCGCAACCGCACAGCGGTCGGCATCCGGGTCGTTGGCAACGATCAGATCCGCGCCCCGCTCGGAGGCAAGAGCCATCGCGAGGTCCATGGCGCCCGGCTCCTCCGGGTTGGGGAACGCGACGGTGGGGAAGTCCGGATCCGGTTCGGCCTGCTCCGCCACCTCGATCGGCGCGGCGAAACCCAGCCGGTCGGCGACCCGGCGTACGACCGAGGCGCCCACGCCGTGCAATGCCGTGTGGACCCACGTCAGGTCGCGGGGACCGGCGTTGCCGACCACGCGGGCGATCCGCTCGAGATAGGCCGTCACGAGTTCGTCGCCGATCATGTGGTGGTCGGTCGAGCGGTGGAGCATGAACAGCGGCTTCTTGGAGGTGCGGAGCAGGCCCGCCGCGATCCGTTCGTCATGCGGGGGGATGATCTGCATCCCGTCGTTGAGATAGACCTTGTATCCGCTGTCCTGCGGCGGGTTGTGCGATGCGGTGACCACGATCGCGGCATTGCAGTGGAGGTGTTTGATGCCGAACGCGACCACCGGCGTCGGCGTCGGTTCGGTCGTCAACATCGAATGGAACCCGAGCCCGCCGATGATCTCCGCGGTCTCGCGGGCGAACTCGGCGGACTTGTGTCGCGCGTCATAGCCGATGAGCACGTTCCCGAAGAGGGCGAGCTGCTTGAGATAGGCGCCGACCCCGGCCGCGGCGTACGCCACCATCAGCCGGTTCATCCGGTTCGGCCCCGCACCGAGCTTGCCCCGCAGACCGGCGGTGCCGAACTCGAGCATCCCCGAGAAGGCGTCGGTGAGCTCCGCCCCGGCCGCGGCATCCCCGGCCTCCGCGCCCGCGATCAGCGCCTCCAGCGCAGCCTTCGAGTCGGGGTCCGGGTCCTGGGCCAGCCACTTCCTGGCAACGGCGATCGTCTCCGGCGTCACGGTCATCACAGCACCTCCACAAGACCGCGCAGGAGTGCCGCCAACCGGGGCGCGGCGGCCCGGCCGGCCTCGATCACCTCGGTGTGATCGAGCTGATGGTCGCCGACACCGGCGGCCAGGTTGGTCACGAGGGACAGGCCGAGCACCTCGAGCCCGACCGCCCGGGCGGCGATGGTCTCCAGTGTGGTGGACATCCCGACGAGGTCTCCGCCCAGGATGCCGGCCATCCGCACTTCGGCCGGAGTCTCATATTGCGGCCCGCGGAACTGCACATAGACGCCCTCCGGGAGCGTCGGCTCGACCGTGCGGGCGAGGTCGCGCAGGCGCGGTGAATAGGCCTCCGACAGGTCCACGAACGTGGCGCCGCGCAGCGGTGTCTCGCCGGTCAGGTTGATGTGGTCACGCAGGAGGACCGGCTGACCGGGCTGCCAGTCGGGATTGAGGGAGCCGCAACCGTTGGTGAGCAGCAGGGTGGCGGCGCCGGCCGCGGCGACCGTGCGTACGCCATGGGCGACCGCGTCCACGCCCCGGCCCTCATAGAAATGCGTACGCCCGGTGAGGATCGCGGCGAGCTTGCCGTTCGGCGTACGGACCACGCGCAGGGCACCGCCGTGCCCCGCGACGACCGGCGCCGCGAACCCGGGCAGCTCCGCGAGCTCACAGGCGCCGACCGGCTCGCCCAGATCGTCGGCGGCCGACGACCACCCCGACCCCAGGACCAGCGCGAGATCGAGGCCCGGGATTCCGAACCGCTCCTTCAGCGCGACCGCCGCCTCGGTGGCTGTGGCGAAGGCCGCGGGGTCGACGGTGAGATGTGCGTTCACGCGGGTCACTATACGAAGCAGTGCCCGCCGCTCGGCGGCTCCCTCGCCGCGGGCAGCGCCCGAGTAGCCTCAGCGGTGTGCGGATCGCAACCTGGAATGTGAATTCGGCGAGGCAACGGTCGCCGCGGCTGCTGGCGTGGCTGGAGCAACGTCGGCCCGATGTCGTGTGTCTCCAGGAGACCAAGCTCACCGACGAGGCGTTCGCGGAGCTCTTCGACGGACCACTGGGTGAGCTGGGCTATGCCCATGCCCATGCCGGGCAGAGTGCCTGGAACGGTGTGGCGGTGCTCTCGAGGATCGGTCTGGAGGATGTGCGGACGGGGTTCACCGACGCGCCGGGTTTCCCGGATCCGGAGGCGCGGGCGGTCAGTGCGGTGTGTGGGGGCGTACGCGTGCACAGCCTCTATGTGCCCAACGGCCGGACGCCGGAATCGGATCACTACACCTACAAGCTCGCATGGCTCGCCGCGCTGCGCGACGCCGTGGCCGCTGACGTGCCGGACGTGCTGTTGTGCGGGGACTTCAACATCGCGCCGACCGATGCGGACGTGTTCGACCCGGCCGCCTATGTGGGACACACGCACGTGACGCCACCCGAGCGGGCCGCGTTGGCGGCGCTGATGGACCTCGGACTGGTCGATGTGGTCCGCGAACGGTGGCCGGAGGACACGGTCTATTCCTATTGGGACTATCGCGCGGGCATGTTCCACAAGAACCTCGGCATGCGGATCGATCTCATCCTGGCGGGGGCACCGCTCGCCGCCCGGGCCAAAGCCGCCTGGATCGACCGGGAGGCCCGCAAGGGCAAGGGCCCGAGCGATCACGCCCCGGTGATCGTCGACCTCGACCGGGCCCCGGACGGGGACATCGGGCCGATGATCCCGCCGCCCTCCGCGAAGCCGCCGAAGCCGGGATCCGGCCGGTTGCCACAGCCGACCCCCTGACGCGCATGGAACAATGGCCAATGTGAATCGAGTGGTGATCATTGGCGGTGGACCGGGTGGATATGAGGCTGCACTGGTGGCCCAGCAGCTGGGCGGGCAGGTGACACTGATCGAGACGGATGGCCTCGGCGGGTCGGCGGTGCTGACGGACTGCGTCCCCTCGAAGACCCTGATCGCGACCGCCGAGGTGATGATGACGGTCCGCGGTTCGGAGGAGCTGGGGGTGCGCATCGGTGACGACGCCCCCGCCAAGGGACTGCACATCGATCTCGACACCGTGAACAAGCGAGTGCTTGCGCTCGCCGCCGCCCAGTCGGCGGATATTCACGAGAAGCTCGTGACCGAGGGCGTCACGATCGTCCGTGGCCGGGGCCGTCTCAACGGCGTCGAGGAAGTCATCGCGGACACCGCGGAAGGCGAGAAGAGGTTTCCGGCCGACGCAATCCTCATCGCCACCGGCACGCATCCGCGGGAAATGCCGGCGGCCAAACCCGACGGTGAGCGGATCCTGACGTGGACGCAGGTGTATGACCTCACCGAGCTGCCGGAACACCTCATCGTGGTGGGCTCGGGTGTCACCGGCGCCGAGTTTGCGAGCGCCTACGACGCGATCGGCGTCCCCGTCACGCTCGTCTCCTCCCGCACCACCGTCCTGCCGGGAGAGGACCCCGACGCGGCCCAGGTGCTGCAGGACGTGTTCAAGCGACGGGGCATGAACGTGATGTCGGAATCGCGGGCCGAGTCGGTGACCCGTGACGGCGACACAGTGACCGTCACGCTCTCCGACGGCCGCACCGTCACCGGCTCGCACTGTCTGATGGCGGTCGGGTCGATCCCCAACACGACGGACATGGGATTGCCGGGCGCCGGTGTGAAACTCGACGAACGCGGCTATGTGATCGTGGACCGGGTGTCGCGAACGACGGCCCGTGGTGTGTACGCGGCGGGGGACTGCACCGGCGTGCTGGCGTTGGCTTCCGTGGCGGCGATGCAGGGGCGGATCGCGATGCGGCACGCCCTCGGTGATGCCGTGGCCCCGCTCGACACGGGTGTGGTGTCGTCGAACGTGTTCACGTCGCCCGAGATCGCGACCGTGGGGGTCACCCAGGCCCAGGTCGATTCCGGGGAGACCCGGGCCGTGGTGATCACGCTCCCGCTCGCGGGCAACGCGCGGGCCAAGATGCAGGGCATCCAGGACGGCTTCGTCAAGCTGTTCTGTCTGCCGCTGACCGGCATCATCGTCGGCGGCGTGATCGTGTCCCCGCACGCCAGCGAGCTGATCCATGCGATCTCGCTCGCGGTGTCCGAGAAGATCACCGTCGACAGCTTCGCCCAGGACTTCACCGTCTATCCGTCGCTCTCCGGGTCGATCGCGGAGGCTGCCCGGCGGTTGCACGGGCACTCGACGGACCAGGTCGGCAAGCAGATCCACGTGTGACCATGGAATCGTTCAAGACCGCTGTGGGAGCCAACCCGGCGCCGGCCCTGCGGCCGCCGGTCGTGCGTCTGCCGAAGATGGGGCCGCAGGCCCACAACCCCAGTCTTCGGGAGCCGACGCCGGAGGAGGTGCGCAGGGCGCTCGACCTGGTTGCCGCCACGGAGACAGTGGCCGTCCTGACAGGTGCGGGCATGAGCACGGATTCGGGCATTCCGGACTATCGCGGGCCCAGCTCCCCGGAGGCGAGCCCGATGCTCTATGACGAGTTCGTGACCTCGGCGGAGAACCGGCGGCGCTATTGGGCGCGGGCTTTCAAGGGCTGGGGGCGGATGGGGCAGGCCCACCCGAACACGGCCCATGAGGTCCTGGCCCGGCTTGAAACGCATGGCCGGGTGCGCGGGGTGATCACCCAGAACGTCGACGGACTGCACGAAGCCGCAGGCAGCGCCAACCTGATCGCACTGCACGGCCGGATCGCCGACGTCGTATGCCTCGGATGCGCGGCGGTCACCAGCCGGGCCGCGTTCCAGGAGGAGTTGGCGCGGTTGAACCCTGAGGCCGCAGAGGATCCGGAGGCGGGGCACGCCGAGCTGCGGCCGGACGGTGATGCCGTCGTGTCGGATTGGCAGGGCTTCGTGTTCCCCGACTGTCCGGCGTGCGGCGGGATCCTCAAGCCGGACGTCGTGTTCTTCGGCGAGTCCGTGCCCAAGCCGCGCGTGGCTGCGTGTTTCGACATCGTCGACGCCGCGGACCTGCTGCTGGTGCTCGGCTCGTCCCTGACCGTGATGTCGGGGCTTCGCTTCGTGCACCGTGCGGTCAAGTCCGGACGGCCGGTGGTGATCGTCAATCGCGGGGAGACCAGGGGGGATCCGATGGCGACGATCAAGCTGAATCTCGGCGTCGCGGACTTTCTGACCGCGATGGAGGCGCACACCGTCCACGTCTGATCGGTTGAGGATCAGACGGGGCCAGCTGTGGGTCGGCTCAGTCGAAGAACCCGCCGAACATGTCGCCGATGCCCTCGCCGATGTCGCCGATGCCTTCGCCGATGCCGTCGAACATGCCACCGATGCCCTCACCGATCGCGCCGATGCCTTCACCGATGCCCTGGAACATGTTGCCTCCACCGAACAGCAGACCGCCCAGCATCATGCCGGTCAGCATGTCGGAGCCGCGCCAGTTGTTGTAGTAACCCTGCGCATAGGGCTGATAGGCCGGGCCACCCTGCCAATAGGGCACCCGTTGTGCACCGACGGCGACTGTGCGGATATAGGGGTCGGCGCCGACCTTCACCCGCTCGGCATCAGCGGCGCAGGCCGGGACGTCGCGCGGCGATCCGCCGGGAGGTGCCCAGGACACGTTCTCGGTGGACGGTCCGTGCTGGGGGTTGAAGAAGCACGGTGGACGCTTCTGGGGGAGCGGGCGTCCGGCCACGCGTGCCTTGACGCACGCGATCGCATAGCGGCCGTCCTCCAGGATTTCGGTGACGTGCTTGATCTCGTCCGGTTTGGTGACCGCGTCGAGGGACAGCTTCGCGTCCTCATAGGCGTCCAGCGCCCGGGCGTAGTCCTGTTGCATCGCCTCGTCGAGTGCGTGACCGGCGACATCGGTGTCGAGCATCTGCAGTTCTTCACCGAACTTGGTCACATCCTCATCGGCGACCTTCTTGACCGCGGAGACCTGAGACTCCAACTCGGCGAGCTGGCGTTGACGCTGTGCGAGCGCCGCACGACGGCTGACCAGGACGCCGCCTCCGATGAGGACCACGGCGACAAGAACGACGATCAGGAATTCACCCATGGGATCAAGTCTGCCACGCAGAATCGACCCCCCGTCGACTCGGACGCCGCCGAGGGGTCAGTCGTCGTCCTCGTCGGTGTCGAGGATCTCGCACAGAATGGCTCCGGCCTGGATGGTCGCACCCACTTCCGCATTGAGCCCCTGCACCAATCCGCTGCGGTGGGCGTTGATCGGCTGCTCCATCTTCATGGCCTCAAGCACGATGATCTGATCGCCCTCGGAGACGATCGCACCGTCCTTGACCGCCACCTTGACGATCGTGCCCTGCATGGGGGAGGTGAGCGATGTGGTCGACGCCTCCTTGGCCTGACCGGCGCCGCGTCGACGCCGGGGTGGTTTCCGGGTCCGGGACGCGCCGAGACTGCCCAGCGTCGCGGGCAGCCTGACCTCGATGCGCTTGCCGTTGACCTCCACCACCACCGCGGTCTTCTCCTCCGGGTCGGTGTCGGGGGCATCGCCCGGGGTTCCCGTCCAGGGCTCGATCCGGTTGTCGAACTCGGTCTCGATCCAGCGCGTGTGGACGTCGAAGCGCCCATTCCTGCCCACATAGGCCGGTTCGGTCAGGACCGTCTGATGGAACGGGATGACCGTCGGCATCCCCTCGATGCGGGTCTCGGCGAGCGCGCGACGGGAGCGTTGGATGGCCTCCGTGCGGGTGGCGCCGGTGACGATGATCTTGGCGACCAGGGAATCGAAGGCGCCGGGCACGGTCATGCCCTTGAGATAACCCTCGTCCACCCGGACACCGGGGCCCGTGGGGGCGGCCCAGTCGGTCAGCGTCCCCGGGGCGGGCATGAAGTTGCGGCCCGCGTCCTCCGCGTTGATGCGGAACTCGATCGAGTGGCCGCGGACCGGCGGATCGTCGTAGCCGAGCTCCTCACCATTGGCGATCCGGAACATTTCCCGGACGAGGTCGAGGCCGGTCACCTCCTCGGATACGGGGTGTTCCACCTGGAGGCGGGTATTGACCTCGAGGAACGAGATCGTGCCGTCCTGACCGACCAGGAACTCGCAGGTCCCCGCCCCGACATACCCGGCTTCCTTGAGGATGGCCTTCGATGCGGAATAGAGCGTCTCGACCTGCTCATCGGAGAGGAACGGTGCGGGTGCCTCCTCGACGAGCTTCTGGTGCCGGCGCTGCAGGGAACAGTCTCGGGTCGACACCACCACGACGTTGCCGTGCTGGTCCGCGAGGCACTGGGTCTCCACGTGTCGCGGACGGTCCAGATAACGCTCGACGAAGCACTCACCGCGGCCGAAGGCAGTGACGGCCTCCCGGGTTGCGGACTCGAACAGTTCACGGATCTCGGTTCGCTCCCGAGCGACCTTGAGACCGCGGCCGCCGCCACCGAAGGCGGCCTTGATGGCAATCGGCAGACCGTGTTCGTCCGCGAACGCGATGACTTCGTCGGCATCCGCGACCGGGTCCTTGGTGCCCGGGACAAGCGGAGCGCCGGCGCGTTGGGCGATGTGGCGGGCCTTCACCTTGTCACCGAGACCGTCGATGGCGGACGGTGGCGGGCCGATCCAGACCAGGCCCGCGTCGATCACAGCCTGGGCGAAGTCGGCGTTCTCGGCGAGGAAGCCATAGCCGGGGTGGATCGCATCGGCGCCGGATTGGGCCGCGATCCGCAAAATCTTCGCGACGTCCAAGTAGGTCTCCGCCGGCGTCCTTCCGTCGAGTGCATAGGCCTCGTCGGCCAAGCGCACGAAGAGACTGTCCGCGTCGGGATCTGCATAGATCGCCACGCTTGCGAGGCCCGCATCTGCGGCGGCCCGGATCACGCGAACGGCGATCTCACCACGGTTGGCGATGAGTACCTTGCTGATTGCCACGGGGAGTCCTCCTGGTTCGTCCTATCGGGAGTCTAGGGCGACGGACGCGACTATGGGGGTGAGGTCGCCCAACAATCACGTTGCCTCTGTCACCCGGAGTCGTCGACTGCCCCTAGGGTGGGCGCGTGCGAACGTTCAAGATCCGGGCACTCGTCCCGGGGGTGGTCCTGTTCAGCGGTTGTGCCCTCATCGGGGGCGGTGCCGGGGAGTTCGTCGTGGAGGGTGAGACCTATCGCACCAGCCGGGTCGAGTGTGCCCGGGCCGACGGACAGATCGTGGCGGCTCTGACCAGCGGGGCCGCGGCCATGCACGTCACGGTCCTTGATCAGCCAGACCCAACGGTGGTGATGGTGTTCACGGGTCAGCGCGGCGGACCGCCCCTGCTGGAGATGGCGGACGACAGGGGGCGCGCCGAAGTGGTGCGTACCGGAGATGCCTATGAAGTGACCGGAGTGCTCCTGCACACCCAGCATTCGCAGAACGCCGCGACGGGCGAGGAAGAGGAGTTCTCCGCCACGTTCACGTGTACGCGCTATGCCGAAGCGGAGTAATCAGAAGCGGAGCAACTGATCAGAAGAAGATGCCGAGGGCGAGGGTGACGACCCAGAGGAAGCCCATGATCTGGAGCGCCCGGTGGTTGAGGACCACGTCCTCGGGCTCGCCGGCGTCGCCGCGGTCGACCTCGAGCGCATATTGCAGCAGGCCGATCGTCAGCGGGATGATCGAGATCACCAGCCAGGGCAGCCCCCACAGGCCGTCGCTCGGTGCGGGCGCACCGGGTTCGGAGACGCCGCCGATGGCCCAGAGGCAATAGGACATGAGCGTCACGGCTGCCGACAGGTGCCAGGCGAACCGCAGATAGGAAACGGTGTATTCCTTGAGCGACTTGCGGGTGCCGGCATCCGAGCCGAGCACGACCATCTCCGAATAGCGCTTGCCGGCCACCATGAACAGCGAACCGAACGCGGCGACCAGGAGGAACCAGGCGGAGATCTCGATGCCGGAGGCAACGCCGCCGGCGATCATGCGCAGCAGGAATCCGGACGCCACCATCGCGAGATCGATGATCGGCTGATGCTTGAGAAATTGCGTGTACAGCAACTGCAGCACCAGATAGACGATCAGCACCACACCCAGCATGGGGGCGGTGAAGAACCCGATCGTGAGGCTCAGCGCCATCGTGATGAAGGCCAGCACATAGGCCGTGGAGACCTTCAGCTCCCCGGCTGCGATCGGGCGGAAGCGCTTCTTGGGATGAAGACGGTCCTCCTCCACGTCCTTCGCGTCGTTGAGCAGATAGATGGTGGCGCTGATCAGCGCGAAGGCGACGAACGCCAACAGTGTGTTGATCAGAACGTTGAGGTAGTCCGCGTTGTCGGGCGTATGGAACCCTGCCGTCAGCGGCGCAGCGAACACGAGGACGTTCTTCACCCACTGGCGCGGGCGCATGGCGCGGAGCCATGCCGGGAGATAGGTCTTCGGCGGCATTTGGCGGCTCGGCAGCGCGTCGTGTTGCGGTTCAGTACTCATGTCGCCTCCGAGGTTATCCGACTAGCGTGGGACCCGTGTTGCGCCGTGCCGTCCCTCGAATCCTGCTCCCGGTGGGTGTGGTCGTGCTGGTCGGGCTCGCTGGCTGCGGCACCGTTCCGTCCGGCGGGCAGGAAACTGCCCCCACGCCCATCGTCTCCCCCTCCGTGGACAACGGGCGCCCCGGCTCACCGACCGAGGATGGCGTTCCGGCCGGAGGTGTGAGCCTCCGCCAACTGGGGTTCCAGCACGGCCCCGACGGCATGATCACCGTGCCCGAGGACATCCGCATCGCGCTGCGTGTGGATCAGCCCAACATGGTGACGATGACGTTCTCTGCACCCGAGGGTCGGGTGATCGGGGAGTGGCTGAGCGCGCATCTCCGCGACGGCGGCTACCGGGTCACGGCCGAGAGCGCTGATGGTGTGGTGTTCGAGGGGTACGCCTGGTCGGGTGCGTTCACCGTTCATCCCGCGGGCTCGGCTCTGACGCTCCGGCGCTCCCCGGACGGGCCCGCGCCCGCCGGGGAGTGAGCGCGACTCAGTTGTGCGTGGACCACAGCTCGGGCCAGGAGATCCCGAGCTCGGTGAGCATGTCGCGCAGCAGGGGCAGGCTCAGACCGATCACATTGTGGGGATCGCCCTCGATGCCGGAGATGAAGGGCCCACCCAGCCCGTCGATCGTGAAGGCGCCGGCGACGACGAGGGGTTCGTTGGTGGCGACATAGGCGCGGATCTCTGCATCACTCAGGTCGGCGAACCGGACCATGGTGGAGCCAGTCGCCGTGATCTGATGGACACCGCGGTCCCGGAGGATCACGTGGTGTCCCGTGTGCAACACGCCGTGGCGTCCCCGCATCAGCTGCCAGCGGGCGATGGCCTCGTCGGCGGAGGCGGGTTTGCCGAACGACTGCCCCTCGAACTCGAGGATCGAGTCGCACCCGATCACGAGGGCCGGTTCGTGGCCGGCCAATTGCTGACTGACCGCCTGTGCCTTCTGCTCCGCGAGCAGCGCAGCCAGCACGACCGGACGGCGAGCGGTGACTTTCTCCTCATCGATGCCGGAGACGATCACCTCGGGCTCGATCCCCGCCCGCTGCAGGACCTGAAGCCGGGCGGGGGAGGCCGAGGCGAGCACGACCCGGAAAACCCTGGCCATCAGGATCGGCGGCCGCCGCCGAGGAGGCCACCGAGCAGGTCGTCGAGGATCCCGCCACCGCTCCGCTGCTGCGGGGCGGGCTGCCCGGTGGGAGCGTCCAGCGGGATCTGCTGGGGTGCCGGGGCGTCGCCGCCGGTGCCGGTGGACGGGCCGGACCGAGGCTGCGGGGCGGGTTGCTGGAATTCTCCGCGCTGGGGGGCGGGCGTTGGGGCAGGCGCTTGGCGACCGCCGCCACCTCCCAACATGTCGAGCAGAATCTCCGGGAGACTCCGCTGCTGCTTCTGGGACTGTCCGCCGGTGAGGCTGTCGAGCAGATCGCCGAGGATGCTGCCGCTGCCGGCGCCACTGCCGCCGGGTGCGCCACCGCGGCCCTCGGTGAGCTTCTTCGCCAGATAGGCGAGGACGATCGGCGCGAGATAGCGCATCAGCTTCTGCACCATCTCGTTGTTGCCGCCGGCTACCTGGGCTCCGAGCCGCTGGGTCACCTGGGGCGTGTGGGCACCGAACACGTTCTGGACGATGGCGTCACCGTCATCGGTGTCGACCTGATCGAGCTGCAGATCCCCGTCGAGCAGGGGCGAGCTCGCGTGCTGGTTGAGTGCATTCGCGAGGGAGCGGGCGCCTGCGGTGTCGTCGGCATTGGCGGACATGCCGCCGATGAGGGCCGGAATCAGCTGGCGAGCCATCTGCTCCGCCGTGTTGGGATCGGTGCCCACCTGCTTGGCGAGCTGACCGAAGGGGATGGAGTTGAGGATTTCCTGCACCGCGTCCACGGCGGCTCCTTTCGCTGCGCCAGCCTCCGATGGCGGGCGCAGGCAAGGCTAGCGAACAGCGCGCGAGCAGCGCGAACAAGGCGGGCGGATCATTGATCGATGTGGCGCCACGCGCCCGGGCCCGGATAGGTGGCCCCGCGAAGGACCCGCGTATAGGACTTCCAGCCCCCGACGCGCGGTCGATCCGCGGGTCGCGGGGCCTCCTCGGTCCCGGCGGCGGCGCCTGCGGTGACCACCGCCACGATCGCGGCCAGCTCCTCCGGGGTGGGGGAGCCGGACACCACCGTCACGACAGGGCGCTGCTGAGCCGTTGGTTCAGTCATCATCACAGCCTCACAGGGGAATATTGCCGTGCTTCTTGGGCGGCAGCGACTGGCGCTTGGTGCGCAGGAGACGCAGCATCCGGATGATCTCATAGCGCGTCTGGTGCGGATAGATCACCTGATCGATGTATCCGCGCTCCGCCGCGACATAGGGATTGGCGAGCTCATCGTCATAGGCCTGCATCAGCCTGGCACGCTCGGTGTCCGGGTCGGACGAGGCCGCGAGTTCCTTGCGATAGAGGATGTTCACCGCGCCCTGGGCGCCCATGACGGCGATCTGGGCGGTCGGCCACGCGAGGTTCACGTCGGCGCCGAGGTGCTTGGACCCCATCACGTCATAGGCGCCGCCATAGGCCTTGCGGGTGATGACGGTGACGAGCGGGACGGTGGCCTCGGCGTACGCATAGATCAGCTTCGCGCCCCGACGGATGATGCCGGCATGTTCCTGGTCGACCCCGGGCAGGAAGCCCGGCACGTCGACGAAGGTGAGGACCGGGATGTTGAAGGCATCACAGGTGCGCACGAAGCGGGCGGCCTTCTCCGATGCATCGATGTCCAGGCAACCGGCGAAATGCAGGGGTTGATTGGCCACGATGCCGATGGAGCGGCCCTCGACCCGACCGAAACCGGTCACCATGTTGGGCGCGAACAGGGGCGACGTTTCCAGGAACTCGCCGTCGTCCAGCACACCGGTGATCACCGACTTGATGTCATAGGGCTGGTTCGGGGAGTCCGGGATGAGCGTGTCGAGCAGCCGGTCCTGTTCGGTGACCTGCAGATCATCCTCGTCATCGCCATAGAGGGGTGGATCCTCGAGGTTGTTCTGGGGCAGATAGCTCAGCAGCTCCCGCACATAGTCGATGGCGTCCTCCTCGTCCGCCGCCAGGTAGTGCGCGTTGCCCGACTTGGTGTTGTGCGTGCGCCCACCGCCGAGTTCCTCCATCGACACGTCCTCACCGGTCACCGTCTTGATGACGTCCGGTCCGGTGATGAACATCTGTGAGGTCTGGTCGACCATGACCACGAAGTCGGTGAGCGCCGGGGAATAGACGTGTCCGCCCGCAGCGGCGCCCATGATGAGCGAGATCTGGGGGATCACCCCGGAGGCGACGGTGTTGCGCTTGAAGATCTCGCCATAGAGACCGAGGGAGACCACGCCCTCCTGGATGCGCGCGCCACCGCCCTCGTTGATGCCGATGATCGGGCAGCCGGTCTTGAGCGCAAAGTCGATGATCTTGACGATCTTCTCGCCATAGACCTGACCGAGCGAGCCGCCGAACACGGTGACGTCCTGGGAGAACACGCAGACGGGTCGGCCGTTGATCGCACCGACGCCGGTGACCACGCCGTCGCCGTAGGGGCGGCGCTTCTCCATGCCGAAGGCCGTCGAGCGGTGCCGGGCGAACTCGTCGAGTTCCGCGAAGGTCCCGGGGTCCAGCAACAGGTCGATGCGTTCCCGGGCCGTGAGTTTGCCCTTGGCGTGCTGCTTCTCGACTGCCGCGGCCGATCCCGCGTGCACGGCCTCTTCTGTGCGCCGTCCAAGATCAGCCAGCTTGCCCGCGGTCGTGTGGATGTCGATCTCCATACCGGGCAGCGTAGCGCCGGGCGCCCCCGCCCGCCGGGACGGTCACAAAACTCCTGCCGGGTTCTCCGCGCGGCGACGGCTATTCTCGGGGATCGTGCCCGACACCCCACCGCCCGATGCCGCCGCGCTCAGTGCCGACCTGGTGGGACCAGGCTCGCCCTGGACGTCGGTGACGGTGCTCGCCGCCACCGGCTCGACCAACGAGGACCTCGCGGCCGCCGCTCGCCGGGGTGCCGCCGACGGTGCCGTCCTCATGACCGACAACCAGACCGCGGGGAGGGGCCGGCTCGACCGGTCCTGGACCGCGTCCCCGGGGGTGTCGGTCGCCACGTCCGTCCTGCTGCGTCCCGACGGGGTGCCGATCGAACGATGGCCCTGGCTGTCGTTGATGACCGGGCTGGGGGTCGCGAACGGGATCCGGGCGGCCACCGGTCTGCCCGCCGAACTGAAGTGGCCGAACGACGTGCTCGTCGACGAGCGCAAGCTGTGCGGCCTGCTCGCGGAGCGGGTCGAGACCCCCACCGGGCCGGCGGTGGTCCTGGGCTTCGGGATCAACGTGTCCATGGACCGCTCCGAACTGCCGGTCGAGAGCGCCACGTCCCTGTGGCTCGAGGGGGCCCGCGTGGACAAGACGGCCCTCATGAGCGAGGTGCTGCGGGCGTTGGCGGCCGCGTACGCCCTCTGGCGCGACGCGCCCGACGCCCTCGCCGCACGCTATGCCGACCGCTGCGTGACGATCGGCCGTCACGTGCGACTCCTGCTCGCCGGCCGGGAGGTGACCGGCACCGCCCTCGGGATCGACCCGTCGGGCGGCCTGCGGGTGCGGATGGCCGAGGGGGAGCGGACGTTCTCCGCGGGGGACGTCGTGCATCTGCGTCGCGTGACGTGACGACCGGAATCTGGGTCCCGGCCAGTGAGACTTTTCCTTGTCGCTCTTGTCCGGCCGGGTTTCACTGACTCGACAAGTCCCGATTCGGGGCAGCACGCCGAACACCCCCAGTTGTGTGTCAACGGTCAAGGAGGACCGATGAAGCCCGATATTCAGCCGTCCGATCTGCCGATTCTCGATCTGGACGCGGTGGCCGACGAACTGGCGGCAAGCGGGCGCCAAGTCAAGGTGCTGTGGCAATATCCCGGCTCCCTCGCATTCGTGGCGAAGGGCCGGGACTATCGGAGCGAGTTCCATATCAATGCGAGCGACGAGGTCACCTACATGATCCGTGGCACGATGCGCCTCCACCACCGGACCCCCGAGGGGGAGGAAAGCGTGGCGGTCATTCCCGAGGGGTCGACCAACTGGATGCCGCCGAACACCGAGCATTCACCGCGCTTTCCCTCGGACTCCTTCGCGCTCATTCTCGAACGTGGCCGTCTGCCGGGGGAGATCGATCGGTTCCGTTGGTATTGCCCCGAGTGCGGCGTCCTGATCCACGAGGAGGAGTTCGTCGTGGACGACTACACCAAGGACCCGGTCTCCAAGGCGTACGCGCGCTTCTTCGACTCCGAGCAAGCCCGCACGTGCGACGAATGCGGCACCGTGATGCCGCGACCTGACCAGCAGATCAACTGACCCAACCTCCACGAACCGACGCACCCGGACCGCCCGGGTGCGCCGGGTGGTCGAACACGCCCGAAAACACTCGAAGAGGAGCAGATCAATGACCAAAGCGACCCCACGCGTGATCACGACCGACAAGGCGCCCACCACCGGATTCTCGGAAGGGACGAAGGCGCCGTTGTCGATGGCGATTGCCCACAACGGATTCCTTTTCGTCTCAGGCCAAGGACCGCTCGACCCGAAGACGCACACCATCGTCTCCGACGATTTCGAGGAGCAGACGAGGACGACACTTGAGAATCTCCTGCGGGTGGTGGAGGCCGCCGGCTCCACGAAGAACGACATTCTTCGCTGCAATGTCTACATCCGCGACATGGAGAACTTTCCCAAGTTCAACCCGATCTATCGCGAGTTCTTCTCCGACGCCAGTCACTTCCCGGCCCGAACCACCGTTCGTGCGGACGCGCCCCGAGCAGGAGTGCTCGTCGAGATCGACTGCATCGCCGCGGTGGCTGAGTGATCGGGCAGGGCGCCGTGAGTGCAACGAAGACTTCGGTCGTCATGATCGGAGCCGGGCCGGCAGGTCTCCTCCTGGGGCGGCTGCTCGGGCTGGCGGGCATCGACAACGTTGTCCTCGAGCAGCGGACGCGGCAGTACGTCGAAGAACGCATCCGCGCCGGGCTCCTCGAACACCCCACGGTGGAGATGCTCAAGTTCGCAGGTGTGGCCGATCGTCTGGAGAGCAATGGGCAGTTCGATGACGGATTCGAGCTGCGCTTCGAAGGGGTTCGGACCTGGGTGCCGACCGCGGACCTGACGGGTGGCAAGCAAACCGTGCTCTATCCGCAGCAGGAGGTGGTCAAGGATCTCCTCAGGGCGAGGGACGACACAGGACAGCCGATCGTCTTCGAGGCTCTCGACGTCGCATTGCACGACAGCGACACCGAGCGGCCGAGGGTGACCTATCGGGATCCGGACGGGGCCGAACATGCGGTCGAGGCGGATTTCATCGCCGGATGCGACGGGTTCCACGGACCGTCGCGGGAAACGATTCCGGCCCGGTTGCGCCAGGAGTTCCAGCAGGACTATCCGTTCGGCTGGCTGGGAATCCTCGCCGACGTGCCCCCGTCCACCCGGGAACTGATCTATGCGCATCACGACAACGGCTTCGCCATGCACAGCAGGCGCTCTCCCACGCTGAGCCGGCTCTATCTCCAGGTCCCCCCGGATACCGACGCGCAGGAGGTGTCCGACAGGTTCATCTGGGATGAGTTGCAGACCAGGCTGGGTACGCAGGACGACTGGACGCTGGCGGAGGGGCCGATTCTGCAGAAGAGCGTCACCGCCATGCGCTCGTTCGTCGTGGAGCCCCTCCAGCACGGACGGGTGTTTCTCGCCGGCGATGCCGCGCACATCGTCCCGCCCACGGCTGCCAAGGGCCTGAACCTGGCGGTCTCCGATGTGTCCGTTCTGTCGGAGGCGCTGATCGCCCGCTATCGGGGCGCCGGGGAGGAGCTTCTGGCGGCGTACTCCACCACTGCGCTGCGCCGCATCTGGCGGGCGCAGGAGTTCTCCCGGCACATGACAGCACTGCTGCACCACGTGCCGGGCAGCGAGTTCGAAGCGCGCCTGCAGCGCGCGCGTCTGCAGAACCTCGTGAAGTCCGAGCACACCATGGCGGCCTTCTCCGAGCTCTATGTCGGGTTGCCCTTCGAGGGCCACCCCGAACGATTCATCTGAACCCCCGACTCCAAGGAACTGAGCATGCTGACCAAACTTCGCAAAACACCAGTAGTGATCGCAGCTGCCGCTGCCCTGGCACTCACGGCCTGTGGTGGAGACGCTGCACCGGCCGAGGGCGAGACCACGCAACTGACGATTGGCCTGATCCCGATCGTGGACGTGGCTCCGGTCTATCTCGGGATCCAGGAGGGCTATTTCGAGGAAGAGGGGATCGAACTCGAACCCGTCCTCGCCGCCGGCGGGGCAGCGATCGTGCCCGCGGTGACCAGCAACAGCTACCAGATCGGCTTCTCCAACAATGTGTCCCTCATCATCGGGGTGTCCAAAGGTCTGCCGCTGCAGATGGTGGCACCCGGCGTCGGCATCTCTCCCGACAACCGCTCGAGCAATCCGGACGCCGGCTATTGCAGCGTGATCACCTCCGCGGACAGCCCGATCCAGAGCACGGCCGACCTGTCCGGCAGGACGATCGCCGTGAACACGCTCAACAACATCGGGGATGTGACGATCAAGGCTGCGCTGGAGAGCGAAGGCATCGACCCGTCCACCGTCAACTTCACCGAGCTCCCGTTCCCCGACATGCCCGCAGCGGTGGAGCAGAACCGCATCGATGCCGCGTGGGCCTGCGAGCCGTTCGTCACCCGCCTCATGGACAACGGCGGCCGGGTGATTCTCGACAACTACGCCAAGACCGATCCGAATCTGTCGGTCGCGTCCTATTTCGCCGCCGATCAGTGGGCCCAGCAGAATCCGGAGGTCCTGGCTGCCTTCAAGCGAGCCATGGACAAGTCGATGAAGTACGCCGCGGAGAACCCGGACGCCGTGCGTGGCGTTCTGACGGACTACACCTCCATCGATGCCGACGCCGCGAACCGGATCGGGCTGCCCGCCTTCCCGGACGACTTCAACGAGGCCTCCCTGGAGAAGTTGATCCAGTACAGCGAGGAGCAGGGACTCCTCGGTGAGCCGGTCACCGTTCAGCAGCTCATCGCGGACCAGTGAACCCGGGGGAAGCCATGTCAGGCCCGTCACTTGCTGGCCGCCACGCGGTGACTCCACCCACACTGGTCCTCGGCAACATCCGAACGACGGATGGGCCGACGGCCGGGGCGATGGCCGTCCTGGATGGGCAGATCGCGGGAGTGGGAAACCCGGACGCCGTCCGGGCCCTGCTCCCGCCGGGGGCGGCAGTGATCGATCACGGGAACGGGACGGTGCTGCCCGGATTCATCGACTCCCACCACCACCTCCTGTGGACCGGCATGGCCGCGGTCCGTGCTGATCTCAGTCCCGCAGCGAACGTCAGCGATCTGCTCGTGAGGGTGCGGGAATGGGCGGAGACCCACCAGGACCGGCCATGGATCGTGTCCGCCGAGGGGTGGGAGGTGGGGGACCTGACGGAGCAGCGCTATCCGACCCGTGCGGAGCTGGACAGGGTGTGCCCGGACCGCCCCGTCTATCTGCCCCGCGGCGGCCATGCCGGGGTCGCGAATTCGGCCGCCCTCGCCCTCGCGGGAATCGATGACGACACGCCGGACCCGGCCGGTGGCGTCATCTGTCGCGATGAGGACGGCCACGCGAACGGCCTGCTCCTCGAACTCGCTCGGGACCTCGTTGGTGCGCTGGTCCCGCCACCGACGACGGAGGAGCGGGTCGAGGCCCTGGCCAGCGCGCAGGCACGTTGCCTGGAGAACGGCATCACGCGGGTGGTGGATCCGGGGCTGACCCCCGACGAGTTGACCGCCTATCGAGCCGCCGCAGCCGATGGTCGTCTTCATGTGCGGGCGACCCTTCTGGGCCTCGTCTCGTCCGGACACACCGCCGTGCGGGACGCCCAGCAGTTCCTCCCGATGCTGCGGGATCCCGAGTGGGACGATCGGCTGTGTCTCGCCGGGCTGAAGGTCTTTCTCGACGGCGGGGGATCGCTGGGGACGGCCTGGCTGCATGAGGAATACCCCGAACGCCCCGGCTACCACGGCGAACAGCTCATGGAGCAGGACGACCTGGATGCGCTCTGTGCGTACGCCCTCGCGAACGGCATCCCGCTCGGCGTGCACACGGTCGGGGATGCGGCGATCGATTCGGCGCTGTCGAGCATTGCGAGGCTCGGGCCGCCGGAGATCGTCCGGCGGGCCGGGTTCTCCCTCATCCATGCCTATCTCTGGCCGTCGGACCGGGCGCGTGCGACCGCCGCCGAGCTGGGGGTGGCGGTGGCTGTGCAGCCGGGGATGTACGCACGGTTCGCCGACGTTCTCGCCGAACGCTTCGGCTGGGAGGCGACCCTCGAGGCCAGCCCGCTCAGGTCCTGGTTGGCGTCCGGGGTGACGCTCGGTGGGGGGTCGGACTCACCAATCACGGCCTCGACACCATTGCACGGCATCTGGCACGCGGTGACGCGCTGGCATGACGGGCGCATGCTCAACGCTGACGAGTGCCTGACCCGGGAACAGGCGTTCGATCTCTATGCCACCGGCGCTGCGGAGGTGGCGCTGGTCCCCGGGCGCGAAGGAGTGCTGCGGCCGGGAGCCCGGGCCGACTGGGTGGTGCTCGACGGTGATCCATTCACCTGCCCCGTGGCGGATCTGCCCGATCTGTCCGTGACGGCGACCGCCGTTGCCGGCCGGGTCGTCCATCAGACCGCTTGACCAGACGGATTGAGAAGCGATGACCCATACGACCGTGAAATCACCCCTGGCCCCGATCCCGGCCCGTCGCCGTTCGCCGCGCGAGACACTGCTGCGCCTCCCGCCGGCCGCCCTGGGAGCGGTCGGCACCCTGTTGTTCCTGCTCCTGTGGGAACTGGTGCCTCGGCTGGGACTCGTGCCGGCGCGCTTCCTGCCGCCGCCGACCGAAGTGCTCGTCCACCTCGTGGCGCACCTGGGGACCGGCAGGTTCTGGAGTGCGGTGGGCAACACCCTGCTCGGCTGGGCGCTGGGGCTCGCCATCGCCTCAGTGGCGGCGGTGCTGTTGGGGATGGTCATCGGCAGTTCCACCTTCCTGCGGCGCTTCACGTCCTCCACGATCGAATTCCTGCGGCCGATCCCGTCCGTGGCGCTCATCCCGCTCGCGGTGCTCCTCTTCGGGGTGGAGATCGAATCGAAGCTGCTGCTCGTCGTCTATGCCTCGTTCTGGCAGGTGCTCATCCAGGTCCTCTACGGGGTCGCCGATGTCGACCCGGTCGCCGCCAACACGGCGCGCAGCTTCGGTCTGACGAGCTATGCCGCCCGGCTCCGGCATGTCGTGTGGCCGACGACGTTGCCCTATCTCATGACCGGACTCCGGCTCGCGGCGGCTGTCGCGCTGATCCTCGCCGTCACAGCGGAACTCCTGATCGGCACCCCGGGCCTGGGCCGAGAGATCGCCGTGGCCCAGTCGGGTGGTGCCACTGCCCAGATGTACGCGCTCGTGCTCGCCACCGGATTCATCGGTGTGTTGATCAACATCAGCTTCCGTGCGCTCCAGCGGCGCTTCCTCGGCTGGCACTCCTCTATCCGTGCGGAGGTGGACAAGTGACAATCCTCAAACGAATCGGCTATTTCGTCGCCCTGCCCCTTCTCCTCGTCGCCCTGTGGTGGGCGCTCACCCTCAACACGAACAGCTTCTGGGTGCCCCGCCCCGGGCAACTTGTCGAGACCTTCGGCGAGGTATGGATCGGACCCCGCTTCGCCCGCGATGTCGTGCCGTCCCTCGTGCGGCTCCTCGTGGGACTGGCGGTGGCCATCGTGCTGGGCATCGGTCTCGGTTTCCTGATCGGGTCCAGCAGGATCCTGCGGCGACTGACCGAGCCGGTGCTGGAACTCTTCCGCGCCATCCCGCCGCCGATTCTCGTCCCGATCCTGATGCTGCTCGTCGGGGTGAACGACACCATGAAGGTGCTCGTCATCGTCTCGGGCTGCATCTGGCCGATCCTGCTGAACACCATTGAGGGGGTCCGGTCGATCGACGAGGTCCTCGGTGAGACGGCCCTCGTGTACGGGATCCGGGGTCCGTCCCGCATCACGATGCTGACGCTTCCGGCGGCGAGTCCGTTCTATATCGCCGGCATCCGTCAGGCCCTGTCGATCGGGCTGATCCTCATGGTGATCTCGGAGATGTTCGCGTCCTCGTCCGGGCTCGGCTTCACGATCGTTGCGTTTCAGCGTTCGTTCGCCGTCCCCGAGATGTGGACCGGCATCGTCCTCCTCGGCCTCATCGGTGTGCTCCTGGCCACCGGCTTCTCCTTCGCGGAGAAGCGCATCCTGCGTTGGTACTACGGCTTGAAAGAAGTTGAGCACAGTGAATGACCTCCCGAAGACTTCCCAGTTGTCGGCCCGTGACCAGCGCCAGGAGGTGCTGTTGTCGGTCCGCGGAGTGCAAAAGACCTATGCGAGCGCCGCCGGCTCGGTCGAGGCGGTGCGAGATCTCACGTTCGAACTGCGTCGCGGTGAACTGGCCTGCATCGTCGGGCCCTCCGGGGCCGGCAAGACCACGCTGCTGAAGATCATTGCCGGCCTCCTCGAGCCGACCTCCGGGGAAGTCGTCCTTGAGGGCAAGCGCGTCACAGGTCCGCCCAGGACCATGGCTGTGGTGTTCCAGGAATATGGACGTTCACTGTTTCCGTGGCTGACCGTCCAGGGCAATGTGGAGCTGCCGCTGAAGAACGCCAAAGTGCCGGCAGCGGAACGTCAGCGCCGCGTGGCCGAGGCGCTCGAAGCCGTCGGCCTCGATCAGGCGCACCGGCGTTATCCGTGGCAGCTGTCAGGCGGCATGCAGCAACGGGTGGCGATCGCCCGGGCGGTGGCGTACGAGCCCCACATCCTCCTGATGGACGAACCTTTCGCCGCGGTCGACGCGCAGACACGGGCAGATCTCGAGGACCTGGTGCGGGACATCTGGCACCGCTTGGGCGTCACGGTCCTCTTCGTCACCCACGACATCGACGAATCCGTCTATCTGGGGGAACGGGTCCTGGTGCTGTCCTCCAGCCCCACCGTCGTCCAGGAGGACGTGACGATCGACTTGCCGGACGAGCGCAATCAGCTCGAGACGCGCTCGACGCCCCGGTTCGCGGAGCTGCGGCTCCACATCCACGAGCAGATCCAGTTGGCGAAGGCTGGTCTCGTGCCGGCCCAGATCGCTGCTGGTGTCCGATGACTATCGTTGTTGGGACCGGAGGTGGTGGACGTGTCCGACGAAACAGCGGTGCAGGTCGCGAGCACTGACTCCGCACGGTTGCCGAGCCGTTCCGGCATCCTGAAACGCAGTTTCGACATCCTCAACGCGTTTCGCCCGGGTGATGTGTGCGTGCAGCCGACCGAACTCGCGCGAAGGACGGGGCTCTCGAAGGCGACCGGCCACCGGATTGTGCAGGAGATGGTGAACCTCGGGATTCTCGAGCGAAGCGATGCGGGCGTACGCATCGGTCTGCGGATGTTCGAGATCGGCCAATTGGTGCCGTTGCACTCCCCGTTGCGGGTGGCCGCGCTGCCCTTCCTCACCGATCTGGCGGAGACCACCGGCGGAGCGATGCACCTGGCGGTGCTGGAAGGGAACGACGTCGTCTATCTGGAGATCGTCAATCCCATCAAAGGCCTGTCCTCGAGGCCCGGTGGACGACTGCCCGCCCAGGCCACGGCGGCGGGCTGGGCGATCCTCGCCTTCTCCCCGCCCGAGGTCGCCGCACGGACCCTGGCGAATTCCCCGGCCGACCGGCGCGGTCCGGGACGCAGGCCGACAGCGGAGGAACTTGCCCGCGTCCGGACCCAGCGCTATGCCCGCGATCCGGAGGGCGACCGGGAAGCGGTCGAGGCGATCGCGGTTCCCGTGCTCGATCTGACCGGGCGTTCGATCGCGGCGCTGTCGTTGCTGCATCCGGCGGGTACGCAGGAATTGCGACGATTCGTGCCGGCGCTCCAAGTCGCCGCCAAGGCCCTCAGCCGGATCCTGCATCGGCACACGGTGCGACACGGGGATCACATCCGGTGACCGGCGCTCAGAAGCGGCGGAAGATCACCCAGCGCTGGATGGCGAAGTTGCAGATCGTGGCGGCGCCCTGGGCGATGACGAAGGCGATCAGCTGGGCGGTCGGATAATCGACATGGTCCATCAGCCACGGCCGAGTGAGGGCATAGAGCCCGACCTGCAGGGCGAACGTGAGGAGATAGGACACCCACACGGCCACCAGGCGGCGGGTCGAGGGTGCGGCTTTGAAGGTCCAGCGCCGGTTGATCGCATAGGCGGTCGTGGTTCCGAGGACGAAGGAGATGGCCTTCGCGAGGTCGTCGGGAAGCCCGATCAGGTGGGTCATGATCAACAGGGACCCGAAGTCGACGATTGCCGAGAAACCGCCCGTCACGGTGAAGCGGAAGAGCTGCGTGAACAGCCCCGGCGCCTGGCCCGGGGCCGCCTGCTCAACTGGAATCGTCACTCGCTCAGCGTAAACGACACCACCGCCGAAGCCGGCGTACTCGTTGCCGAGGACGGAACCGCGAGGACGAAACCAACAGGGAGCCGGATCACACCCGGGACAGGAACGCAGCGACGTCGTGGAGCTCGTCCATCGCGATGGTGTGCCCACGCTCGTAGTAGTGCCGCTCCACATCGAAATGCTCGTCCAGCCAAGGGATGCTGCGCTCCCGCTTGTCGACGGCGATGACGTTGTCGTCGTGACCGATCCCCTGGAAGAGCGGCAGCCGCCGTTCGGCGAGCTCGGGGTCGCGCGGGAGGTCGCCGTTGTGCACGAAGCTCGACAGGTGGCAGACCGAGGCGAATCGACCGGGCTCGAGACGGGTCAGTTGCACGGCCAGGGCGCCCCCCTGGGAGAAGCCGAACGCGTGCACGCGGGCGTACTGCCGCTCCAACGAATCCAGCCAATCCAGCACGAGGGCGGCGGAACGGTCGATCATCGTGTGGTCGGTGCTGTCCACGGCAGGGTTGAACTCGAACCAGGCATAACCCCCGAACGGGCTCTCGAGCGGGCCGCGGACCGCGGCCACCGTCAGTTCCCGAGGCAGGTACTGGGCAACGCTGAACAGATCCCGCTCATCCGCGCCGAATCCGTGCATGGCAATGACGAGCTCGTCACCGGTGCCCTCGCGCCAGAGCACGGCACTGTTGTCGATCTGGTTCATGGCTCTCCTGTCGGTCCGCCACACATTATCGCGGTGCCCGCCCTCTTCGTTCCGACCGGCTGACACGGGCCCGGTCGGCGCTCGGGAATCTGTCAGACTGTCGGGGTGTCTGCGCCCCGAACCTATGTTGTCGGCATCATCGGCGGCGGCCAGCTGGCCCGGATGATGTACGCCGCCTCCGTGCGCCTCGGCATCACCGTTCGGCTCCTGGCCGAAGGCCCCGACGTGAGTGCTGCCCAGGTCTGCCATGACGTGGTGGTGGGGGACTACACGGATCCGGCCACGGTCCGTGCTTTTGCGGCCGACTGTGACGTGATCACCTTCGACCACGAACACGTGCCCACCAGCATCCTGCGGGAACTGGAAGAGGACGGCATCCAGGTGCGGCCGGGCCCGGAGGCGTTGATCCACGCTCAGGACAAGGCCGTGATGAGGGCGCGGCTCAGCGCCGCGGGGGTGCCCTGTCCACAGTGGCGCGTCGTGGCGCACGCCGTGGACCTGCAGGAGTTCGCCGCCGAACAGGGCGGCTATCCGGTGGTCGCGAAGGCCGCCCGCGGTGGCTATGACGGCAAGGGCGTCTGGAAGATCGACTCGGACGCCGACGCCGTCGAGCTGTTCGAGGGCATCACGGAGGGGGTGCCGATCGTCGCCGAGGAGTTCGTCGACTTCGCTCGCGAGCTCTCGGCGCTCGTCGTGCGCTCCCCATCCGGGCAGGCCGTCGCCTATCCGATCTCGGAGTCCATCCAGACCCACGGCATCTGCACCGAGACGATCACCCCGGCTCCCGACCTCGGCGACGACCGGGCGGTGGAATGCCAGCGGCTCGCGCTCGGGGTCGCGCACGATCTCGGTGTCGTGGGCATGCTCGCGGTCGAGCTGATGCAGCGCCGCGACGGCACGGTTGTCGTCAACGAACTGGCCATGCGCCCGCACAACACCGGCCACTGGACGATCGACGGGTCGCACACCTCGCAGTTCGAGAACCATCTGCGCGCGGTCCTGGACCTGCCGTTGGGCGACCCGACGACCAGGGTGCCCTGGACGGTGATGGCCAACGTGCTCGGTGGGTCCGTCGAGGACTTGCCGGCGGCGCTCCTGCACTGCTTCGCGCGCGATCGGCGGCTGCGCGTGGAGCTCTATGGCAAGACGGTCAAGCCGGGCCGGAAAGTGGGCCACGTCACCACGATGGGCGACGATCTGACCGAGGTCCGGCGCCGGGCACACCACGCCGCCAACTATCTGATGGGGGTCGAGGGGCATGACTGAGGGACACACCGGGGGGAACCGGGCCAGGCGGGGCATCAACGGGTCGGCGGAGGCCCGGGTCGGGATCGTGATGGGGTCCGACTCCGACTGGCCCACGATGGAGGCGGCCGCGGACGCATTGGCGGAGTTCGATATCGCGTTCGAGGCGGATGTCGTGTCGGCCCACCGCATGCCGGCCGACATGATCGACTATGGCCGCACCGCACACGAGCGCGGGCTCGAGGTCATCATCGCCGGCGCCGGGGGTGCCGCCCATCTGCCCGGCATGCTCGCCGCCGTCACCCCGCTGCCGGTGATCGGCGTACCCGTCGCCCTCAAATATCTCGACGGCCTGGACTCCCTGCTGTCGATCGTCCAGATGCCGGCCGGGGTGCCGGTCGCGACGGTGGCGGTCGGCAACGCGCGCAACGCGGGCCTGCTGGCCGTGCGCATCCTGGCCGCCGGTGACCGTGCCCTCACCGAGAAGATGCTGGAGTTCCAGGAGGACCTCAAGCAGCAGGCGTACGCGAAGGGCGCGAAGGTGCGCGCCGCGAAGGAGCGTGGCTGATCCGATGCGACAGGTGATGCTCGGCGTCCGGCTCCTGGTGCGCGGCCTGGGCATCGTCTGGTCCCGGCCCAAGCTGTTTCTGCTCGGCATGCTGCCGCCCCTGCTCACGTCCGTGCTGATGGTGGTCGGCCTCATCGCCCTGGGCATGAACCTGGACACGATCGTGGGGGCGTTCACCGGCTTCAGCGAGTCCTGGGGGGCCGCCGGAACGGTGTTCCGGGCCGTCATCGCCGTGGTGCTCTTCCTGGCCGTCCTGCTCCTCATGGTGCTGACGTTCACCACGCTCACCCTCACGTTGGGGGACCCCATCTATCAGCGCATCTCCCAGCGGGTCGATGCCGAGCTGGGCCCGCTGCCGCCCGAGCCCGACGAACCGACGGGGGCCATGATCGCGCGGTCGGTCAGCCAGATGATCGCGACGATCGGGCTGACGCTGCTGGCTGCCGTCTGCTGTTTCCTCGCCGGTCTCGTGCCCGTCGCCGGTGCTGCGCTGGCGGCGGTCGTCTCCTTCCTCACCGGCGGACGGCTGATGGTCCGGGAGATCACCGGACCGGCGTTCGAGCGGCGCGGGCTGTTGCGGACCGCGGATCGACGACCGGCGCTCAAGGGCCACGGGGCACTCGCGATGGGTTTCGGCGTACCCGCCTTCTGGCTCCTCTCGATCCCCGGAGTCGCCGTGCTGGTCTTCCCGGCGGCTGTTGCCGGGGCGACGCTGCTGGTCCGCACCATGCTCGGGGAGGAGACTGCACGAATCCCTCGCGCGGTTTAGTACTCGCCAGTAGCATCGGGGTGTGAGCACCTTCGATGACATGTATCGCCCGACCGAGGACCACGAGATGTTCCGGGCGGCCATCCGCGAGATCGCGGAGGCGAAGATCGCCCCGGCCGCCGCAGCGGTGGATGAGAACGCGGAGTTCCCGGCCGAGGCCTATGCGGCGCTGAAGCAGGGGGATTTCCACGCCCCCCACATTCCCGAGGACTATGACGGCGTGGGCGCCGATGCCCTGGCGACCGTGATCATCATCGAGGAGATCGCCCGCGCCTGTGCTTCCTCGTCCCTGATCCCCGCCGTCAACAAACTGGCGACGTTCCCGCTGTTGCTGGTCGGGTCGGAGGAAATCAAGCAGGCCTATCTTCCGAAGGTCGCGCGCGGGGAGGGTCTGATCTCCTATGCGCTCTCCGAACCCGACGCCGGATCCGACGTCGCGGGCATGAAGACCCGCGCGGTGGCCGAGGGCGACGACTGGGTGCTCAACGGGACCAAGGCGTGGATCTCGAACGCGGGGGAGGCGGAGTGGTACACGGTCTTCGCCTCCACCGACCCTGCCGCCAAGTCGCGCGGCATCTCGTGCTTCATGGTCCACAAGTCCGACGACGGCGTGTCCTTCGGGGCCAAGGAGAAGAAACTCGGGATCAAGGGGTCACCGACCCGGCAGGTCATCTTCGATTCCGCACGCATCCCCGGTGACCGGCTCGTCGGCGAGCTCAACCAGGGTTTCGTGACCGCGATGAAGACCCTCGACCACACGCGGGTCACGATCGCGGCCCAGGCGCTCGGGATCGCCCAGGGCGCCCTCGACTTCGCGCTCGGCTATGTCCAGGAGCGCAAGCAGTTCGGGCGCCCGATCTCGGACAACCAGGGCATCCAGTTCATGCTCGCGGACATGGGCATGAAGCTCGAGGCGGCGCGGCAGTTGACGTACGCCGCCGCCTGCCGCTCCGAACGCACCGACGCCGACCTCACCTATTTCGGTGCGGCAGCGAAGTGCTTCGCGTCCGACGTGGCGATGGAGATCACGACGGACGCGGTCCAGCTGCTGGGCGGCTATGGATACACGCGGGACTATCCGGTGGAGCGCATGATGCGCGACGCCAAGATCACGCAGATCTATGAGGGCACCAACCAGATCCAGCGCATCGTGATGGGACGTCAGTTGCTGCAGGGTCTGCCCCGCAACCGCTGACCCTCACCCGGGCAGCTTCGCGAAGCGATCCAGCTTCGACGTGTCGCCCCTGGCGATCTCGGCGAACATGGCCTGGGACTGTTCCTCGTCCCAGATCATCGATGAGCCGGCGCTCGTGGTCGTGTTGGTGCTCGACACCGGCACCATGACCAGATGCCCGTCGCCCCTGGCAATGCGCATCAGGGGAGGGACCAGCCCGGCGGCCCGGAGGATCCCGGTGTCCTGTCCGGTCGAGAGCGATGCCGCGGCCCCGTTGTTCACGCCCCACCACCGCAGCGGATTGAGCACGGTCGCAGGCGTCGCGGCCTTGCGTACGATCCCCGCCACCATCTCGCGCTGCCGCTCCATGCGGCCGACATCGCCGCGGGGGTCGGCATAACGCATCCGCACATAGCCGAGCGCGGTCGGACCATCCATGATCTGACAGCCCGCGGGAATATCGAGGCGCGAATAGTGGTCCTTGATCGCCGCCTTGGGGCACATCTCGATCCCGCCGAGAGCATCGATCACGTTGACGAAACCACCGAAGCCGACCTCCGCATAGTGATCGACCCGCAAGCCGGTGTTCTGCTCGATCGTCTGGATCAGCAGGGGAGCCCCACCGAACGCATAGGCCGCATTGATCTTGTTGCGGCCGTGGCCGGGGATCGTGACATAGGAGTCCCGGGGAATCGAGATGAGGGCGGGCTTGCCGAAGAGGGGGACGAACAGCAGCATCATCGTGTCCGTGCGCCGACCCTCGGCGTCCCCGGTCCCCAGCCGCTCGCGGTCCTCGGCGCTGAGGCCCTCGCGCGAGTCGGAGCCCACGAGCAGCCACAGCGTGCCGGAGGTGGCTGCGGGCCGTTCGCCACTCGGCATCGCGTCGATCCTGGTGGTGTTGGACCAGGCATAGACCGGCGTACCCACCAGGAAGACCAGCCAGGCCAACAGCACCACGAACACGACTCGGAAGAAATTGCGCACCGGGCGACGTCGTCGGGTCCGTCGGGTCCGGCGGGCGCGGGGCCGGGGTTCGGGTCTGGTGCGCGAGCTGCCGCTGCGCCGGCCACTGCTGGCGCTGCTCCTTTGCCTGGTCGCCGATTCCGGCGGCGGTGCGGGCACCGGCCGAACCGACCGCCGCGGTTGCTCGCGGCCGTCCTGGGGGGCGTCCTCCCGGAACGACATCCGGCGACGACCCTCCGGTTGGGCAGGCGGCTGCCCCGACTGTGCGGAATTATCGCCGGGATCCTGGCGATAGAGCCAGTCCAGATCGTCGTCTCTGCCGGGTGACATAAATCCAACGGTAACCCCCCGGAAGGCAGGAGACGCACTTCTCGTCCCGACCCATCGCCCTGTTGGCAACGGTCGGCGTGGCACCGGGACTGGTTCTGTGACCCGATCCATACTTGGGACGACCCGGAAACGGGTGCGTCCTTCCCCTGCACCATCGAAAGGCCCGATTCGTGGCGACTTCCCGGACCGATCGCAGAAGCCCCTCCTCTGCGTCCCCGACGCAGGAACAGCCCTATCGTTCCGCCGCACAGATCCACAGCGAACGGCTGCGGCTGTGGCGTGGCTTCGGACGGGTCCTGATGACCCTCCTGCTCCCCGGTTCGGCGCAACTGCTGTCGCGGGAGAAGAAGGTGGGCCGATGGGCCATCCGGATCTGGGCCGGGATCGTCCTCACGGTGCTGGCGTGGTTCCTGCTGCTCAACCTCAACCGCACGGCCGCGGTCATGGTCGTGACCTTCAAGCCCGTCACCGTGCTGATCACGCTCGTCCTGGCCCTGGGCGGCATCGGTTGGGCAGGGCTGCTGCTGCATGCCTGGAAACTGTCCAACCCGATCGCGCTGTCGCCGAAACCGCGGCGGATTTTCGGGGCCGTCACGGTGGTGCTGGCTCTCGTGCTCTCCGGGACGGGCCTGGCGTCGGCGTCCGTGGTCAACGCGCAGCGGGACTTCATCGGCAGCGTCTTCGCTGGCGGCGGTGACACCCAGGTGAAGCAGGGGCGTTACAACATCCTGTTGCTCGGCGGGGACGCCGGAGCCGGCCGGGACGGGCTGCGGCCCGACTCCATCCACGTCGCGAGCGTGCACGCCAAGACCGGTCAGACGGTGCTGTTCTCCCTGCCCCGCAACCTGGAGGCGTTCTCGTTCCCCCACTATTCCCCGATGAGCAAGCTCTATCCGGACAAGTTCACGTGCGATGAGGACGCCTGCATGCTCAACGCCGTCTATACGGCAGCGTCGGCGAAGCCGAACCTCTATCCGGGCGTGCGGGACCCCGGCGCGATCGCCACGGTCGAAGCCGTTGAGTGGATCACCGGTTTGGACATCAACTACTACGTGCTGATCGACCTCGATGGTTTCAAGGCCCTCATCGATGCCGTCGGCGGCATCAACCTGGACATCATGAAGCCCGTGCCGGTCGGGGGCGGTTCGACGTCGGTCGGTCGATACATCGAGCCCGGCAAGAACGTCCACCTCAACGGCCAGGACGCCCTCTGGTTCGCCCGCTCGCGCCACGGCTCCAACGACTATGAGCGGATGGCCCGGCAGAAGTGCGTCATGAACGCCATGCTCAATCAGCTCGACCCGTTCACCGTGACCACCAAGTTCAACAACATCGCGAGTGCGGGCAAGCAGGTGCTCAGCAGCAACGTGCCCGCTGGTGAGATGGACCGGCTGATCGACCTGGCGTTGAAGGCCCGGGAGTCGAACGTCCGTTCGGTGTCGTTCGTGCCCCCCAAGATCTATCCGGGGGCTCCCGACTTCCACGTCATCCGCACCACGGTCAGTGAGCGGATCGCGGCCTCCGAGAAGGATCCCGCGCCGGCGGTCGAGGAAGCGCCGGCCGCGCCCGAACCCGCGCCCGCAACCACTCCTGCGAAGGGACCGGCCCCGAAGGTGACCGCCACGCACACTCCATCGCGTCCACCGGCGCCGCGGCCGCAGTCGACCAACCCCGCCGACACCGACGATCTCGGGGTTGTCTGCCGGGCCGCCTGAGTGAGCGTCCCGGGGGTCAGGCCCGACGTGAGGTGTCCACCGTCCGGCCGCCCCCGCGGGTGAGACCGCGCAGGAACCCGGCCCCCCAGCTCACGTGCATCGTCGCGATCACCTCGGCGAAGCGCAGCCGCTCCCGGAGCGAGCCCTCTGCACGACCGGCGGCGAGCGCCAGGAAACCGGCGTACGCGAGCGGCGCCAGATGCGCC
>DUOB01000134.1 GCA_012839035.1 Propionibacterium sp.
CACTTTCGCTATCTCAACCCGCTACTGTCCACCCACCGGCGTGAAAGCACGAGGCTAGGTGTCGTCGGGGAGCTCGGTCTGGGCGGCATCGAAGGGGATGGCGCCTGTTGGCTGATCGTCATAGGACCGAGGGTCGGCGTCCGGTTCGAGATGGCTGAGGACGCGCAGGCCGGGGACAGCGCGGGTCAGCTCAGCCTCGAGATCCTCGACATAGTCGTGGCCGCGCTTCACCGTCCAGTCGCAGGGCACCAGGACGTGCACGGTCGCGAAACGCTGTTGGCCCGCGGCCCTGGTCATCAGTCCGTGGAAGGCAACCTGTCCATCGGTGCGGCGGTCGAGGATGTCGATGATCACCTGGTTCTCCTCCTCGGGCAGCGTCACATCGAGCAAACCAGCGGCAGAGGCACTGACGAGGCGTACCCCCGTCACCACGATGTTGATGCCCACAAGGAATGCGACGATCGAGTCGAGCCGGTCCCACTTGGTGATCCAGACGAGGCCCACCCCCACGACCACGCCGGCGGAGGTCCAGACGTCGGTGAGCAGATGCCGACCATCGGCGGTGAGGGCCAGGGAACGGTGTTTGGTCCCGGCCCGGATGAGCACCGCGGCGACCACTCCGTTGATGATCGAGGCCACCACCGAGATGGCGAGACCCAGCCCGACCTGCTCGAGCGGCCGCGGGTTGAGGAACCGTTCCACCGAGGTCACGAGGATGACCGATGCCGCGACCAGGATCATCAGGCCCTCGATGGCGGCGGAGAAATACTCGGCCTTGGTGCGGCCGTAGGGGAACCGCTCGCTCGCCGGTGCCGCGGCCACGCGCAGTGCCATGAGGGCGACCACGGCTGCCACCAGGTTGACCACCGACTCCGCAGCGTCCGACAGCAGGCCGACCGATCCCGTCAACAGCCAGGCCGACGCCTTCAGCGCGATGGTGGCGATCGCCGCCATGATGGAGAGCCAGGCAAAGCGGGTCAGGTCGACGGGGCGGGACTCATGGGATTCGGGCGCGGTGCTCGCCATGGGGGTATCGGACACGGCGCCCATGATCCCACCGATTCAAGCCGCCGTGATTCACGGCGGCACGGTTGTTCGGGCATGGCTGGATGGCGCATTACTCTGGACGGAGCAACCGGCGCGACTTGTGCGCCGACGATTGATTCTTGGAGACAAACGTGCGCATTGGTGTGTTCGGAGCGACCGGTCAGGTCGGCAGGGTCATGCGTGACCTGCTGCTGCAGCGAAACTTCCCGGTCGACGAGATCCGGTTTTTCGCCTCCGCCCGCTCGGCGGGGCAGGTCCTCGAGTTCGGCGACAAGCAGGTGACGGTCGAGGACACCGCCACGGCTGACTTCTCCGGGCTGGACATTGCACTGTTCTCCGCGGGCAAGGCCAGCTCGATGGAGTACGCGCCCAAGGTCGCCGCTGCCGGCGCCATCGTGATCGACAACTCCTCGGGCTGGCGTCTCGACCCCGATGTGCCGCTCGTGGTGTCGGAGGTCAACCCGGAGGACACGGTCAACCCGCCGAAGGGGATCATCGCCAACCCGAACTGCACGACGATGGCGATCATGCCCGTTCTCAAGCCGCTCGCCGAGAAGGCCGGTCTGAGCCGTCTTCGAGTCGCGACCTATCAGGCCGTTTCCGGTTCCGGCGCCGCACAGGTCACGACCTTCGCCAACCAGGTGCGGGCCACCGAGGACCTCGAGGGACTGGCGTTGGACGGACGGGCCGGCGAGGTCACCGATACCGGGTCCTATGCCAAGGCGATCGCCTTCAACGCGCTGCCGATCGCGGGCGCGATCGTTGAAGACGGCAGCGGTGAGACGGATGAGGAGCAGAAGCTCCGCAACGAGTCCCGCAAGATCCTGCACCTGCCCGACCTGCTGGTGTCGGGCACCTGCGTTCGGATTCCCGTGTTCACGGGCCACTCGCTCGCGGTGCACGCCGAGTTCGACTCCCCGATCTCGCCCGAGGAAGCGACCGAGATCCTCGCCGGGGCCCAGGGCGTCGAGCTCATGGATATCCCCACCCCGCGGGATGCCGCCGGTGCGGATCCGACCTATGTCGGCCGCATTCGAGCGGACCGGGCCGCGCCGGAGGGCAAGGGTCTCGTCTTCTTCGCGTCCGGTGACAATCTCCGCAAGGGCGCCGCACTCAACACGATCCAGATCGCCGAGATCGTCGCCGCCAACCTCGCCAAGCAGTCGGCCTGATGGCCAGACTCGCGATGGTCGGCGCCGGCCTGATGGGGGAGGCCATCCTCTCCGGCCTGCGCAACGCGGGGTGGGCGGGCGCCGACATCGTGGTCTGCGATCTGCGAGCCGGCCGAGTCGCGGAACTCCGTGACCGCTACGACGTGCTGGGCGCAGACCTCGTGGAGGCCGTGGGCGACGCGCGCACGGTGCTGCTCGCGGTCAAGCCCCATGACGTCGGTTCAGTGCTCGAACAGATCCGACCGGCCCTGGCCGAGGGTGCGCTGCTCCTCTCCGTCTGTGCCGGTGTGACGCTGGCCACGCTCGAAGCTGGCCTTGACGACGGCACGCCGGTCGTCCGGGCCATGCCCAATACCCCCGCTCGGGTCGGACAGGGCATCACTGCCATCTCCCCGGGCGCGTACGCCACCCCTGACCATCTCGAAGAGGTGACCGAGATCCTCGGAGCCGTCGGCGAGGTCGTGACGGTGGCGGAGAAGCTCCAGGACTCGGTGACCGCGGTTTCCGGCTCGGGTCCTGCCTATGTGTTCCTGATCGCCGAAGCACTCATCGAGGGCGGGGTCCATCTGGGCCTGTCCCGCGCGGTGGCACGTGATCTGGTCGTGCAGACGCTGCGCGGCTCGGCCACGTTGCTCCATGAGTCGGGCGAACATCCGGCGTTGTTGCGCGAGGCCGTCACGTCCCCCGGGGGGACGACCGCGGCTGCGTTGCGGACGCTGGAGGATCATGGTGTGCGGGCCGCTTTCCTGGCAGCTGTCGAGGCAGCCAGGGATCGGTCCATCGAGTTGGGCTGAGTGCAACACTTCGTCCGGGTGCGCTGGGGCGTACCCCCTCTCTGAGAGGTCCTCATGGTCTCCACCACCGTCTGGGTCGCCACGATCGCACTGATCGCCGGCCTGTTGGCGTTCGATTTCTTCTTCCATGTTCGTCAGGCCCATACGCCGACCCTGAAAGAGGCGGCGATCTGGTCGTCCATCTATGTCGGGATCGCGATCCTCTTCGGTGTCGGCGTCCACTTCATCGGTGGCTCGGACATGGGTGGGGAATATTTCGCGGGCTACATCACTGAGAAGGCACTCTCGGTCGACAACCTGTTCGTCTTCCTGATCATCATCACGGCCTTCAAGGTGCCGGCGGCCGACCAGCAGAAGGTCCTGCTCTTCGGCATCGTTTTCGCCCTGATCGCCCGCTCGGGCATGATCTTCGTGGGCGCTGCCCTCATCAACACGTTCTCGTGGATGTTCTATATCTTCGGGCTCTTCCTCATCCTCACCGCGGGCAAACTGCTCAAACCGGAGAACGAGGACGAGGACGACACCGACCAAGCGAACAATTTCATCATCCGCGCCGCCAAGAAGGTGCTGCACACCACCGACTACTACGACGGGGACAAGCTGTTCACCCGGGTGGATGGCAAGCGGGCGATGACCCCCATGCTGCTGGTGATGGTGGCGATCGGTGGCACCGACATCCTGTTCGCCCTGGACTCGATCCCGGCGATCTTCGGTCTGACCCAGAACACCTACATCGTGTTCACCGCGACGGCGTTTTCACTGATGGGCCTCCGCCAGCTCTACTTCCTGCTGGACGGATTGCTCGACCGACTGGTCTATCTGTCCTTCGGCCTGGCCGCCATCCTCGGCCTCATCGGCATCAAGCTGATCCTGCACGCACTCCACGAGAACAACGTGCCGTTCATCAACGAGGGCGAACCCGTGCCGGTCTGGGAGATCACGACGACGCTGTCACTGTCGCTCATCCTGGGCATTCTCGCGGTCACGATCATCGCGTCGTTGGTCAGCCCCAAGGGCAAGGCCCTGACGGCAGTGAAGAACGCCCGACGGTTCGTCGACCGCTATCTCGATCTCGACTACGAAACCGACCCGCGTTTCCGTGAGATCACGTACGCCCGCCTCGTGCGTTCCGTCGCCACCCTGCGGCTGCTGCCCGACAAGTACCGGGACGAGATCAACAACGAGAAGGAACTGCTCGCCAAATTCGAGCGTGCCAAGGGGATCCACGACGAGGCCACCTCCAACACCGACAACGGCCGCTATCCCGCATGAGGTAGCGCGGCGGGCAGTCGCCGGAGACAGTAAGGTCTGTTGCAGCGACGAAGCATTTGGAGGTCAGGCATGCGGGCTAGGCTGGTCCACTCCGATGAGCTGACCCGTTATGACTTCGGGGAGGCTCATCCGATGGGGCCCGGCCGCGTGCGGATGGCGATCGAGTTGGCCCGGCAGCTCGGTGTTCTCGACCTGCTCGAGGTGGTGCCGGCGCCGCCCCCGGACGATGACCTGGTGCGGCTGGTGCACACCGATGCGTACATTGCCGCGGTCAAATCCGGGGAACCCCAACTGCACTTCGGGATCGGGACACAGGACAACCCGGTGGTGCCGGGGATGCATGAGGTTGCGGCTCGGGTCTGTGCCGCCACGACCGAAGCAGCCCGGGCTGTCTGGTCCGGAGAGACCAACCGGGCCGCCAACATGGCGGGTGGTTTGCACCATGCGATGCCCGAGCTGACCAGCGGATTCTGCGTCTACAACGACTGCGCGGTCGCGATCAAATGGTTGCAGCAGCAGGGAGCCGAACGCATCGTCTATCTCGACATTGATGCCCACCACGGTGACGGTGTGCAGACGATCTTCTATGACGATCCCGGTGTGCTGACGATCAGCCTGCACGAATCACCGGTGCACTTGTTCCCGGGCACCGGATTTGCCAGTGAAGTGGGTGGGCGTCAGGCGCCGGGGAGCGCGGTCAACGTCGCTCTGCCACCTGGCATCGATGATGCCGGCTGGTTGCGTGCCTTCGACGCGATCGTGCCACCGGTGCTGGAGGAGTTCCGGCCGCAGATCATCGTCAGCCAGCATGGCTGCGATGCTCACGCCGATGACCCGCTCACCGATCTGGACCTGTCGATCGACGGTCAGCGGGAGTCCTACCTGATGGTCGCCGAGCTCGCCGAAAAGTACTGCGAGGATCGCTGGGTCGCAACTGGCGGGGGCGGCTATGCCCTGGAGACCGTGGTGCCGCGGGCGTGGGCCCACCTGCTGGCAGTCCTGGCAGACCAGCCGATCCCGCTGGACACTCCCACACCGGCCGCGTGGCGTGAGCTGATGGGCCCGAACGCTCCGGCGTCCATGGGGGACGGCGGCGACACCGTCTTTGAGCCTGTCACGTGGGGATACAACCCTTCGTCCCGCCTCGATCAAGCCATCATCGCCACGCGGCGGAGCGCCTTTCCCGAGTTCGGCCTCGACCCGGACTTCTGAGGGCTGACGCGCCCGATAGGCCCCGTGGACCAGTCCACAGGACACCGCGGCTGGCGGCGTACTGCATGGCCGACTAGACTGTGGTGCTGGGCTGACGGCCTGTCAGCATCACATTTCAGTTCCGAGAGGCACCACCTGTGGGTTCGGTCATCAAGAAGCGTCGCAAGCGCATGGCTAAGAAGAAGCACCGCAAGCTCCTGAAGCGGACGCGCATCCAGCGTCGCAAGGCTGGCAAGTAAGGCTTCCCCATGTCACGCGTCGTCCTGGTCACCGGGGTGTCGCGTGATTTGGGTGCCCGGTTGGCCCGCTCACTGGCGGCACACGGGCAACATGAAGTTATCGGTGTCGATCTGACCCCACCCAAACGGGATCTCGGCGCCGTCAAATTCGTTCGCGCCGATCTGCGCGGGCCAGCATTGCCCAGCTTTCTCGCACGGCACGGTGTCCACACCGTGGTCCATTGCGGGCTGCTGATCGAGGAGGCTGTCGCGAGTCCTGCGGCCGCCAAGGAGTCCAACATCCTCGGCACGATGCAATTGGTCGCTGCCTGTCAACAGGCTCCGGGGGTGCGGCACGTCGTCCTGCGCAGTTCCGGCTGGGTCTATGGAGCGTCTCCTCTCGATCCGGCGCGGTTCGCCGAGGACACGGTGCCGCGGCGTCCCCCGCGCATGGGGCCCGCCAAGCACGCGCTCGAGATGGAGTCGTTCGTCCTCGGGCTCGCGCAACGACGCCCCGAGGTGGCCGTCACGATCCTGCGGCTCAGCAGCCTGCTCGGCGGACACGTGGACAGCTCTCTGTCCCGCTGGCTCTCGCTGCCCGTGGTCCCGCGTCCCCTCGGTTTCAACGCACGCCTCCAGTTCCTGCATCCGGCCGACGCCGTACGCGCACTCCAGGTCGTGGTTGAGCGAGAACTGCCCGGCACCTTCAATGTCGCGGCGGAGGACGCTGTCACCCTGACCCAGGTGCTGCGAATCCTCGGGCGACCGGCGATCGGTATTGCCGGCAACAGTCCGGCACTGTTGGCCTTGGGTCGACGCGCCAAATTCATTCGCTTCACGTCCGATCAGGTGCGTGCGATGACCTGGGGCGGCCTGCTCGACACCCGACGCTTCGAACAGGTCGCAGACTTTGCGCCGGTCTATTCATCTCGACGCGCGGTGGAGGAATTCGCGGCCTTCACCACTCCGGGCATGCTTGACGCGGAGCGCATCGATCGAGCGATCGACCAGGTTCGGCGAGTGCTCAGTCCAGCGGTGCAGGCACCGACCATGCCCTGGCCAAGGGGGGTGCGCGGAACGCATGGGTGAGGAACGAGAGACCGGTTGGTTCAACCCCGAGCTCCAGTTCGCGCTGGATGAGTTCCTGCGCGCCGGGGGAGCCCTCCTCGAGCGGGTGAAGGAGCTGCCCACCGACCAGCTCGGAGAGTTCCTGAGCGATCCCGTCGTGAGCGTGATCCGCGTCGGACAGCGTCTCGGCGTGGAATGGCAGGGCTCGGTGGAAGAACTTGCGGCCTATGCCCGGTCCCGGCTGATGGGCGACTATGCGGTCGACCAATTCGGTTTCGATCCCGAGTTCACCGAGCGGCTCTATCTGCCGGTCCTGCGGCTGTTGGCGGACAAGTGGTTCCGACTCGAGTTGCGCGGCATCGAGAACATCCCGGTGGACGGCAGCGCGCTGCTGGTGGCCAACCATGCCGGGGCGCTGCCGATGGACGCGCTGATCCTGCAATCAGCGGTCTTCGATGCCACGGGCAGGCACGCCCGCATGCTCGGCGCCGATTTGGTGTTCACGACCCCGTTCTCCCACGACTTCGCCCGCCGCATCGGTGCGACGGTGGCCTGCGCCGAGGACGCGGCGAGGCTGCTGGAAGGCGACAACCTGGTGTCCGTGTTCCCCGAGGGATTCAAAGGGCTCGGCAAGAAGTTCAGTGACCGCTATCGGCTGCAGCGCTTCGGGCGGGGTGGATTCGTTTCCACAGCAGTGCGGTCCCAAGCCCCGATCGTCCCCGTGTCGATTGTCGGGTCGGAGGAGATCTACCCACTGCTGTCCGATGCGCCCACATTGGCCCGGGCGCTGGGATTCCCCTATTTCCCGATCACCCCGCTCTTCCCCTGGCTCGGGGTGCTCGGGATGATCCCACTGCCATCGAAGTGGATCATCGAGTTCGGAGAAGCGGTGACGACCGATGAATTGCCCGCGGGTTCTGCGGATGATCCGGCCACCGTGCTCCAGATCACCGACCAGGTTCGGATCACGATCCAGAACACGCTCTACAAACTCCTCGACGAACGTCCCGGCATCTTCTTCTGAGCGGCCTGCTAGCGGCGCAGCCCGGCGACCACCGCACCGCGGGCCGCGCGGCCCAGCGTGACCCCGGCCCGCAACCCGCGAGCGACAGTGCGGCGTACGCCACTGGGGTCACGGAACTCCACACACGGCCAACCGTGGGTTTGTGCGTGCTGGCGCAACCGCACATCGGGGTTCACCACCGTCGGGTGGCCGACGAGGCTCAGCATCGGCAGATCGTTGACCGAGTCGGAATAGGCGTGGGCCCGGGTGAGGTCATAGCCGTGGACGTTGGCGAGTTCCTGCACGGCAAGGGCCTTGGCCGGTCCGTGGAGCAACCCGACGGGGAGCCGACCGGTATATCGACCGTCCACCCGCTCGGCAACGGTGCCCAGGCCGCCGGTGAAGCCGAGATGACGGGCGCACAGCTCCGCGACTTCCAGGGGGGAGGCGGTCACCAACCACACAGCATGGCCGGACTCCAAGTGGTCATTGGCGAGTGCGACGGCTTCGGGGCAGAAGCGGTCAGCGATGTGGTCGTCGAAGATGGCCGCGCAGTGCGCACGGAACTCGGCCACATCGCGCCCTTTGATCAGTTCGAGCGCGGTGTCCCGGGCTTCCGAGGCATCCTCCGCATGCTCGGATCCAGTGGCCCGGAACCGAGCCTCCATCATCAGCGCGCGGAGCATCGCCCGGCCGGTGAGAAAGCCCCGCTCATAGAGCCCGCGACCCAGCTGAATCAACGATGTGCCGCGCAACAGCGTGTTGTCCAAGTCGAAGAACGCAGCGGTCGGGGCCATCGGCCCAGACTACCCGGGGCCGCCTGAGAACGGGCGAGGACGCTGTGCCACACTCGGGCCCATGGCCCAGACCGACCTCCCCCCACCCCCGCCGCTGGCGGAACCAAATCTCGCGGCGGTCATCAGACTCCATGCCG
The DNA here is from genome assembly GCA_012839035.1 of Propionibacterium sp. GTDB lineage: Bacteria > Actinomycetota > Actinomycetes > Propionibacteriales > Propionibacteriaceae > Enemella. Next base: position 8,721 of record DUOB01000134.1, read on the forward strand.
AGCAGCGTCCCGACGCGACAGCACTGGTCGAGGTCGGTGCGCAAGGACGGCGGTCGCTGACCTGGGCGGAGTTCGATCGGGCAGTGACCGAGAGCGCCAGCGGTCTCGTCGAACTTGGTCTGGTTGCCGGACAGCGCGTCATCATCCAGGCCCGGCCCTGTCTGGATGCGGTCGCTGCCTGGTTCGGCGCCTTGCGGGCCGGCATCGTCGCGGTGCCCGTCAATCCGGGGAAGACCCCCAACGAGCTGCGCAGGGTCGCCACGCATTGTGAGGCCCGGGTCCTGATCGGTGATCCGGAAACAGACCTGCCCGACGTCCGCGTTGTGCCGCTGGCCGAGTTGCGGTCGCACGCCGGGGAGACCCCCCTCGCGTCACCACAGGATCCGGAGGCGGTGGCGGCGATCATCTATACGTCGGGGACATCCGGCAACCCCAAGGGGGCCATGCTCAGTCATCGCGCGTTGCTCGCCCACTGCACGGGTGCTTATCGGCGGGGACTCTCGCGCCGCGATGCCACGGTTCTGTGCGGGATGCCGTTGTTCCACGTGTTCGGACTCAACGCCGTGCTCGGTGCGGGCGTTTTCGCCGGTGCCACCCTGGTGCTGGTCGAGGGCATCCCCGACGATCTCGGTGAGATCCTGCGCAGCGAGCAGATCACCCACCTGCCGCTGATTCCCTCCGTGCTCTATCGACTCACGCTCAACCCCGACCTCGGGGACTGCTGCCGCTCCCTGCAGACGGTGACGAGTGGTGCGGCGCCGCTGCCCGCCGCGTTGGCGTCCCACTGGCTCCGGCTGACCGGGATCCCGGTGCATCAGGGCTATGGCCTCACCGAGGCGGCTCCCGGGGTGACCAACACGCTCGGCACGGACTGGCTCGGCAGCAACCACGTCGGACACGCCTTGCCCGGTGTCGAGATCATGATCGGTGACGGCAGTGAACCGACCGAACCCGGCGAGGTCATGATCCGGGGCAACAACCTTTTCTCCGGCTATTGGCCGGATGGGGCCGAAGGGCCCGGTGCGGACGGCTGGTTCGCCACGGGCGACGTGGGCTATCTGATCGGTGACGACCTGTTCCTGGTGGACCGGGTACGCGAGGTCATCATCGTGTCCGGCTTCAACGTCTATCCGGCCGAGATCGAGGAGGTCCTGGAGGAACACCCGGATGTCGCGGCCGCCGCGGTTGTCGGCCAGCCCGACGAGGAGACCGGTGAGCGCGTGGTGGCCTTCGTCACGGGGGACTCCGTGCAGCCATCAGCGGTGCTCGCCTTCGCATCCGCTCGTCTGGCGCGCTATAAGATGCCCACCGAACTCCTCGTCATCAAAGCAATGCCCCGCACGGCCTCCGGCAAGATCCGGAAGAACATCCTGCGGGACATGCTCGACCGGACCGACGAGGACGACTTCTGAGTGGAGCGCCCGTGACGACACACCCCGCTGTGACGGATCAGCCGCGCGTGACCGTGCTGACCAGACAGGACTGTCATCTGTGCGATGAAGTGCTGGTCGTGGTGCGAGATCTCTGCGGCGAGCTGGGGGTGGATCTCGCGGAAATCGACATCGACCTGCCGGGTCGCGAGAGCCTGCGGGAGGAGTACACCGACCAGGTGCCGGTCACGTTCGTCGACGGCAAGCGGTTCGACTTCTGGCGGATCGATGAGGTACGCCTGCGCGCCGCCCTGCAGGACGGTCATCGGTGCTGACAGGCCGGTGGTTGTGCGCTCCGACTAGCCTTGATGAGGGATCCGGGATGCTTGTGCATTTCTTCACAAGCGCACTAGAGTAGGCCTCCCGCGAGCAGGAGGGTGGTCGCATGGGAGGTCACGGGCTCCGTGGGCCGCTCCCGGGACTGCCCACCGCCACGGTCGAGCGGCTGGCTGCTTATCTGGGCGCACTGAATGCGCTGGAAGAACGGGGCGTCGAGACGGTCTCCTCGGGAGAACTGGCCACCGCGGCCGGCGTCAATCCTGCCCAGCTGCGCAAGGACCTGTCCCATCTGGGCAGCTATGGCATTCGCGGTGTCGGTTATGACGTGCAGAGTCTGCGCTTCCACATCGACCAGAACATCGGCTCGGCCGGGGACTGGCACGTGATCATCGTGGGAGTCGGCAATCTGGGCCGGTCCCTGGTGAATCATTCGGGTTTCCTCTCGCGGGGATTTCGCGTGGTCGCGCTGTTCGATGTGGATCCGGCCTTGATCGGACGGTCCGTCGAGGGGCACCCGATCCATTCCATGGCGGACCTGGCGACGGTTCTCACCGAACCCGCTGCGACGATCGGTGTCATCGCCACGCCCGCCCAAGCGGCCCAGGGCGTTGCCGATCGACTGGTGGCTGCCGGTGTCGGCTGCCTCCTCAATTTCGCGCCGACCGGCCTTGAATTGCCCAAGGAGATCACGGTCCGCAGGGTCGACCTGGGTTCCGAACTGCAGATCTTGGCGTACCATCGACAGCGGTCGCTCGCCGACGACGCCGCCGAAAGCGTGCAGGTGTCCGTGTTGGGCGACTGACGGCCGCCTCCGACGGGGCGGCGGGCGCTGTGGAGGTGGGCTGGTCTTGAGCATCCTGGTTGTGAGCGTGTCCCACCGGACCGCTCCCATGGACCTGCTGGCTCGCCTGACTCTCCCCGCCGATGTCACAAGCAAAATGCTGACCTCCCTCGTGGCTTCGGAGCACGTGGACGAGGCCGTGGTGCTGTCCACCTGCAACCGCACGGAGATCTACGCCTCGGTCACCCGGTTCCACGGGGGGCTCCAGGCGCTGACCGAAACCGTCGAATGCGTGGCCGGCGTCCCCGTCGAGACCCTTCAGGACAACTGCGCGGTGTTCTATGACGAGGCTGCGGTGAGCCATTGCTTCTCGGTGACCGCCGGACTGGACTCCATGGTCCGGGGGGAGCACCAGATCCTGGGGCAGGTGCGGCAGGCGCTCAAGCATGCGCAGGCCGAGCAGGCGGTCGGGACCGCGCTCAATGCGCTGTTCCAGCAGTCGTTGCGGGTCGCGAAGCGGGTCCAGACCGAAACTGCCGCGGGAGCCGCGGGCCGCTCTCTGGTCACCGCTTCGCTCGCGGAGCTGACCGACCGCGGCATCGATGTCGGCGGACTCCGCGCGCTTGTCGTCGGGGCGGGCTCCATGGCAGCGCTGGCCGCCCACACCATCAGCGATCGAGGAGCCGCGGTGACTCTGGTGAATCGGACGCTCGAGAAAGCCGATCGGCTGGCCGACGCGGTCGGCGGCACCGCGCGTCCCCTCGAGGAGCTCACCCAGGCGTTGGACCACGCCGATGTCGTGGTCACCTGCACCGGAGCCCGCGGCCTGCGCCTGACCGTCGACGATTTCCGCCACACGCCTGTGCGGGGGGTCATCGACCTGGCGCTGCCGGCGGACGTGGCCGAGGACGTCGGCGAGCTCCCGGGCGTCGAGCTCGTCAACCTCGACGTGCTGGCCCGGATCGCCCATGGTGACTCGGCCGGCGGTCTGGGCGCGGGGGCGGGCGAGCTCGCCGAGGCCGAGGCGCTGGTCGCGGACGAGGTCAAGGATTTCCTCGGGTTGCGCCGGGCCGCCGAGGTCGCGCCGACCGTTGTCGCGCTGCGTTCGATGGCCCAGGACGTCATGACCGCCGAGCTCGTGCGGCTCAATCAGCGGCTGCCCCATCTCGGGGACAAGGAGCGCAGTGAGATCCAGGCCACGGTCCGGCGCGTGGTGGAGAAGCTGCTCCACCAGCCCACCGTGCGGGTCAAGCAGCTCGCCGCCATGCCCGACACGCCCGACTACGCCGCCGCCCTCCGGGAATTGTTCGCCCTCGATGCCGCCGTGATCGACGCGGTCTCCCAGACGCGATGAGCCCACGGATCCGGATCGGCGCTCGCCGCTCGCCGCTCGCGGTCGCCCAGGCCCGGTGGGTCCTCGACCTGCTGACCGACCAGGGGGCCGAGTGTGAGCTCGTCGGAATCGACACCCAGGGGGACACCGACCGCCGGCACCTCACGGAGATCGGCGGCACGGGAGTCTTCGCCATGGCCGTGCGGGCCGCCCTTCTGGACGGCTCCATCGATGTGGCCGTGCACTCCATGAAGGACCTGCCGACCGCGCCAGCGCCCGGCCTCGAGATCGCGGCCGTCCCGGAACGCGAGGACCCGCGGGATGTCCTGGTCGGCTGCCGCGTCGCAGACCTCGCGGACGGCATGGTGATCGGGACCGGATCGCCGCGGCGCGAGGTCCAGCTGGGGGAGTACGCGACCGGGCGCGGCATCCACCTCGAATTCAGGCCGATCCGGGGCAATGTCGATCGGCGCCTCGAGCTCGTCCGCACCGGTGAAATCGACGCGACCCTGCTGGCGGCGGCGGGGCTCACCAGGCTCGGCCGGTTGGCGACCCTGGATCTGCCCCATGAGCTGCTCGGGACCGACGTCATGCTCCCGGCTGCCGCCCAGGGGGCACTGGCGGTGGAGATCGCGGATCCGGCGCGACCGGGCGTACGCGATCTCGTCACACAACTTGACCACGGGCCGACGCGCGCCCGCGTGCAGGCCGAACGGGAGTTCCTCCGAGTCCTGGAAGCAGGCTGCCTGGCTCCGGTGGGGGTGCTTGCCGGAGTTGATACGGGGCATGATATGAGCGCCGATTTGACTATGTTCGCGGTTATTGGGAAAACCTTGTCTAGCAGTTCCTTTGTGGAGGGATCCGGTGCGCCGCTCCTGCGCGTGTCCGGGACCGCTGCAATGGAGCAGTCGGTCGAGTTGGGCGCGCGGTTGGCCCGCACGGCTTTGCTGAGCATCGATGACGATCAATCCAGTGGGCGCCCGCAGGACCCACGCGGAACAGAACGCGAGTGATCACGTGACCACAACCAGTTCCTCCCAGCCGGCACACGGCATCGATTCGCCGCCCATCGCGGCTTCGCGTGGTCGGGTGATCTTTGTGGGAACTGGACCGGGGGACCCCGACCTGTTGACCCTCGGGGCCGTTGCGGCGATTGGTGAAGCCACGGCGATCATCCTGGATCGCGAGACGCTGCGGGACGTCATCGAACATCCGGCCGTGAAGATCCCTGCAGGCACCGAGGTCATGGAATTGCCGACCCAGCCGAGCGGCAAGATGCTGCCTCCGTCCCAAAGGGCGAAACAGGTTCTCAAATACGCGGTCGGCGGATCGCGCGTCGTCCGCCTGGTCGCCGGTGACCCGTTCATGGACTCCGCCGTGGCCGACGAAGCAGCGGCCTGTGTGCGAGGCGGGATCGACTTCGAGGTCGTGCCCGGTGTCTCGGCGCTCACCGCAGTGCCCGAATATGCAGGGATCTCCCTGGCGAATGCGGGCGGTCTCCATTTCGTGTCTGCGACCGAGCGGATCGTGAAGTCGCAGGCAGCCCAGTGGGCCACCCACGGGACGATCGTCATCTCGACCAGAGCAGGTCTCCTGGTCGATGCGATCGAGGCGGCTCGTGCCTCGGGGCGGCCGGACGACGATTCCACGCTGGTGACCTATTTCGGCGGCTCGACCGAACAGCACACGCTCGCGGCCGACCTCGGTGACATGGTCGCCGCGGTCGAGTCCCGCGCCGCTGAGGGAGAGATCGATCCGGAAGAACCCGTGCACTTGATGATCGGACCCGCGGTCGAGCAGCGCGACGATCTGTCGTGGTATGAAACCAAGCCGCTCTTCGGCTGGCGGGTCCTGATCCCGCGCACCAAGGACCAGGCCGGTCCGATGAGCAACCGGCTGCGGACCTATGGGGCACATTCCGAGGAGGTGCCCACGATCTCGGTCGAGCCGCCGCGCAGCCCGCAACAGATCGACAAGGCCATTCGGGGTCTGGTCGAAGGGCGTTACGAATGGGTGGCCTTCACGTCGGTGAACGCGGTGAAGGCGATCCGCGAAAAGCTCGAGGACTACGGTCTGGATGCCCGGGCCCTGTCCGGGCTCAAGGTCGCCGCGGTCGGCAAGGTGACCGCCGGCGCACTGCGCGACTGGGGCATCGAGCCGGAGCTCGTGCCGACCGGAGAACAGTCCGCAGCCGGGCTTGCCGCCGAATGGCCGCCCTATGACGAGGTGCTGGACCCGATCAACAGGGTTTTCCTGCCGCGGGCGGACATCGCGACGGAAACTCTGTCGGCGGGCCTGTCCCGGCTGGGCTGGATCGTGGAGGACGTCACGGCCTATCGGACCGTCCGCGCCGCGCCGCCGCCCGCGCCGACCCGCGAGGCGATCAAGACCGGCCAGTTCGACGCCGTCGTGTTCACCTCGTCATCGACCGTGCGCAACCTGGTCGGCATCGCGGGCAAGCCGCATGCGACCACGGTCATCGCCGTCATCGGGCCGGCGACGGCTCGCACCTGCGAGGAGCATGGTCTCCGGGTCGATGTCATGGCGCCGAGCCCGGGGGCGCTCGAGCTGGCGGATGCCCTGGCCACCTTTGCGGCCGAGCGGCGGGATGCGTTCCTGGCCGCGGGGGACAAGGTGCTCAAGCCGTCGCAGATGCGGCGGGCCAGCGGCAGGCGGCGCTGAGTGTCGGGTTTTCCGGGCGTACGCCCGCGTCGGCTGCGCGCACTGCCCGCCTTGCGGGACATGGTGGCGGAAACGTCCGTCGAGCCGCGGCAGCTGATCCTGCCGGTGTTCGTGGGGGAGGGGCTGACCGAACCGAAGCCCATCACGAGCATGCCGGGTGTCGTGCAGCACACGATGGACTCCTTGAAGGCGACGGCGGCGGCAGCAGCGGAGGCAGGGCTGGCCGGGGTGATGCTCTTCGGCCTGCCGGAGCACAAGGACGCGGTTGGCTCCCAGGCGCTGGCGGCCGACGGCATCCTGACGCAGGCGCTCCGGGGGGTGCGTCAGGAAGTCGGGGACGACTGCCTCGTCATGTCCGATGTCTGTCTCGACGAGTTCACCGACCACGGTCACTGCGGGGTGTTGACGGCGAGTGGACTGGTCGACAACGACGCCACTCTGGAGATCTATGCCGAGATGGCGGTGTTGCATGCCGAGGCGGGGGCGCACGTCGTCGGCCCCAGCGGCATGATGGACGGCCAGGTGGGGGTCATCCGATCCGCGCTCGACCGTGCCGGTCATGCGGAGACGGTGATTCTGGCGTACGCGGCGAAATATGCGTCCGCCTTCTATGGCCCCTTCCGCGAGGCGGTCAACTCGTCCCTGAGCGGTGACCGGCGCACCTATCAGCAGGATCCCCGCAACCTGCGGGAGGCGCTCCGGGAGATCGAGCTCGACATTGCCGAGGGCGCGGACATCATCATGGTGAAGCCGGCGCTGGCCTACCTCGACGTGATTGCTGCGGCCAGGGCAGCCTGCGACCTGCCGATTGCGGCGTACAACATCTCGGGGGAGTACGCGATGGTGGAGGCCGCCGCCGCCAACGGCTGGATCGACCGGGAACGGGCGATCGACGAGACGATGACCTCGATCCGCCGCGCGGGCGCGGACGTGATTCTGACCTACTGGGCACTGGAGCTGGCCGGCCGCGCCCGGTGATGGCGTACCGGTGTGAAGCGCATCACGCTCTGCCGAAAACCTTGTGATGCCCGCAGAACTAAGGTTAGCCTTAGCTCATGATCGTGTGTCACTGCGAAGTGGTGAGTGACCGCCAGATCCGCAAGGCGATCGGCAATGGTGCCAAGTGTCCGCGCGAGATCGGGATCGCCACCGGCGCCGGAACAGAGTGTGGCAATTGCCTGCCCTCCATCGCCGGGTTGCTGACCCAGTACGCTGGGGTGGCTCCGTCCGATCGAGAGGAACGCAATGAAGCCCCGCAGTGCTCGTGTTGTCGAGTTGCTTAACGAAGCGCTCACATTCGAACTGACCGTCATCAACTCCTATTTCCTGACGGCCCGGGTGCTGGACAACTGGGGCCTGCCCAAACTTGGCAAGGCGTTCTATGACCTGTCGATCGGAGAAATGAAGGACGCCGACGAGCTCGTCCAGCGCATCCTGTTCTTCGAGGGCCACCCCAATCTGCAGAAGATCAACCCGCTGGCGGTCGGTGAGGACCCCAAGGAGATGCTGGAACTGGCCCGCGATTCCGAATATGCGGCGTCCAAGCAGTTCAACGACGCGGCTGCCGAGCTCCGCGAGATCGGGGACCATGCCACCGCTGAACTGTTCGAGCGCATGGCCCTCGATGAGGAGGAGCACGCGGACTGGTTCGAGGCGCAGCTCGACGCGATCAACCTCGTCGGGGTGGAGAACTATCTCGCCCAGCAGGTCGACGCGGCCCAGGGTCTCGGCTGACCGGAGCGCCGGTTCAGGCCCAACAGGGCACGTCCACCTCGACCTCGTCCCATTCCTGGTCGCCGGCCAGCCACTCCATCGCCCGATAGCGCTGTCGGACGATCTCGTGATCGAGTTCGGCCGGCGGGCGCACCCCCTCCGCGCGGGCCAGAGTGACCGTGTGGTGGAGGGCACGGGCGCCCTCCCAGGCCTCGCACACCTCGGCGACCGGCAGGAGCTGCAGCGTGCGCAGCAGCTCGGGTTCCTCGATCCCGATCGAGGCGTTCCACACCTGACCCTGATCGGCGAATCCGCGGGGAAACGTCGGCTCCACCTCTCCGCACATGGCCAGCAGTTGGGCTGCCCCTTCATAACCCCACTTGAGACGGGCGGCAAGCGCCGGGTCCTGCTCGGTGAACAGAGCCATTTCGGTCGGGGTGCGCTCCGCCAGTGAGCGGGGAAAGATGTGCTCCATGTATTCCGCGTCCAAAGGCTCCCCGTCCAGCACCGAGAGAGCGAAGTCAGCGCTGACGACCAGAGCCACCGCGCGCTTGGCCACCTGATCGGGACGCCGGAGGAGCGTTTCCTCGGTGCTCCGCACAGGGATCGCCCCAGCCGGGACTGTGACTCCCCGGGCGGTCAGCTCCCGGCGTACCCGCTCGGACCGCGCCAACGCCTCCGGATGCAGGGGCAGGGACGCCGGCTCCGCGCCCTCCCCGATCAGGACCCGGCCGGCCGGGTTCAAGACCTTGTCGCCCAGGACCAGCAGGGCCTGCGCGCCTCGCGCCCAGGCCGCATAGACGGACGGGTCGGCGATGTCGGTTTCGATCGAATAGTGCCATTGCACGTGGCGGAGATGGTCGAGTACGCCGGGCAGCGCCGCGGAGCCGGCGCCCTGCTCACGCACCTTGGCGCGCAGCTCGGTGAGCTGCTGTCCGAGGTCGTCATTGCGGAGCCCCGACGGGCTCACCATCCGGTGAGCGGTCCCTCCCCGAAGGGGGATCTCGCTCAGGAGAGTCGAATATCCGTGCACCAGCATGACCCAAGGTTACGGGTCGAGCCCGGACCCGACCGCGGTTGGGATTCGTTGTCGGAGGAAACAACTACACTCCTGTGCGTGCAGACATCACGATCGGCGGAGTTGTTCGAACGGGCCCGGCAGGTCATCCCCGGTGGGGTGAACTCGCCGGTGCGTGCGTTCCAGGCGGTCGGCGGAACACCGCGGTTCATCGCGCGGGCTGCCGGGCCCCATCTCTTCGACGTCGACGGCAACCGCTACGTGGACCTCGTCTGTTCCTGGGGACCCATGCTGCTCGGCCACGCCCACCCCGAGGTGCTGGCGGCCGTGACGAAGGTCGCTGCGGACGGCACCTCCTTCGGTGCCCCCACCGAACTCGAGGTCCAGCTGGCGGCCGAGATCGTGGATCGTGCGCCCGTCGAGCAGGTGCGGCTGGTCAACTCCGGCACCGAGGCGACGATGTCCGTCCTCCGTCTCGCCCGCGGCGTCACGGGCCGGGACAAGATCCTCAAGTTCGCCGGCTGCTATCACGGCCACGTCGATTCGCTGCTGGTGGCGGCCGGCTCCGGTGCTGCCACGCTGGCAATCCCGGGTTCTCCCGGAGTGACCGTGGCCACGACGGAGGACACGATCGTCTGTGAATACAACGACCGGGACGCCGTCACGGCGGCCTTCGCCGAGCACGGGGACTCCATCGCCTGCATCATCACCGAGGCCGCGCCCGGGAACATGGGAGTGATCCCGCCCGCGGTGGGTCCCGACGGGGAGAACTTCAACGCCTTCCTCGCCCGCACCGCCCGGGCGCACGGCGCGCTGTTCATCTCCGACGAAGTCATGACCGGGTTCCGGGTCTCGCGGTCCGGACAGTTCGGGCTCGACGGGGTCGCCCCTGACCTGATGACCTTCGGCAAGGTCATGGGCGGAGGGTTCCCGGCAGCGGCTTTCGGCGGATCCGCCGAGCTCATGTCCAACCTGGCTCCCGCCGGTGCGGTCTATCAGGCTGGCACGCTGTCCGGGAACCCGGTGGCGACCACTGCGGGGCTCACGACTCTGCGGCTGGCCACGGACGACGTCTATGCGCGGATCGACGCCGCCAGCCAGCGATTGCGTGGCGAGGTTGCCCTGGCCCTGAACGAGGCAGGGGTCCCGCATGTGATCCAGAACTCGGGGAACCTGTTCTCCGTCTTCTTCACGGACGCCGGAATCCCTGCAGTCCCGGACTATGCGACGGCCAAACAACAGCACGTCGATCGGTTCCGAGCCTTCTTCCATGCGATGCTCGACCAAGGCGTCTATTTGCCCCCGAGCGCGTTCGAGGCCTGGTTCCTGTCCGCAACCCACGACGACGCGGTTCTGACACATATCGTGGAGGCGCTGCCTCGCGCCGCCCGGGCCGCTGCCGCCGCCTGACCCATCCCCACCTCACGAAAGTCCAGGAGCAGCCACCATGTCGAAGGCCATCGTCCATCTGTTGCGACACGGTCACGTCGAGAATCCCGAAGGGATCCTCTATGAGCGTCTCCCCGATTTCCATCTCTCCGAGGTCGGACGCAAGATGGCGCTGCGACTGGCGGAGTTCACGGCCGACATGGATCTGGTGCATCTGCGTTGTTCCCCGCTCGAGCGGGCGCAGGAAACAATCGCCCCGATCGCGGAGCGGCACGGTCTCGAGGTTGTCACCGACGAGCGGGTCATCGAGGCCGGCAACAACCTGCGCGGACGGGTCTTCACCGGCAAGCTGACGCAGCTGGCACACCCGGCCGTGGTGGCCAAGCTCTGGAATCCGCTGCGTCCCAGCTGGGGGGAGGCCTACCGCGACATCGTGACCCGCATGCGGGCCGCCATCGCCGATGCCGCAGTCGCCGCAGCGGGCCAGGAAGCCCTGATCGTCAGCCATCAGCTGCCGATCTGGATGGCCCGTCGGGACGCCGAGGGCCGGCCGCTGGTCCACGACCCCCGCAAACGGCAGTGCACGCTTGCCTCACTCACGTCGTTCACCCTCATCGACGGACGGGTGACCAAGGTCGAATATGCCGAGCCCGCGCTCGATCTCGTCCCGGCCAGGAACCGGCTGGGTCAGAAGAAGTTCGTCGCCGGGGCCTGATGGCGTTGCAGCAATCGATTCTCCGCCGCACTGCCGCGTTGCTGACCGGCCTCGTTCTGCTCGTCACCGTCGGAGCCTGCAGCAGCGGATCCGGGGGAGCGGAGGGATTCGTGGCCGGCAAGACCGGGCTGACGCGCGTCCCCGTTGCGGACCGAGTCGAGGCGCCGGTCGCCTCCGGCCCCGGCCTCGGCGGAGGAGAGGTCACCACCGGGCATCCGGGCAAGGTGGTTGTCATCAACGTGTGGGGCTCGTGGTGTGAGCCCTGTCGTGCCGAGGCTCCGGACCTTGAGGCGGCTTGGCAGGAGACGAAGGACGTGGCGCAGTTCGTCGGCATCGACACGCGCGACCCCGACCCCGCCCCCGCACTGGCGTTCGTCCGCACTTTCGACATCACCTATCCGTCGATCTTCGACCCCCAGGGCCGCAGCCTGCTGGAGTTCTCCGGCACGCTCCCGCCGTCGGGGATTCCGAGCACTCTGGTCGTTGACGCCGAGGGCCGGATCGCGGCCCGGGTGATCGGGGAGATCGACCGTGGCACCCTCGTCGGTCTCGTCCGCGACACTGCCGAGGGACGCTGACGCCGATGATCCTGCTCGACATCGGCACGTGGGCCCAGGGCGCGGTCAGCGGTGGTCTGCTGCTGGCCCTGCCGGTGGCTCTGCTGGCCGGTCTGGTGTCGTTCTTCTCACCATGCGTGGTGCCGCTGCTGCCGGGCTATTTGTCCTATGCGACGGGGCTGAGCGCGACCGATGTCATGGAGGGCAGGGGTCCGCGCCTGCGCATGCTGGCCGGTTCCGCACTGTTCGTGCTCGGTTTCGCGTTCGTGTTCGTGGCCTCCGGGGTCACCGCTGGCACGATCGGTCGCGCGCTGCTCGAATATGCCCGTCCGCTCACGATCGGGCTCGGGATCCTCACGATCGTCCTGGGGCTGATCTTCGCCGGGCTCATCCCGCTGGGACAGCGCGACCTGCGGTTCCACCGCATCCCGAGGGTCGGTGTGGCGGCAGCACCGCTGCTCGGTCTGCTGTTCGGGTTGGGCTGGACGCCGTGCATCGGCCCGACCCTGGCTGTCGTGCTCAGCCTCGCGATGAATGAGGGCTCCGCGCTGCGCGGCGGCCTTCTCGCGTTCGTCTATGCCCTTGGGCTCGGCATTCCCTTCGTGGTTGCCGGTCTCGCCTTCGCCCGGATGAACAGAGTTGTCCGATTCGTCCGGCGTCATCAGGTCGCGATGATGCGGATCGGCGGAGCCCTGATGGTCGCGGTCGGCGTCCTGCTCCTCACCGGAGCCTGGGACTTGTTGATGGCGCAGGTCCGCCAGTGGACCTTCTTGTTCGAGACGGTGATGTGAATGAAGAAGGACGCCGACGCCTCAGCACTCTCACCGCGAGAGCTCCTGCGGTTCGTGTGGACCCAGCTGACGTCGATGCGCACGGCATTGACGCTGCTGTTCGTCGCCGCATTGGCCGCGATTCCCGGATCACTGATTCCCCAGCGACCGGTCTCCCCCGTGCAGGTGACGAACTTCATCGAGGACAACCCGACGCTCGGCCGGGCCTACGACGCGCTGGGCCTGTTCGAGGTCTATACATCGCCCTGGTTTTCCGCGATCTATCTGCTGCTGCTCGTCTCCCTGCTGGGCTGCATCATCCCCCGCATCGGCGTGTACGCGAAGGCGGTTCGGGCACAGCCCGTCCAGACGCCGCGGAATCTGGGGCGACTGCCGGCGTACGCAAAGATCCCGGCCCGCGACGACGCGATAGAGGCGGCGGAAGCACACCTGAAGGGGCGCCATTTCCGCGTACGCCGCATCGACGAACCCAACGCCACCAGCCTGTCAGCCGAACGCGGCTATCTCCGGGAGGCCGGCAACCTGGTCTTCCACCTCTCGCTCGTCGTGCTCCTCATCGGTGTGGCGATCGGGGTGCTCTTCGGCTATCGCGGAACCTCGATCGTCCCGGTGGGGGGCGGGTTCGCGAATACCCTGTCGCAATATGACGAGCTGACGTCCGGCGCGGAATTCACCGACCTGGACCTGGATCCGTTCAGTGTCGTCATCGACGACTTTGTGGCCCGCTTCGAAACTGGTCCGGTGAATACCGGGCAGCCGCTGGACTTCATCGCGTTCGCGCGCGTCACCGACCGGCCGGGGGAACCGGAGCGCGAGGAGACCATCACGGTCAACCACCCGCTCGAGATCGGCGGCGCTCAGGTCCATCTGCTGGGCCACGGGTATGCGCCGCGGGTCACTGTCCACGACGGCAATGGGGACGTCGCCTTCTCCGGCCCTGTGGTGTTCCTGCCTCAGGACGGCAGCTTCACCTCCAACGGCGTGATCAAGGCACCTGACGCACGGCCCGACCGGCTCGCCTTCGAGGGGATCTTCGTGCCCACGGCACCGGTCGACTCGCCCATGCCGCAGTCGCTGTTCCCCGACCCCTTCAACCCAGAGTTGTTCCTCAACGCCTTCCACGGCCCTCCGCGCGAAGCGACCGGTGTCCCCGAGAATGTCTATTCGCTCAACAAGGACGATCTGACCCAGTACCTCGCCGAGGACGGGGACCTCCTGCGGTTCCGTCTCAAACCGGGAGAGGAATTCGCGCTGCCGGACGGTCGCGGCACGATCAGCTTCGAAGGCTGGCAGCGGTGGGTGCGGTTGCAGGTGAGCTATACGCCGGGATTGCCCCTCGCGCTCGGATCCGTGCTGGTCGGGGTGGCGGGGTTGTGTCTCTCCTTGTTCATTCGGCCGCGTCGACTGTGGGTGAGAGTGCGTGCGGACGGGACCGCCGAGGTGGCGGGGCTCGACCGCGCCGAGGGGCGCACGGGGCTGGCAGAATCGGTCGGGGAACTCGGTGAGGCAGTACTGCTCACCGATCCGGTGCTGGAGAACGATCCCGGGCGCTCGTCCGGAATGGCAGGATAGGCCGGCAGGAGGACGCACATGGATGCACTGGCACAATATTCGATGCTCGCGATGGTCACCGCAGCGGTGGTTTATCTCTTCGCGTTGTTCGCACATGCGGCGGAATGGGCGGCGGCTCGAAACGCAGGGGAGGTCGTGACCAAATCGAGGACCCGGGTTCCGGTGCTCGTCGGTGGCCTGCCCGCAGCCGACACGATCGAGCCGCCGGAATCCGACACGACTGCCGAGCTGCCCGATGAGCCGGAGTCGGACAAGGTGCGGACCAACCTTTTCTGGCGCATCGGTGTTGCGCTCACCATGGTGGCGCTCCTGTCGCAGATCGTCGCGGTCGTGCTGCGCGGGCTGGCGGCCGAGCGCCTGCCGTGGGGGAACATGTATGAGTTCACCTCTTCCTCCCTCGTCGTGGTTGTGGCCGTCTATCTGGTGCTGGCGATCAAGTTCGAGCAGCGGTGGCTCGGGCTGCCGGTGGCGATGCTCTCGACGATCGGGCTCGGCCTCGCGGTCACGGTGTTCTATGTCGATGTCGCGCCCCTCGTGCCCTCCCTGCACTCGGCATGGTTCCTTTTCCACATTCTCGCTGCGGTCGTTGCCGGAGCCGCCTTCACTCTGGGCGGCATCAGCGCGATCCTGTATCTGTTGCGTCGCCGGGCAGAGGAAAGTGGCGTCGTGCGGGGCTATCTCTCGAAGGTTCCCTCGTCGGACAAGCTGGACCGCTTCACCTATGTCACCTCGGCCTTTGCGTTCCCGCTGTTCACCTTCGTGATCGCTGCGGGCTCCATCTGGGCGCAATATGCCTGGGGCCGCTATTGGGGCTGGGATCCCAAGGAAACCTGGTCATTGGTGACCTGGGCCATCTATGCGGCGTACCTCCACGCCCGCTCGACCGCGGGGTGGAAAGGCAAGCCGGCCGCCATCATCGCGGTCATCGGGGCGGTGTCGTTCTGGTGGAACTTCGTCGGCATCAACCTGCTGGTGGCAGGACTGCACTCCTACGCCAAATAGTCCGTCACTCCTTGGCCCACAGCCGGGCGATCGGCAGCACCACCCGGGTGGGCACAACGGAGGCAGCGAACGATGTCAGCCGGTTCATCGGCCCGTCGATCACCTCCAGCGCATCCCTGTTGAGTGCGCGGAAGGTGGACTGCACCACTTGTTCGGGGGTGCGACGCCGGGGGAGCATGCCCGGTGAGCCCGTGTTCGCCATCCAGTCGGTGTCGGTGGGGCCCGGGCACACGGAAAGCACTCGAACGCCGGTGTTGCGGGTTTCCCACCAGAGGGCCTGGGAGAAGCTCCGCACGTAGGACTTCGACGCCCCGTAGACGCTCATGGTCGGCCACGGCTGGAAACCGGCGGTGGAGGCCACGTTGATCACTGCACCGTGACGTCGCTCGAGCATGCCGGGCAGGAAGTGGCGGGTCAGGTCGGTCAGCGCCACACAGTTGAGCTCGATTTCCCGGATGATCCGATCGGGGTCCATGGTGGCGAACTCGCCCTGGGTCCCGAATCCTGCGTTGTTGATCAGAACATCGACCCGGAGACCTCGGCTGTCCACCTCCTCGACCATTGCCTGTCGGGCCGGGCGGTCGGTCAGGTCGGTGGGGAGCACGGTGGCGGAGCGGCCGTATTGCTGGCTGATCACATCGGCGAGTTCGTGGAGGTCCTCGGTGCGCCGGGCCACCAGGATCACATCCAATCCGGCTCGGGCCAGAAACTCGGCATAATGCCGGCCCAACCCACTGGATGCGCCTGTGACCAACGCGGTGCCGACAAGGGGGAATGAACGGTCGGGTCGTTTCTCGGCCATGGCCACACACTAGCGACCCGGTTTATCTGCCTAGGATGACTCCATGGCTTCACCTCTGCCGCACTATGACCTGTGCGTTATCGGTTCCGGATCAGGGAACTCCCTTCTTGATGGACGCTTTGCATCGATGAAGGTCGCGTTGGTCGACAAGGGCATCAACGGCGCCTTCGGCGGCACGTGCCTCAATGTGGGCTGCATTCCCACCAAGATGTTTGTCCGCCCGGCGGACTTGGCGACGGCACACGTCGATGCGGCGCGCGTTGATGTGGCGCTCGCTCCGGGCAAACCGGACTGGCCCGCGATCCGGGACCGGATCTTCGGGCGGATCGACGCGATCGCACAGTCCGGCAAGGACTGGCGCATCGAGAACGAACACATCACCCTGTTGGAGGGCGAAGCCCGGTTCACCGGAGAGAAGACGCTCGGGGTGGCCGGCGGCAAGATCACCGCCGACCGTTTCGTCATCGCGTCCGGGTCCCGGCCGCGACCCTTCTCGGTGGAGATCCCGGAAGGGGTGACGGTGCACACCTCGGACACGGTGATGCGGCTGGAGAAGCTGCCCCGGTCGATGGTGATCGTCGGTGGTGGGTTCATTGCTGCCGAGTTCGCGCATGTCTTCTCTGCCTATGGCACCCGCGTCACGATCATCAACCGCTCCAACACCCTGCTGAGGCGGGAGGACGAGGACATCGCGCGCCGCTTCACCAAGCTGTTGTCCCGCCGCATGGCGGTCCGGCTCAATCAGCACTTGGTGCGGTTGGAACCGGATGAGGACGGTCAGATCCTCGTGATCACCTCCGATTCCTCGGGGATCGAATACGAGTACGCCGCAGAGGTCGTCCTCAACGCCACTGGTCGCATCCCCAACGGGGACACGATGAACCTGTCCGCTGCAGGCGTGGAGATGGACGAGGAGGGGCTCGTGGTCGTCGACGAGTTCCAGCGGACCACCGCGGAGGGCATTTTCGCGATTGGAGATGTCTGTTCACCGGCCCAGCTCAAGCATGTCGCCAATCATGAGACGCGTGTGGTGCAGCACAACCTGCTGCACCCCGACGACCTGATCAGGTCCAACCACAACGCCATCCCGCACGCGGTGTTCACCCACCCCCAGATAGCGTCGGTGGGAGCCACCGAGCAGGAGCTGCGCGAGGCCGGCCGCACCTATGTGTCCGCGATCCAGGACTATGGATCGGTCGCCTATGGCTGGGCGATGGAGGATCGCGACTCTTTCTGCAAGGTTCTCGCGGATCCGGTGACGGGCCAACTGCTGGGCGCACACATCATCGGGGAGCAGGCGCCGGTGCTGATCCAGCCGCTGATCCAGGCCATGAGTTTCGGGCTCGGGGTCCAGGACATGGCCCGCGGTCAGTATTGGATCCACCCGGCACTCACCGAGGTGGTTGAGAATGCCCTGCTGGCACTCACCCTGGATGAGGGGGGCGAATGACCCTCCGTCGGGTGTTGCCGGTCCTCACTGCGCTCGTGCTCGGTTTTGCCGGGTGCACCGCACCCTCCGCGTCCCCGGAGACGCCCGGCCCGACCCCGTCGCCCTCTCCGACCGGGCCGAGCTCGGCCACGCCCACGCCGTCCGCGAGCCCTTCGGCCACGCCGGTGCCCGAGGGCGAGAGCTGCGCTGTGGTGATCGACCGCCTGACACCGGAGGAGCAGATCGGGCAGCTCTTCATGGTCGGCAAGACCAGCACGGAACCGGTGACCGATGACTATCGACAGACGCTGACCGACGCTCACATCGGGAATGTCGTCCTGCTCGGCAACTCCAGGGACGGCGTGATCAGGACCAAGGAGCTGAACGAGGCGCTGCGTGCAGCCGCAGTCCAGCCCCAGGGCGTCGGGCTCTTCATTGCGGTGGACCAGGAGGGCGGCCAGGTGCAGCGGCTCCAGGGCCCCGGTTTCGACACCATGCCCGCAGCCCGTGTGCAGGCCAACCGGCCGGTTCCCGAGCTGGAGCGTTCTGCTCACCACTGGGGACAGCAACTCGCCCTCGCGGGAGTGGATGTCAACCTCACTCCCGTCGCCGACGTCGTGCCCGCTGAACGCGTGGCCGAGAACGCACCGATCGGACAGCTGGAGCGGCAGTACGGCGAGACGGTCGAGGACGTGTCACCACGGGTCGCGGCCATGGTGCGTGGCATGGCTGAAGCGGGCCTCGCGACCAGCGTCAAACACTTTCCTGGACTGGGGCATGTGACTGGCAACACGGACTTCAGCGGCAACGTGGTCGACACCTCGGTGGGACGCGATGATCCCGGCCTGGCCGCCTTCATCGAGGGCATCAACGCCGGGGCGGACATGGTGATGATCGCGACAGCGAGTTATGACCGGATTGATCCGGGAGTCCCGGCTGCCTTCTCCCCAGTGGTGATCGACGGGATGCTCCGAAGTGATTTGGGCTTCGACGGCGTGGTGATCTCCGACGACCTCGGGGCGGCGCAACAGGTCGCCGACGTGCCGCCGGGTGAACGTGCGGTGCGCTTCCTGGCCGCCGGTGGCGACATCGTCATCAACGGGGATCCCCTGCTGCAGGCCGAGATGACGAGGGCGGTGGAGGAGCGGGCTGCGTCCGATCCTGCCTTCGCGGAAGAGATCCGGACCAAGGTCACGCGCGTGGTGGTGATGAAGGCCAAACACGGTGCAGTGAACTGCCAGCTCGAGCAGCCCGACCAAGCCGAGCAAACCGACCAACCCGAAGGCGATCAGCCCGGCTGACGGGGCCGACCAGGTCAACCGACGCGGAGGTCCGCCATCGCCTGCCGGGCGGGAGCCTCCCATTCCGGCGAAACATTGGGGATCGAGGCGGAATAGATGCTAGAGCGTCCCTCACCGGTGTCCACGATCAGCACCGCGAGCCATTCGCCATCGGTGCGGAGACCCGGAATCCGGAAGGACAGATCGGTTTCGACCAGCCACGCATCGTGGCCATCCACCTTTATGGCCTCGTTCACCGTGTCCTTGCGGGTGACCTTCGCATCGCCGTAGAAGCCGCCGATGATGCACGTCGTGACGATGGCAGCGCCGTCCTCGGGGTTGAAAAACCCATCACCGGCGCGCAATTCACCGATCATCACGGACGCGACCCAGCCCTGTTCCAGGCCGTTGACCTCATAGCCGTCCACGAGGATGTCCTGCTTGGCGGCGTTGAAACCGAACGGAATCCGCACTTCCTGTGAAGGACTGCTCCAAGGGGGCGGCAACTCGGGATAGGACAGCAGCCCGCCATAGACCCGCCCGTCACGTGCCGCGATCTCCGTCGGCGGCTGCAGATCGAGATCCGGACAGATGACCTGGTCGCCGCCCCGGGTTCCCTGATTGCTGCCGTTCCCGAGCACTTCGCCACGAGTGATGCCCCGGACGATGAATCCGACGACCACCACCAGCACCACGACGATCACGGAGGCTGCGACGAGCCAGCCGCGACCTCGGGACGGACCCGGCGTACTCCCTGGTGACGTGGCAGCCCCAGCATCGGCTTGTCCGGGGGCGAGTGTGGGTGCCGGCGGTGGCGCCTGCGGATTGGGGGACACGGCAGCCGACCAGGCACTTCCATCCCAATAGCGGAACATGCCCGACTGACCGCCGGGATCCGGATACCACCCTGCTTTGCTCACATCGCCATCCTAGGAAGGCAACAAGGCCACGGACATCAGCCCAGCTGTGCGATTGCGTCCCGGAGCGGCTCGCGGGCATCCTCCGGCAGTGGCGTATACCCCAGTTCGCCCAGCGCCTCCTGCTGCGGATCGGAGGCCAGGAACCCCAAAAAGTCCTTGAGCAGCAGGGTCTTGGCGCGAGGGGTGAGTCCGGTGGTGCAGATGACCTGATAGCTGACGACCTGCAACGGGTACGCCCCAGCGGCGTCCGACACATAGTTCGGAATCAGCCGAAGTTGGTCGTCGTTCTCGGACAGCTCAGCTTCGGCCAGGCCTGCAACGGCTGATTCAGCGGTGAGCTCGACCGGGCCGTTGCCACTGTCCAGGCGTGCCACGGAGAGGCCGTTGTCCCGAGCAGCGGAGAACTCCACATAGCCGATGGTGTGGGGCGTACCCCGCAGCACGGCCAGGAGGTCGGAACGACCAAGCTCTTCACCGGTGCCGCTCCACTCCTCGCCGACCTTGTCGGCGGGCCACGCGTCATGCTCGGCGAGATAGCGTGTCAACCCGGCGGTGAGTCCGCTGGGATCCTCGCGGGCAACCACGCGAATCGCCGCATCGGGCAGGGACACGGAGGGATTGAGATCGACCAGTGCCGGGTCGTTCCAGCGCGTGATCCGGCCATCGAAGATGCCACCGGCCACGGGCGCGGACAGCGCAATCTCGTCTACCCCCGGCAGATTGACGACCAGGGCCACAGGAGTCGCCACCAGCGGCAGGCTCAGCGCTTGGCCGGCGGTGCAGCGCTCACTGCCCGCGGATTCCTGAGTGGGGGAGAGGGGTTCCTCGGAGCCGGCCCAGTCCGCGGTCCCCGCCAGGAAGGTCTCGACGCCCTCGGCCGAGGACGTTGCGTTGTAGTGGATGGACGACCTCTCGTCACACACCGCCATGTAGGTCGCGGCGACATGATCGATCGCATTGTGTTGTGTCGTGGAGCCGGCTCCTTTCAGCTCACCGCTCGGGCAGCGAGCAGGGCCGAAGGTTTCCGTGTCCTCCGTGAGATTGGTCTGGGCAGTTCCACAACCCATCACCAGCGCGAGTCCAGCGGCTACGGCCAACAGCGACGCAGCTCGTTTGCTGCGGCGGCGAATCGTCATCAGGCTCCTCCGTGCGCTCTGCTGCCACCGGGAGGTGGCGGACAGACGTGTTGTCGCTGCCGGATAGGGTGGCGACGACATTCAACCATCATCACACCATCAAGGATCCGCATATGAAGCTCAGTCACCTGCCCATTCGTCTCGCTGCCGGTGCGTTCTTCCTGAACTCCGGCGTGTCCAAGCTGGGCATGGGCGAAGAACAAGCCGCCGGCATGAAACAGATGGGAGCAGCAGGGGTTCCGCTGCTGGAGCAGGTGGACGACAAGACGTTCGCCAAGGCACTGCCCATCGGTGAGATCGCCATCGGCGGCGCACTGCTCGTGCCGTTCGTGCCGTCGTTCCTCGCCGGTGCGGGCCTCACGGCATTCAGCGCCGGTCTGGTGAACATGTATCTGCGCACCCCGGGCATGACTCAGGAAGACGGCTTCCGTCCCACCGAGCAGGGCATCGGCCTGGCCAAGGACGTCGCATTCCTCGGCATCGGGGCAACTCTGGTGCTGGACTCGTTGTTCGGGCGCAAGCGCCGCGCCAAGTCCAAGCGCCGGAGCCGGGCCAAGGACGTGGCAGAGGCCTGAGAAGCGGTCAGGTCAGGGCGTCGGCCGCGGCGCGGACCCGGTCGCGGACGGCAGCGGACAGGGGGAAACGGCCGGCGTCGGTGAATTCCTCCTGACCCTGGTCGGAGACGAGATAGGTGAGCCAGTCCCGTTCCAGGGGTGCGAGATCGGAGCGCTGCCCCGCGGAGCACACGACCTGATAGCTGACTCGAGCGACCGGCCAGGCGTCCTCGATCACCTCCTGACCGGCGACCAGCACCAAGTCGTGGTCCTCGCCCTCCGGCTGGAGTGACTCGATGCCGCGCTGCGCGGTCTCCATGGTCAATGCGACGTCGGAGTCCAGCCTCAGCCGCAACAAGCTTGGTTGGGCGGATGCCTCTTCGTCGGCAGGCTCCCCGTCGGGGGACTGTGCGGGGCTGGGCTGGGCAGTGGGTGTGGGGGTCTCCGCTGCTGGCGTGGGGGTCGGAGTGGGTGAGCCCACCGGCTCGGGGAGTTCGGACTGTTCCACATAGCCGATGCCGTTCGGTGTGGCAGCCACGGCATCGAAAATCTCCTGGGCGCTCCCGCGGGCCTGTCCGGCACCGCGCCAGGACGGCGTACCCCCCACCGGCCACGCCTCCGGTGCAACCCGGTTCAGATAATCTCCCAGGGCCTGGGTTGACCCGCTGCGGCCCGAACGGAAGAAGACCTCGATGCGTTCGTCGGGCAGGAGTGCTTCCGGATTGTCGGCGGCGATTTCGGCATCGTCCCAGTGGGTGATCGCGCCGGAGAACACCTTGGCGAGGGTCGCCGGACGCAACACCAAGTCGTCAGCCCCGTCAACGCGATAGACCACCGCGATCGGATCGGCGGCGACCGGGAGATGCCAGGCAGGGTGTTGCAGGCAGCGGACTTCGGCCTGGCGCAGATTCTCCTCGCTCAGGGGGAGATCGGTTCCGGCGATGTGGACGAGACCGTTGACGAAGCTGGTGGTGCCCCCGTCCCGGGCCGAGCCCACGGTCAACCGGGCGCGGTTCTCGCACGAGGCGCTGTAATCCACGGCCTGTGCCTCGAGGAGAGGCTGATCGTTCGGGGTGGTCTCGATGAGGAGGTCACCGGGGGGACAGGGACCCGCAGGAGTCGCCGTGGGGGAGGGGGGAGGGGGCGGTCCCTCCGGCTGAGAGGATTGGCAGGCGGTGAGCGCGAGCGCGGCCACGAGTACGCCGGCCGCCGCCCGGAAACAACGGAACGGCATCACCACAGTCTAGGACTGCGATGATGCCGTTCGGTGTAACGAACGCTGAGCGTCGTGATCTGTCTTGCCGGCTCAGCCGAAGCGACCGGAGATGTAGTTCTCGGTGTCCTGCTGGGACGGATTCGAGAAGATCGTCTCGGTGCGGTCGAACTCGATCAGCTTGCCCGGCTTGCCGGTGCCCTCGATGTTGAAGAAGCCGGTCTTGTCGGAGACGCGAGCGGCCTGCTGCATGTTGTGGGTCACGATGACCACGGTGTAGTTCTGCTTCAGCTCCTGGATCAGATCCTCGATCGCGAGGGTCGAGATCGGGTCGAGCGCCGAGCAGGGCTCGTCCATGAGCAGCACCTCGGGCTTCACGGCGATCGCGCGGGCGATGCACAGGCGCTGCTGCTGGCCACCGGACAGACCGCCACCTGGGCGGTCGAGCCGGTCCTTGACCTCTTCCCACAGGTTCGCGCCGCGCAGGGACTGTTCGACGAGATCCTGCTGCTCCGAGCGCGGCATGCGCTTGGAGTTGAGCTTGACGCCCGCCAGCACGTTGTCCGCGATCGTCATGGTCGGGAAGGGGTTCGGCTGCTGGAACACCATGCCGATGTGACGACGAACGCGCACCGGGTCCACGTTCTTGGCATAGAGGTTGTGGCCGTCGAGCAGCACCTCGCCGTCCACCCAGGCACCCGGGGTGATCTCGTGCATGCGGTCGAGGCTGCGCAGCACGGTCGACTTGCCGCAGCCCGACGGACCGATGAAGGCAGTGACCGCGTTGGGCTCGATGAGCATGTTGACGCTCTCGACGGCCTTGAACTTCCCGTAATAAATCGAGAGGTCCTTGAGCTCAAGCTGCTTTCCCATGTTCTCTCCTGATTTCTTCCGGGATTACTTCTTGGTCTTCGGGGCAAAGCGGGCCGCGATGAAGCGTCCCACAAGGTTCAACGTCATGACGATCAGGATCAGCACCAGCGCGCCGGTCCATGCACGCGCATAGTTCGCGTCCGGGCTCGTGCCGGGCTGCATGTACTGGTAATAGACGAACACCGGCAGGGTGGTCATCTGGTTGATCGTCGGGTTCGGCATGGGGTTGGTGACCAAGTTGGTCGCCAAGCCGGCGGTGAGGAGCAGTGGAGCGGTCTCACCGATAATGCGCGCGATCGCGAGGATCACGCCGGAGACAATGCCGGAGATCGCGGTCGGGATGACGACCTTGACGATCGTGCGCCACTTGGTCACGCCGAGCGCATAGGACGCCTCACGCAGGCCACGGGGAACCAGGCGCAGCACTTCCTCGGCGTTGCGGACGACATAGGGGATCATCAGGATGCAGAGCGCTACCGCGCCGGCGAGGCCCGACTTGGTGCCCGGCCCGACGAACAGCACGAACATCGAGAAGGCGAACAGGCCGGCCACGATCGACGGAATGCCGGTCATGACGTCCACCAGGAACGTGATGCCCCGCGCGAGAGCGTTCTTGCCGCCGTATTCCACCAGGTAGATCGCGGTGAACAATCCGATCGGCACCGAAATGAGGGTGGCAATTCCGGTGATGATCAGCGTGCCCCAGATCGCGTGGATGGCGCCGCCGGCCATGTCGCCATAGACACCGCTCATCGAGTAGGTGAAATAGGTCATGTCGAAGCGGGTCAAGCCACGGCTGATGACCTGGGCGATCAGCGAAATCAACGGAATGATCGCCAACGTGAAGGCCAAGAACACGACGTACTTCGCGACCCGGTTGGCGGCCTGACGGGTGCCCTCCACGCCGGCGGAGGCGGCGTACATCACGATGAGGAACAGCACGAAGGCGACGGCGACCAACAACCCGATGTTGAACGATCCCGTGATCGAGAGCAGAGCTGCGGCGATGGCGATGACCACCACTGCGGTGGCCAGTTCCATCCACTTGGGCAGCTGACCGGAGGTCAGCGGGTTCTTCTCGGACGTCCGCTCGACCGGCTTGGGGTCCTGGATCATGGTGCTCATGCGCGCTTCTTCTTCCCCTTGGACTCCTCGACCTTGGCCTCCTGCAGGCTCACGATGTAGCGAGCGAGCATGTTCACGGCGAGGGTGATGGCGAACAGGATCAGACCCGTGGCGATCAGCTGATTGACACCGACACCGAATGCCTCCGGGAAGGCAAGCGCGATGTTGGCGGCGATCGTGTTCGGGTTTTGCGAGGTGAGGAGCTTGAAGGTGATGGCTGCACCACCGGAGAGCACCATGGCGACGGCCATCGTCTCACCGAGTGCTCGGCCCAGGCCGAGCATCGACGCGGACACCACACCGGAGCGACCGAAGGGGAACACCACCTGGCGGATCATCTCCCAACGGGTGGCGCCCAGCGCGAGGGATGCCTGCTCCTGCAGCGACGGGGTCTGGAGGAAGACCTCGCGCGAGAGGGACGTGATGATCGGCAGGATCATCACCGCCAGGACCAGCGCGGCGGTCAGCATGGTGCGACCCGTGCCGGACGCCTGCCCGGCGAACAGTGGGATCCAGCCCAGGTTGGTGTTCAGCCAGGCATAGAGCGGCTGGACGGCCGGGGCGAGAGTGTTGATGCCCCACAGGCCGAACACGACGGAGGGCACAGCAGCGAGCAGGTCGATGGTGTAACCGAGCCCGGCTGCGAGCTTCCGCGGCGCATAGTGCGAGATGAACAGGGCGATCCCGACACTGATAGGCACCGCGATCAGCAGGGCGAGCGCGGAGGACCAGAGGGTGCCGAAGACAAAGGGGGCCACATAGGGCCAGAAGTGGCCGCCGCCATAGGGCAGCGAACCAGGTTCGGCGGTGAAGGCGGGGAGTGCTTGGAGGATCAGGAAGAGAGCCACCAGCCCGAGAATGACGAAGATCATGATCCCGGAGCCGAGTGAAAAGCCCTTGAATACCTTGTCCCCGATCTCGCGGGTGTTGGATGCGAGTCCGGCTTCAACGGCCGAATCATCCTCGACCTGCGGGGCCCGTGTGGGTGCAGTCGTCACGGTTGGAGTCTCCAATACGAACGAAGAAAGTCACGCATGGTGTTCAGAGAGTCGGCACGCTCCCCCGCAAAACGAGCGGGTGA